>JACOZV010000001.1 GCA_016181175.1 Candidatus Yanofskybacteria bacterium
CGTAGAGACTACACGTCGGCCCCCTCCCCATGCGTGGAGAGGGGTGAAGATATAGTCCATGCCACTCGAAAGAGATGGAAAAACATGAACAAGGCACGGCTAGGAGAACCTGGTCGTGGATCACCTCCTTTCTATTCAAAAAATCCCGTTTTACGGGCTGATGAATAGAATTAAGTGTCGTTATAAATTATGCGATGTTCGCTCGTCGATACGAGGCCATCGCGTGATTTATGGTCAGCCATTTTGACCTATTCAAATGGCGTTTCGAAATGTCGAAAATTTCAAATCTGGTTAACGATAAGAGATCATTAAACCCAAAACCCGCCAAGAGGCGGGTTTTGATTATGATTATATTTTTTATTTAATTTGATAAGTCAAAGTTATATTAACCGTAATTTCATTTTCTCCAGTCGGAAACGACGGACCGGAAACACCTCCGCCACCCACGCTTTTCGCTTCCATATAATAAGGCCCGGGATAACCGCTAAAACCTTCTGAAAAATTAATTATTTTGCCCAGACGGATTCCAATTTGGTTTTTTAGTTCATTGGCTTTTTTCTTGGCATCAGCCACAGCCTTGGCGCGGGCTTCGGACTTTAATTTTTCCGGGTCTTCCACTGAAAATCCAAGATTATTAACATTGTTTACGCCCTCCGAAACTAAACCATCTACAATCCCGCTTAATTTATCAAAATCCCTGACCTTAACCTGGAAGCTCTGTGTTGTTTGATATCCGATAATCTTGGGCTCACCGGATCTTTCCGGCATTTGGTTATAAATAACCGGACCTGGATACGAGTATTTCGGATAGATATTGTAGGATGTTGTCTTGACGTCTTTGTCTTCAATGCCCTGTTTCTTAAGGAAATCGGTAACTTTTTGGGATTTATTGGAATTATCATCTTGAGCCGCTTTGGAAGTCACAGCTTCAGTGACTATGCTGAATTCAATCATGGCAATATCCGGCTTGGCCGATACCTTGCCCTCACCGCTAAACGAAACCGTATTGGTAGTGGTTGCTGTATCCAGTTTCTGATTAATACTAACTAATAAAAAAACGGCAAATATAACAACAAGTGCCGAAACTGACCAATATAATATTGTCCTTTGCAGTTTTATCATAATTAGTTAAAAGTTAGACTGCCAGCTTTATAATTAAAAGGATACTTCATTTCAAATATTAAATAAATACTTTTATTTAATGATTTTAATTCCAACCGCAATTGATTTCCGCTAGTTACGATATCAACAAATATGATTTTGTCCAAATTTTCTACTATATCCTTCAATCTTTCAGAAAAACTTTCTGAAGCTCCTTTGAAAGCGTTGGCCAATAAATAATCTATGAATCCCAGCGAAAGATCAAATTTGTTTTGATCTTCGAATTTAACTTTTGGATTTAGATATTTGAGTATTTCATCATTTTCAAAACCTGTACTATCAGGAAAATAATGATTTTGCCATTCCCAAAATTCCTTCCAAAATTTCTGCCTTTTCTCAATTGCCCTTGGATCCCGTTTTTTTCTTTCTATTTTTTGTGGTTCTTTAGCAATTTCAATGCCCTCCAAGCCTTCGGGTGATTTCATCTGTTCCTCTAAACCACGGGTTATCCTGTCTTCTTCTGATTCTTTCATTCCCTCAAATCCTTCGGGTGATTTCATTTGTTCTTCTAGTTTCTCAAAAAAGAGATCTTGTTTTGGAGAAGTTTCTTTTTCCATGTATTCTATAGTATCATATCTCATACCGTGTCAAAAAATCAAATCTTTCTAATTTTAAACAATATACGTAGTGCTTATAATGTCGGCTCTATTTTCCGCACCGCCGATGGGGCAGGAATTACTAAAATTTTTATATGCGGAATTTCACCAACACCAAATGACGCCAAAGTAACAAAAACGTCACTCGGCGCCGAAAAAACTGTATCCTGGGAATACCACAAACAAACTTGGCGACTGCTTAAAAAACTCAAGACCCAAAACCCAAATCTCAAAGTCGTCGGGCTAGAACAGACTGACAAAAGTACAAATATTTTCAAATTCAAACCGAAATTCCCATTGGTTCTTATCGTCGGCAACGAAGTGCGGGGTTTGAATAAAAAAATCCTATCTTACGCGGACAAAAATATTGAAATACCCATGTACGGCAAAAAGGAATCATTGAACGTTGCAGTGGCGACGGGAATAGCATTATATCAAATAAAATTTTATAATTTTTAATTTTATAATTTTATAAATAATTTCTAATGTTTAAAAATTAAAACATTAAGATTTATTTAAAAATTAAAAATTGGAAATTAAACGGATGGATATCGCTATATAATCGGCATAGACGAGGTCGGCATGGCAAGCCTCGCCGGGCCGGTTTATGTATGTGCTGTTTTGTTTACAAAAAAATTCTTTGAAAAGAGCCACAAAAAATTGCGATGGTTACGCGACTCTAAACAGCTTCTGCCATACCAACGGGAAAAATTTTATTATGAACTCTTAAAAGAACCGGGAATTAAATATCGGCTTGCTTCCTGCAGTCCAAAAACAATAGACAAAATAAATATTTATCAGGCAGCAAGGGTGGCAATGAAAAGAAGTATTAAGGGGCTAGTATTAAGTATTAAGCAGTCGAGAAAATCCCATAATACTAAATACTTAATACCTAATACTGTTGTTCTTGTCGACGGTAAAACCACGATTAAGGGTCTCGACTTACCTCAACAAGCAATAATAAAAGGTGACCGCAAAGTTTTCTCAATCGCCTGTGCCTCAATAATCGCAAAGGTAACTCGCGACCGCCTAATGACCCGCTTGGCCCGCAAATACCCAAATTACGGCCTCGAAAAACATAAAGGCTACCCAACCAAACTACACAAAACCATGCTCGCCCAACATGGTATTTGCGAAATACATCGTAGGTCATTTAAGCCGGTTGCTGAATTATTGTAGGGACATTGTAATTTTCTCCTCCAACTTATACCCCGAGCAATGCTTGAGAATACCAAAATAAGACGCTTGGTTTCTCTCATTAATTTTTCTCAACATTCTGTTTTTGGTTTTGGTTCTTAATGTGACACAATACGGCCTCACTACATAACCCAAGAAGTCTATGCCCTGATTGTATTTCCTGAAAATAACCTTATCAGGATGGAGTGATAATTTGAGTTGCAATTTAATAAAATCTTGTATCCTGCTGACAGCATGAAACAAGCGGTGGCGGTTGGTATTTAAAATTACAAAGTCATCGCAATACCGAATATAGCATTTTATTTTTAAGTCGTGTTTTACAAATTGATCAAATTTATTAAGATAAATGTTGGCAAATAATTGACTGGTAACATTGCCTATGGGCAAACCCTTACCATCATTTGTTTTAAAACTCTGAATAATCTCTTGCAGCAGTTGAGTGGCATCCGGGTCTTGAATTTTATTTTGGATTAGTTCAAGCAGGATGTTGTGGTCAACAGAATCAAAAAATCTCTTCACGTCGCATTTGAGCGCAAAAATATTTCTGGAATTATTGCGGCTCAATTTTTGAGAGAATTTTTGAAGTCGTCGAACAGCTCGGTGGGTTCCTTTGTTTAGGCGGCAAGAGTAAGAATCAAAAATAAATGATTTTTCAAAAACCGGACATAATACCCTGAATATGGCATGATGCAAAACTCTGTCTCGTACGCAAGCTTTGTGGACATGTCGCAGTTTGGGGTCGGTTATGTAAAATCCACTATACGGCGCGTGTTTATAGGTTCCGGTTCTAAGTTCCTCGCGCAGTTGAAAAAGATTGTCTTCCAGATTAAACTCAAATTCTTGGACATCCTGTTTTTTGGTCTTGCCCCTTTTAAACTCATGCCAAGCCAAAAACAAATTTTCGAGGCTAATAATTTTCTCAAAAATATTATGACTATTAACCCCCCCCCCAACCAACCAAACCAATGTCTCTTTGATTCATAAAATTAGTGAATTTTACAAAAGGTTTTATTTGATTGGACCAAAGCTGGGTAAAAGGGATCGGCATGGTATTTACCTCAAGATAGAAACTCAAATTTTAGATGTGTTGGGACTGGTTATCTCGGCCAGTTTCACAACCCGAAACACAAAGTTGACTTATTTGCTCCCGACCAGAATAAAAATTGAGATTATAAAAAGGTTAATTAGGCTTGCCGGTGAACTCGATATTATAAAACCCGATAAATATCTTGAATTGGAATCTGACCTACAGCAAGTATCTAAAATGACAACTGGCTGGATCAGGTATCTTCAACAAGGAAGCTCCTTTTAGGAGCTTCCTTTGATACTACCTCGCGGGTACGCAGATTGTCGTTGGCATTGCCTGGATTGTACCAGTTTACGTTGACCTTGCCGTTGAACTTGTTGAAGTTGACGTTAGGTACATTGCCGCTGCGATAGCGTGAACCCGTTTTGATTGCTTAACTCCATCCCCGTCTCCGGTTGTTTATTGCTAAACAATCTGTGTTAACACGAACTGATCGGGATTTTTTTAAGAAGCAACCGGCTTAAACCGATACCTTCACCAGAATTAAGCAAGTAGTTTCGTCTAACATGGCAAACCGCTACCCGGTATCGCCGAGCCGGTTATATTAGCCATAATGATCTTACTATAAAATTTACCCAAACAAAATGGGACATGATTTCTCATGTCCCAAGCCCCGAAGGGTAAAAGGAAAAAGCTACAAGTGTACTACGAAACTACCTCGCGGGCACGCAGAGCGCCGCTGGCATCGCCCGGATCGTACCAGTCCACGCCGACCCCGCCGCTGAACTTGCTGAAGCTGACGCGAGGCACACCGCCGCCGCGATAGCGTGAACCCGAACAAAGCGTCGCCTTCTTGACATCCAGATGCCGCCCCGTCTCCTTGAAGAACTTGAGTCCATACAAGAACCTCTCAAGGAGAGTAATGCCGAGAATGCCGCGCTCGCAAATCTGGTCTGCCGATTTGTTCTTCCATTCCTCATCGGCCTCCACACGTTCGCGCAACCAGATGGCATAATTACCATCGGCCGGATTGCGATCATTTTCAGTCACGACCGAATCGAGGTCTTCGTTCGTCCATTTCCAGCAGGGAAATGCTCCGATGCAGACATTGTACACCTGCTGAATCTTGATGCCTTGCGGCACCGCGATCAAGCGGTCAAAACCCCGCCGCTTGGCCGGAATCTTGAGACCGGTGAAATCAACTGCGATACCAAGTTCGCGGTAAAGTGCCGACCACTGGGCAAGTACTTCCCCGCGACTCTCGAACGGGTTGCGCCGGTTGACGAACAAATCCAACTCCTACGGCGTAATTGATCCATGCTTTAGCTTACTGCACAGGTCGCCTATCATGCCAAGCACATCGCCCGACACGTTTCCGATTATGTTTTCTGCCATAACCAGTTCTCCTTGGTTTTTAAGGTAACCAACCTTATTTTACTACATTTTAATTATAACAAATTATAGAATAAAATGCAAGGGGTTTACATGGTTAGGTAAATTCACATAAAATTAAGTAATGATTCGTATCGCAATCAACGGTTTTGGTAGAATAGGTCGGATATTTTTCAGGCAAGCATTCGGCAATGCCGATTTGAATGTTGTCGCAATTAATGATTTGGGAACACCGGAAAATTTAGCTTACTTACTTAAATACGATACTGTTTATGGCCGTTATGAAAAAGAGGTAACACATAAAGACGGTGCACTAATTATTGACGACAAAGAAATCAAAATTCTTAACGAGAAAGACCCGGCAAAACTTCCATGGAAAGATCTCGACATAGATATAGTTATAGAATCAACAGGGATATTTGATTCGCGAGAACTTGCTATGCCACATCTGGATGCCGGCGCTAAGCGGGTAATTATTACCGCTCCGGCCAAAGATGAAATAACTCCAACAGCCACGCCGGGCCTTCTTGAAAATACAAAGTTAGACAAAATTACCTCAAACGCTTCCTGCACGACAAATGCCGTTAATCCGGTAATGGCTATAATGATGGCGAATCCGGGCGTGCAAAAAGCAATACTTACAACCGTCCATGGTTATACCGCGACACAGGGCCTTGTAGATGGCCCGGACAAGAAGGGCGATTTCCGCCGCGCCCGTGCGGCGGCGCAAAATATAGTGCCCTCAACGACTGGAGCGGCGGCGGCCACAGCGCGAGTTTTACCCGGCCTTACCGGCAAATTTGACGGCTTATCGCTTCGAGTCCCGATAATTTCCGGCTCGCTTATCGATATCACCTTTTTGTCAGCCAGACCAACTTCGGCTGAAGAAATAAATAATATCTTCCGCGAGGCAGCATCTCAAGTGCAATGGAAGGGGATAATGACCATTACCGAAGATCCGATTGTGTCATCTGATATTTTGCGCAACCCTCACGGTTCAATTATTGATTTGGCTCTGACCCGCGTAGTTGACGGCGATTTAGTAAAGATATTTTCCTGGTATGATAATGAGTGGGGATATGGGGCAATGCTCTTGAAACACGTTCTTACGGTAGCGCAAATTTTGTAATGCCGCATCTTCATGAAGAAAAAATAAAAGAACTTGAAGAACTTGCAAATAAAGCTCGGCAACTTTTGATTGAAGAACTTGTTGAAGCAGGCTCTGGTCACACTGCAGGACCACTTGGTATGACTGACGTTTTTACAGCTTTTTATTTCCACATTCTCAACCACAATCCAAAAAATCCTGAATGGGAAGACCGTGATCGCTTAATACTTTCAAATGGACACATATGCCCGATTCGTTATGCGCTTATGGCCATGTCCGGGTATTTTCCGATAGAAGAATTAAAAACATTACGTAAATTCGGCTCACGCCTACAAGGTCATCCTGAACGCGAAAAATTGCCCGGCGTGGAAACAACTTCAGGCCCGCTCGGTTCCGGCTTGGGACAATCTTGCGGTATCGCCTACGGCGCACGCATGGACGGAAAGAAATTCCGCACTTATTGCTTTATGTCGGATGGCGAACATGATGCAGGCAATTTGTGGGAGTCAGCTCTTTTTGCCGGAAAAAACAAATTGTCAAATCTTACCGGGCTGGTTGACCGCAACAACATACAAATAGACGGCATGACTGAAAATATAATGCCGCTTGAACCGCTTAAAGATAAATATGAGGCATTTGGCTGGCATGTGCTTGAAATCAACGGACACAACTTTGAAGAGATAGTGGACGCCGCTGAGCAAGCCAAAGCCATATACGAAAAACCAACTGTAATAATTTCACATAATATACCTGGAAAAGGCATTTCAGAAATTGAATTTGATTATCTCTGGCACGGCAAACCGCCCAAACCGGAAGAGGGCAAAAAATTTCTTGAAGAATTAAGAACGCTTGGCGGGAAAATACAATCGGAACATCAATAATTAATTTATAAGTTTTAAATCGAAAGGAGGTGTCATATGATGCACGGAAATTGTAAATGTTTTCACCATATTGTTGCTAAGATTTTAATGGCTTTGGCTTGGGTAGCCGCGGTTTTGTTTTTTGTCAGCGGATCGGACGGAATGGTTTGGGGCATGGATGCCGACCAGTATTTCCAACTGGTTGTTTTGTTCAGCTTGCTTTTGTTCGGGACGGTATTTTGCGACTGCTGCAAAAAGTCCATGATGATACATGGCGGTATGTCCTGCCCGGCTTGCGAGGGCAAGGGCGGAGAACACACGCATGGTCATATGTAAAAGTGGTAATCGGTTTTCGGCTATCTTTTTGGGTAGCCGAAGGCGGGTAACCAACATGAACACTAAATTAGTCGAGAATTTGTCAGACAAATCAAAGTTAGAAATGAAACCAACCCGGGACGGTTACGGTTTAGGTTTGGTTGAGGCGGGAGAAAAAGACGAGCGAATCGTCATCTTGTCTGCTGACCTGACCGAATCAACGCGTTCTCTTGGTTTTGCTGAAAAATTTCCAGAAAGATTTATAGAACTTGGAGTCGCTGAACAAAATATGGCAACCGTCGCGGCTGGACTGGCAAATTACGGCAAGATTCCATTTATATCTTCTTATGCTGTTTTTTCTCCCGGACGCAATAACGAACAAATTAGAACTACGATATCACTAAATAACCTGCCGGTTAAAATCGGCGGCGCTCATGCTGGAATCTCTGTTGGTCCTGACGGCGCTACACATCAGGCGCTTGAAGATATCGCCTTGATGCGCGTCCAACCCAACATGGTAGTACTGGTACCCTGTGACGCGATTGAGGCTCAAAAAGCAACTTTTGCCGCAGCATTTAATAACAAACCGACATACATAAGATTCGGCAGGGAAAAGTCAGCGGTTTTTACTACCGAGGACACATCATTTGAAATTGGCAAAGCACTTATGTTTCGTGACGGTAAAGATGTTGCAATTATCGGCTGCGGCATGTTACTTTATAACGCGCTTGTCGCCGCAGAAGAATTATCCAAAGACGGTATTGAATGCACGGTCATCAACTCGCATACGATCAAACCGCTTGATGAATCAACCATAATTACGGCCGCCAAGAAGTGCGGCGCGGTAGTCAGCGTAGAAGAACATCAGATAACCGGTGGCCTGGGTTCTGCGGTTGCTGAATGTTTGGCACGCAATTATCCGGTACCCCAAGAATTCATCGGTGTCCATGATCGCTTCGGAGAATCCGGCAAGCCAGACGAACTGATTGAACATTTTGGCATGGGAATTGACTCAATTAAAAAAGCCGTGAAAAAAGCAATCTCAAGAAAAACAGCCCGCTAGCGGACTTTTTTCTATATTAGCTCTCGGATTTTTGCCAAATCCTCTCTGAATACCGGCTCCCAATTTATGTTGCGCAAAATTGCTGCCGGATGATAAACAATGAGGATTTTACGATCGGTTCCGTTTATCTTTTTGTTTATGATTTTTCCGTGATTCATGGACATGCTACCCTCAATACCTAAGCCGGTCATTGAAATGCGCCCGAGCAGAACTATCAACTTAGGACTTACGATATCAATCTCTTTTTCAAGAGCTGGACGAAACCTTTCTATCTCCTCCGGGGTTGGAGTGAGCGTCCCGCCTGATCCATCTTGCGGTCGATACTTCACAATATTGCTTACGTAAAAATCTGATCTTTTCCAGCCGAGTTTTTCAAGTGTGGCATTAAGTAACTTGCCGGCACGTCCGACAAATGGCTTGCCCTGCACCTCTTCATCTTTACCAGGCGCCTCGCCGATTATCATCACCTCTTTATCCGGTGACCCGTCGTTAAAAACAAGCTTTTTTTCCGGATAAGCTTTTTTGATTGCATTAAAAATATATTGTAATTTTTGCTCTTTTGTCATTGATTTCGTGCTATTTTTCTGATATTCTATCATGGAATCAATAATATTAAGAGGGCGCATAGTTTAGTGGTAAAACAGGGATCTGATAAGTCCCAGTCCCAGATTCGATTTCTGGTGCGCCCACAATGGTCATAATCCTGCTCCGCAGGATAAGTCCTACCGAATTTTTATACGTCCTCAACAGAGCTCGGACTAAAATTCGGGGTTGAAATGAAGCAGATTCATTTCAACCGCCTAGTGCGCGCACAAAAGTACTCGGGCTGGTAGTTCAGCGGTAGAACGCTGCTTTTGCAAAGCAGAGGTCGGGGGTCCGACTCCCCCCCAGTCCACAGGAAAAATATAAAAAATTTTCTGTGGAAAATATTCTCAAAGATCTTAATGATAAACAAATTGAGGCAGTACGGGCCATAGAAGGCCCGGTTTTAATATTGGCCGGAGCTGGTAGCGGAAAGACTCGCGCGCTAACACATCGCATGGCCCACATGATTGAACAAAGCATACCAGCGCACAATATCCTCGCCATCACATTCACCAACAAAGCCGCCGGGGAAATCAAAGACAGAATTTACTCACTTTTAGGACCGGCAGAACGGCAACCGGCAGCTAGCCCATGGATGGGGACATTCCATTCAATTTGTTTGAGAATTTTACGTCATGAAATTAAAAATCTCGGCTATACGGCTAACTTTGTCATCTATGACGAGGATGATCAACTATCTTTAATCAAAAATGTGATGCAAGAGTTAGAAGTTGAGACCAAAAAGTTTAACCCCAAAAATATACTTGGCCGCATTTCGGCGTTTAAAAGCGAACTGGTCAACTATGAAGAGTTCGAGGGTAAAGCGCGCGAGTATTTTGAAAAAATCGTTGCCCCTATTTATGCCGGCTACCAAATAGCTCTCAAAAAAAACAACGCTTTGGATTTTGATGATCTGATCATGCTCTGTGTTAGGCTCTTCCAAGAAAACCCGCAAATACTTGAAAAATATCAAAATATTTTCCGATATATACTCGTTGACGAATATCAAGACACCAACCACAGCCAATATATTTGGATTAATCTTCTTGCTCAAAGGCACAGAAATCTTTTCGTAATAGGTGATGATTACCAGAGTATCTACTCATTTCGTCTAGCCAACATCCGCAATATTTTAGACTTTGAAAAAGACTACCCGGAAGCCAAGGTTATAATGCTTGAACAAAACTATCGCTCTACTCAAAACATATTGGCCGCCGCTAACAACATCATCATTCAAAACAAAAATCAAAAACATAAAAAACTTTGGACTGAAAATAACGCTGGTGAGGAAATAATACTCAAGGAAACGGCTAACGAGCGGCGGGAAGGTGACTATGTGATTGAAATGATAAAAAGCAACCTGAAACAGGGTCGTGACTTGCAGGACTTCACAGTCCTGTATCGTACTCACGCACAATCACGCGCCGTTGAAGAAGCGATGATCAAACACGGCTTGCCTTATCGCGTTGTAGGCGGGGTTAAGTTTTATCAAAGACGGGAAATAAAAGATATTCTGGCTTATCTGCGGCTGGCAATCAATCCGAATGATCTTGTAAGCTGGGACAGAATTTATAACGTGCCTGGCCGTGGCATAGGCCAAACAACCTGGCAAAAAATAAAAGAGGCGACAAAACAAAACACGTTAAAAACAGTAAAAGATATTACTTCTGAATCCGGCATCGGTCAAAAACAAACAACCGCCCTAAAATCGCTTGGCAAACTCATCGAAGAATTGTCACAAAAATCTTCTGAATTCTCCCCGTCCCAACTGATTAAATATGTTCTGCAAAAAACCAGCTATGAATCTTACATCAATGACAAAACAACCGACGGAGAAGAACGCTGGGAAAACGTCAAGGAAATCTTTACCGCTACTCATAAGTATGATGGTGAAAAACCGCTAGAAGGTCTCGGCAAATTCTTAGAAGAAGTAGCATTAATTCAGGAAACCGACAAAATTGAAAAAGGGAAAAATCTGATTAGTTTGATGACTGTCCATTCGGCCAAAGGTTTGGAATTCCCCGTTGTTTTCATGATAGGTATGGAAGATGGTATTTTCCCGCACTCACGCGCGTTATTTGAACCGACTGAATTAGAAGAAGAAAGACGGCTTTGCTATGTCGGGGTAACGCGCGCCAAAGAAAGGCTGTATTTAACTTACTGCCGAGAACGCGCCTTATACGGCTCCACCCAATTCAATCCGCCATCAAGATTTTTGTTTGAAATACCGGAACATCTGGTAAGTTTCTCGCCGCTTAAACAAATTGAATATGCGAGGGATTGGGATGATAAAATTGATTATTACTAATAATCCCCAAATGAGTTTAGTCACTGAAATTAAAAATGAACTTAATCAGCTCGGATTAAAACCCAAAAAATCGCTTGGGCAGAATTTTTTAATAAACGAGGGGATTTACAAAAAAATTATAGATATTGCTGAAATCAAACCAAGTGAAACTATTGTTGAAATCGGACCGGGGCTGGGAACATTGACTGAATATATAGCTGGTTCAAACGCTCGCCTTTTAGGCATAGAAAAAGATGAAAATTTGGCAATTTATCTCAAAAAAAAATTTGAAAACCGTATTAACATCAAAATTCTCCAAGAAGACATATTAAAATTTGACCCCGTAAAAAACGGGTTAGAAACTCGCGGCTATAAACTTTTAGGGAATATTCCATACTATTTAACTTCGCATCTGATCAGATTAGTACTTGGGGAATGGCCGTTGCCCAAGTTGATGGTTTTGATGGTACAAAAGGAAGTCGCCCAACGAATCATTGCGAAACCGCCGAATACGAATTTGCTCGCGGTATCAATCCAATATTATGCCAGAGTGGAGATCGCTGGCATGGTCTCGAAGGGAAGCTTTTGGCCGCAACCCGAGGTTGATTCTGCTATAATAAAGCTAACGCCAAAAACCGAAATACCAGAGGCCGAAGAAACAGAAAGGTTTTTTAAAGTATCAAAGGCGGGATTTTCCGGCACAAGAAAACAACTTATAAATACTTTGTCGGGCGGATTAAAATTATCTAGGGGAATAGTAAGCTCAAAGCTCCTTTCGCTAGGTATCGCCACTCAAAGACGTGCCGAAACATTAACTCTAGACGAATGGCAAAATATCGCTACCTCGCTCTTGCCCCGTTAGAATTTTAGGATCAATTGTAAGATAATCGTGGCTGTCTTTGTTTGAAGTTACTAAATGGGAAAATGACAAAACAAAAACTAATTCTAACGGGGCTTGCCGCGTTAAGCGGCTTGCTCTTGGCCCTTGCCTATCCGGGTTGGAGCTTTGGTTCGACTTGGCTCACCACAAGTGATTTGGGCTGGTTGGCCTGGATTGGATTTGTTCCACTTTTTTGGTCGTTGTTCCACATCGTTTCCGAATACGAACATACTCGGAAACGATGTGGATTTTTGGTAGGGTTTGCCGCAGGACTGATTTACTTTTTAATTGTCTTCCGCTGGTTCTGGTCTATTTATCCGTTAGACACTCTTGGCATTGAGAGCCGCGCTATTTCTTTTTTCATCATCTTGCTTGTTTATTTAGTAAGTTCGACCGGAATGGCAATGTTTTGGGGACTCTTTGGATTAGTTACTGGTAACTGCCTGCCCCGTAGCTCGCCGAAAGCGATGGTTCGGGGGTTACTGGTAACTGGTAAATCAAAACCTTACCGATTACTAATAACTTTACCGGCTCTTTTTGTCCTACTTGAATACGCCCTCTCTTGGGGCTTTGGATTTCTTTGGGCGGGTTCCGGATCGTTTTTCGGACCGCACTGGACATTGGGCAATCTGGCTTATTCACTAGCAAATAACCCCTTGGCTCTAAAATTCGCATCTATCATTGGCATTTATGGAGTAACTTTTGCAATTATTTTTGTAAATTACCTGATTTTTACAATTTTAAAAAATAAGTTAGCAGAAACAAGGTCTACAAGGGCCATCCTTGTTACAAGGATGGCCCTTGTAGTTCTGATTCTTATAGCGCTTATTTCTGGTCCGAAACTAATTAAACAACAAACCACGAAACAAGAAAACGCCGGAATAAACTTTGCTGTCATTCAAACGGCACAACCCACCAGATCATTTCCTAATTCGCAAGAAACATTGGCAAGTTTTGAGGAACAACTGAAACTGCTTAATCGCGTCGCCAAAGAATATCCTGAAAGCCAACTTATTATTTTCCCGGAAACAAGTGAGCTGTTTAAAAATATCGCCCTATTTCTTACTCCGGCACAAGTCCAAGAATATTTCAACAACCTTTTTACAAAACCGAAACTAATAATCGCCGGTGGCAAAATTATTGATGATAGTCAAGTTTATTCACGAGTCTTTGATCTTGATACTCAAAACGACATTATCAACCATTATGACAAGCGTCTATTAACGCCGGGCGGTGAATTTTTGCCTTATCCATTGAAGTTTCTGGTTTGGTTATTTTCTAAAAACACAAATAGTCAATTTGAAAACCTGCGCGAGCTCAACATCGGCGGCAAAGACGTATCTACTGTAGATTTCCGCGGTCAATTTAAAACGGCGCCGATGATATGCTCCGAACTTTTGTCTCCGAATTTAGTCAAGCAAACTTCTCAAAACTCGGATGTAATAGCAAGTATGGCAAGCTATGGTATTTTCCACGGAAAACAAGTCATTGCAAGGCAAATGCTGGCCGCCACGAGATTTAGGGCAGCAGAAACGGCTAAACCTATCATAACGGCTGCTAATTTGGGCAAATCTTATGCGATAGACAGCCGTGGAAATATCATTTATTTGGCCCCCGACTCAACTTCCCAGATATTAACAGGCTTTGTTGCATTTGGTACCGATAAAACGTGGTATAATAAGGTAGGCGATTTGCCAATAATTTTGGCATCTTTGCTAATAGTGATAAGTTTAAACTTTTTAATATGGTTTAGGGAATTTAGGAGACCCTAGGTCATCCTGTTTGATGTCGTTAAAATTAAAAATTTCTTTGGGAATTCTTCTGCTAATCGCCGGATTTTTGCTTGTTCGCATAGGTTTGTTTTTTAAGCATAGCGTTCAAACAGCGACAACAGCAAATATAAACCGGCAAGTCGCTGGAGTTAATATTTTTGACCCTTCAAACATAGATTCTGACAACGACGGTATTCCTGACAATCTTGAAGCCTATTATCGAACCGACCCATTTAACCCCGACACTGACGGCGATGGTTACTTGGATGGCGAAGAAATAGTTTCAGGTTTTAGTCCGATTAAACAAGAAATTGCCAGCGAACGTAATAAAAATACCAATATCACCGTTTCCTTTACCAACCATGTTATGGAAGGTTTGTACGTCGGGGATTTGAGCCCGAAGAAATTGGGAGAAGAAAAATTCGCAAAAAACATAGACAACCTTACTTTGGCAACAATAGATGACGCCGCCAGATCGTTAAACCCGCCAATTGTGACAGAATACGGGTTGGCCGTAATTTCAGAGTCCAAGCAAAACCAAAACGAATACATAAACAATGTTGATTCTTTATTGGAGGGTCCGTTCCTCAATTCATTTATGCAACAACCCTACATATTAAGCCGGGCTGCAAATTTCATGACTACAAGCAACAACTCCGAAGCCGCAGAAATCTTCAAAAATCTTTCGCTTTCTTACTCAAGCGCCTACAATCGGCTTTTGGCGGTATCGGTACCCAAAAATTGGGTTCCATTCCATTCCCGTCTTCTCCAACTTTTCCAAAAATTTTCGCTTAACTATCTGGCTTTAACAAAGGCACCAGAAGATCCGCTTCTAGCTATGACCGCCTTACAAGATTTACAAAATAACTTTATAGAAATTGATTCGTCGTTAATTCAAGAGCTTAAAATTTTAATACAAACACAGGATTTACAGATACCCAACACTCCCTTGTTTAGCATTTTAGACCTTTTGAGTACACAGAAAAACCAATAATGGTCAACCGTCACACAAAAGCAATACTTAGCATAATACTAATCGGTTTCTTGGTTTTATACCCGGCACAAATAGCACGCTCAGCCGGCGCCATCGTTTACGTCCTCAAGGAATTCACCTTGGACGTTGTTGCCAGAGTGCTTGCCAGAACATTTTTGGGAAGGATGGATAATGCAATTACCGAATTCATAAGCAAGAATGGCCGAGACGACGCCCCCAATTTTATACAAAACTGGCGTGATTTTCTTGCCAACGCACAATACAGAGGGGAGGACGCAACAAGGGCAATAATCGGAGATGCTATAGACGCCGGCTCGGGCACTATTTGCCAATATTTGAGAAATCCTCTCGGCGCCGCTTTCGGGGCAAGCAAAATAGATGGTTTCAATCCTTCTTTATACAGAATTGACTCTCTTCAATACTACAAACTGCGCAACAGATGCACTCTGCCAGCCGGTTTCAATATTGACGCTTTCAGAAACGACTTCGCCGGCGGAGGCGGCTGGACAGCTTGGAACCAGTTGATTCAACCGCAAAATAACGTATGGGGAGTGGTCAGTGACACACTAAACGAACTGACGAGCCAAAGAGTTTTTGAAGAAAAAACCGATCAGGGTGAAGCTAATTCCGGAGGTGGCTTCACATCAAAAAGAAGCGGTGACAAGGGCTGTGTTTTGAGAGGCCTTAATACGACCTGCTTAATACTTGGCGAGGTATTGACTCCGGCTGACATGTTTAAAGAAACTGCCGGCAAAATGAATTCGGCTGAATTTAATTGGCTGACAAGTTCCGATGAATTAAGCGAGGTCATCGCTTTCGCGGCATCGTGGGTTACGGACAGGTTGTCCAATCTTGCCGGAGCATCCACGCCTGATAATTTTACCCCGGACACGGCGAGAGGCACCGCGCTCCAAGAAAAAGCCAGACAGGACTGTATCAAAGCAGGAGAAAATACTTGCACGCAAAAAGCTAAAAAACTGGATTGTGACGCATCGGCCAGCGGGGGAGACGGCGGAAGCGGCGGAAGTGAAGATTCTGCGGGCAGTGGCGGCAGTGGCGGTTCAGCAAATGTAAATTGCGTAGAGGTAATTGATCAGGGAATTTACAACTCATGCATGGCGGAGGTTAACAATAACTGCACTATCCAATAATTAAATGCTTAACAAGAAGTATAAAAAGCTTTACGTAATACTGGCGGTAATCATAATACTTGCGGTTTTTGTTCCACAACATGAAGTAAAAGCAGTTTCTCTCTGTCCTGCCGTTTTTAGGGATTGTGTTATCGGTGTGCAGGAATGGATGATGGAGTTGGTAGGTAAAGCGATCGGTTGGGCTGCCAACTTACTGGATGTTTTTTTACAAAATCAGCCAATAAGCGGAGTTTTTGTTGTTGATCAAGGCTGGACTACTGTCAGAAACTTTGTAAATTTGTTTTTTATTCTTGCTTTGATTATCATGGCTTTCGGCACGATTTTTGATATTAAAAAATATACCTGGCGAGATATGCTTCCCGGATTTATAATCGCCGCTCTGCTTGTAAATTTTAGTCTTGCTATCGGCCAATATATTGCTGGGGTTGCCAATGGACTAAGTGGTGTTTTTTTGAGGGAAATTGGCCAAACTTCGGTTAACGCCGCCCAGGGTTCGGGTATACAAAAACTAGCAACAACTATTCCTACCGGGGTTAATTTGCTCGGCGGCACGGCCAGTGTAGCAATTAGCGGCATTTTTGCTCTAATTTTTTTAATTATTGTTTTTCTTGCATTTTTATCTGTCGCAATTTTTTCGATAGTTAGACTTGTTGCAATTTGGTTTCTTCTTATTATCTCCCCGATTGCTTGGCTGGGTTATGCCTTGCCTAATCTTAGAAGTCAAACGGCCAATTGGTGGAAACATTTTTTGTGTTGGTGTTTTTTTCTTCCTTATTACCTGTTTTTTATGACATTCGCGGTAATATTCGTCAGGAATAAAAACCAAATAGGTGCGTTACTTCCTACTACTTCTGGTGGTCCTATTCGTGAAATTTTCGGAAGTCCCGGTGCTATCAATGATTTTCTTTTTTATATTTTAAGCCTTATTTTTCTAGTGGGTGGATTAGCTTTAGCAATGAAACTGGCTTGCGCAAGCGGGACTTATGTAAGATCGGCTTTCGGGGTAATAGAATCAAGGGTGCGTAAATACGCCCCCGGGGCGGCATATGTCAGGGGAGCTAAAGAGGGACTGAAGGAACGTGTGGCAGAAATCCAAGAAAAAGGAATGCTTGGTATCGGTGGCGCCCAGCGTGCTCGCATACAGGAAGCTACGGCAAAAGGCTGGATCGCCGGCATACCAGGTAAGGTACCGGGCGCAACAGAAGAAGCTTCTAGAGCCAAGGTGGCAGAAGTAGATAAGGAAATAAAACGCTTGCAATTGCTTAATCTCACCCTAGACCAATTAAATATCCGCCTTAAAAAAGCCGGTGGCCCAGAAAAAATAGCTGCGCTAAAACTCAAAGCAGAAAATGGCTGGCTAGAAGCAGGTGACTTGGGTGAAATAAATAAAACAATAAGAGAAGCTGGTGGTGGCAGAAACGCTTTGGGCGCTTCGATTATCCAGTCCTTGAAAAAAGGCAAGTTCCATGAAATGGCGCAAACTACGGCTCAAAAAGAATTCATATTTAACAACCTGGAAGATGTTGGCGTAAAGAAGGAATTTGGCCTAAACATGGCAGAAAGTAGAGAAATCATGAATGAAACTATTGCCAGACAACTACTGGAACTCTACTCTGGAGATATGAAAGAAGTCCAAGATAAAGTTGCAGAAACTGTCAAGAAAAATATTGACAACTTTGCCAAAGATAAGTCAGCCAGAGAAGCTATGGTAACCAGGGTAATAACGCCCACCACCACAAGGGCTGAAAAGAAAATTATGGAATTGGCGGCAAAAACTATGGTTGAAAAGAAAGAGGTTAACAGCTGGAGCACCAGAAGGTCTATTTTGCAATTAACTGGCGGCATAGACCCAACTACCGGCGATGCACTGACAGTAGAAGGCAGGACCCTGGCAAAAGAAATCAAAGACAACAACACCCTCTTCAAGGAAGAAATGGATTACAGAGCTTCACATGGCATCTTGCCAGCCGTTGACCTAACACCGGCTCAACGAACTGATGTACAACGTCAGATAGAAACAAATATATCAAACGGCTTGATCCGCGGGTTAAGCGCCGAAGAAATGAAGACCCCAGAAATTTTCAACTCCATCAATTCTATAATGCCTAATATTCCAACCGCTAAACAAGCCAAATTCAAGCAAGAATTGTTGGGCAAAGGCGCTGACAGAAGGAAAAGAGAAGCATTTGATAAAGCCGCATTGGGTCCACCCATACCTTATTAATGGAGTACAATTCGTTAAAACTTAGTCCTTATTCAGTTGATGGTATGCAAACTCCTGGTTTTAATTATGGCTTATTCCAAGACAAACTGGATAACTTACCGACTAATTTAGTTGATTTTCTGCTGGATTCTTCTGTACCGGATTTCATTATGAATTTGACCCAAAAACATGTTCAATTAAGTATACGTGGTCCTGACATTGCTAGACTGATACGTGATATAGTAATAGGAGATGTCTTTGTGGGAGATATGCCACAGGAATTATCCAGGCGGTTAGGAACTGATCTGGCAACTTCCAGAGAAATAGCTAATCAAATTGCCTCTCAACTTTTTACACCGATTCTTGAAGATATTAAAAAAGTACAAATGGTAAAATTTCCGGGTAAATTGCCGGCAAAACCCGTTTCGCAACCAGCTCCCCAAGTTAAACCTACGGAGACACACTATCAAGGCGAAGAATTACCAGAATCAGGTGGTAATATTATAGATTTGCGAAGCAAGTCATAGGTTATAGGTTATAGCTGATAGGTAATAGCTTAAAAAATGAGTTCTAGAAATAGGAGGCTAGGACGCAAAATAAAAAGTGGATAAAATTCATTCGTATAGAGACTTAGTGGTATGGCAAAAGTCCATTGAACTAGTGATAGAAATATATGAACTAACGGATAAATTTCCAAAAGAAGAAATATACGGGCTAATTTCGCAATTAAGGAGAGCTGCCGTTTCAATTCCTTCTAATATCGCCGAGGGCAGGTATCGTGGGACAAGAAAAGATTTTAGGCAATTTCTTCTTAACGCTTACGGCTCTGGCGCTGAAGTTGAAACACAATTGGTTATTGCAAATAAATTGCCAAAAACAAAAAATTTAAATTATGCCAGAGCAAATAAAATTCTAAATGAAGTAATGCGAATGTTAAATTCACTAATCAAAAAATTGGAAAATTCATAACTATAACCTATTACCTATAAGCTATTACCTGCATCATGAGATTCCAAGTTCCACAATTCATAGAAACAGAAACCAAGATTGTCGGGCCTTTTACATTTAAGCAGTTTTTGTTTCTAGCAGTCGGGGCAGTAATAATTTTTATACTTCAATACATTATTAGTAATTTTACTTTTTTAATAGTTGCAAGTTTACCAATCGCCATGTTGTTTATTGCCTTGGCATTTTATCAGATAGACGGTATGCCATTACCGCAATATCTACTGACGGCATTATCATATTTGACTGGACCCAAAAGGTACCAATTCCGCAAAAATAACGATTAGAAACCGAGATTATGGCCACACCCCAAAAAAACCAATCTACTAGAGATTTTGTAGAAATCGCCGACGTTCGCGATAACATTGTTATTTTAAAAAATGGCTCTCTACGATCGGTAATTGAGGTCAACTCAATGAATTTTGAACTAAAATCCACCGACGAACAAACGGCTATCATACAAGCTTTTCAAAATTTCTTAAATTCCATAGACTTTCCGCTTCAAATAGCAATAAATTCACGTAAACTAGATATAGGGCCTTATCTGAAATCACTTGATACCTTAACCCAAAGTATTTCCAGTGAATTATTAAAAATACAAGGCATAGAATATACACGATTCATCAAAGGACTGACCGAGCTTGCCAACATTATGTCCAAAAAATTTTATATTTCCGTCCCGCTTTATGTAACAGAAACAATAGGCAAGGGGGGGCAAAAAACTGGCATATTTGATGCTTTCAAAAGCATTGTCAGTCCTTCTAAATTTGTTAAAACACTAACGGACGAAGAATTGGCAAACTATAAAATACAGCTTGAACAAAGAATCCAATTTATAATGGGCGGCATCGGAGGCTTGGGCATAGAGGCGCGAGTGCTGAACAAAGAGGAACTAATGGGCCTTTATTACTCGTATTATAACCCCGGACATCACTTATAAATATGGCCTTATTCGGTAAAAAACCACAACCAACCGTTCAGCCAATGGAACCGCCAGTAAAAACACTGGACGATTTACTAGCTCCGTCGGCCATAGATATTTCTTCTAATTATCTGCAAATAGGCGACACTTTTGCCCGCACGCTTTTCGTCGCAACTTACCCAAGATATCTAAATACCAATTGGTTCTCGCCGGTAGTTAATATGGACCGTCCTTTTGATGTTTCTGTTTTTGTGCATCCAGAAGATACTGCCCAGATGTTAAAACAACTGCGCGACCGTTTGGGACGGCTTCAGGCACAGGAAATAGAGGAACAATCGTCCGGTAAAGTAAGGGACCCAGTGCTAGAAACGGCTATCGGCGATATTGAAACTCTGCGAGACAAACTTCAGCAAGGAACAGACAGGTTTTTTAAGTTGGGGGTATACATAACAATTTATGGCAACTCGCTGAAGGATCTCGATGACACAGAAAATAAAATCAAGTCAATTCTTGACGGCCAATTGGTTTATTCCAAACAGGCAACATTCAGAATGAAGGAGGGATTCTTTTCCACACTACCGCTTGATGACGACCAACTTCAAATACACAATTCACTGAATACCGAACCGATCTCCTCGCTTTTTCCTTTTGTATCCTACGATTTAACCACGGACAAAGGAATACTTTATGGAATAAATACCCACAATAATTCCCTTATTTTATTTGACAGGTTCAGCATGGAAAACGCCAACATGGTTATATTCGGCAAATCCGGCGGCGGTAAAAGCTATACGGTAAAACTGGAGATTTTAAGAAGTCTGATGTTTGGGACGCAAGTTTTTGTAATTGACCCGGAAAATGAATATAAATTTCTCGCCGATACTGTAGGCGGTACTTCAATTAAAATATCCATAGCTTCACCGCACCATATCAATCCGTTTGATTTGCCCAAGCCATTGCCAGATGAAAGCCCCGCCGATGTCCTGCGCTCTCATGTAATAAATCTCATGGGACTTTTCAAGTTAATGCTTGGGGCGCTTTCTGCGGAGGAAGAGGCGATTTTGGACGAGGCCATCAACCAAACTTATGCGATTAAGGACATTACGCCGCAAACTGCTGATTTCAAAAATATAGTGCCTCCTTTGATGTCAGACTTCCAAAATATCCTTGAAAGTATGGCAGGCACTGAATCTTTGGCTATTAGGATCAAAAAATATACGGAAGGGACGTTCGCCGGTTTTCTGAACAATCCGACCAACGTTGAACTGGGCAATCAGCTGATAGTTTTTAGCATCCGCGACATGGAGGAGGAGCTACGCCCGATAGCAATGTACCTCGTGCTCAATTTTATCTGGACGCAGGTTAGAACTGAATTAAAAAAGCGTATTTTGGCCGTAGACGAGGCGTGGGTACTGATGAAATACGAGGCCGGAGCGGCATTCTTGTTCAACATAGCCAAACGTGCCCGCAAATATTATCTGGGTCTAACTACAATTTCCCAAGATATACCGGACTTTATGGCCTCTTCTTATGGCAAACCAATCGTGACTAATTCTTCACTGCAATTACTGTTAAAACAATCCCCGGCAGCAATTGACCTGGTAAAACAAACGTTCAACCTTACTGACGCAGAAAAGTTTTATCTTTTGGAGTCACGAGTAGGTCACGGGCTGTTTTTTGCCGGAATTAATCATGTCGCGTTGCGAGTAGTGGCTTCTTACGCTGAAGATCAGATAATTACTTCCGACCCTAGACAGATATTGGAAATAGAAGAAGCCAAGAAAGAATTAGCTCAACAGAGTTGAGCTAATTCTTTCAATTCCTAATTACTAATTACTAATTTTTAAATAAATCCCAATCCTTTAAATTCCAGTAACTAAATTGTTTAGAAATTAGAAATTGCGTATGCCCGCTGACAACCAATACTATTACGACCTTGCAACAGACCGAGCCAGCTATCAAAAACTGCGCGAAGAAGATTTGGCGCGCCAACAAGCAGAAGAAGAACAGAATCAAGAACGGATGGGTTGGGGAACATTTCTGGTTGCATTGGTTTTAAGCTTAATTGCCGATGCAGTTGAGCTTATTACGATAGGAACGCTTGGTTGGTTCGTCGGATTCGTCGTTGACCTTATATTGATGACAATGTTAGGATTTTCAAGAGCAGGACGAAAACAATGGAAAAAGTGGATATGGGGACCTATAATAGAGAAGGTGCCGATACTTGCCGCAATTCCGTTTTTCCGCGCCACATTTCTGACATGGGCATTTATTTCCTCACGTAGTCCCATACTGCAACAACTAAGCAAAGCAGCTTCGCCTAAGTAAGCTAAAATAAAAAATGCTAAAAAAACTTGCGATTTCTTTTATCTTTATCCTCATCATCACAGCCACTTTCCTGGCCGGTTATTTGTTCAGCCGTAAATCAGACTTGCCAGATCAACAAGCCTTGATAAATAATTCGCTAGTTGAACGCTTTAATCAAACTGAAGAAAAATACGTTGAGCCGACTGGCCTTTTTGAGCTTACATCTGGCGAAGCAAGTTTTCCAACGATTCGAGCGAACGGCGAAATATGGTACTACACGCCCAAAAATGGAGAGATACGCTCTGCTTCATTTAAAAACCTTCTTGCCGGTTCTGCCCTTGTCGCAAAAATTCAACCCAACGCAATCAATATCAGCTGGGGATCAGATAAGACATTGCTGGCAAATTATTCAACAGGCGCGATTTACTACGATCTCGGTTCAAATTTTTCCAAAAAATATGAGATTAACATAAAAAACCCCGTTCTATCCAAAACAGGAAACAAAACCGCCTACATTTATTTTAACCAAGAATCGGGAGAAGGTAATATCAGCATCGCCAACCCCAAATTAGAGTCATTCAAAAATGTTCTTCCGACTCGTTTTACAAACTGGCAAATCAAATGGTTGGGAGAAAACAAACTAGCGCTTACTAAACCGCCGACTCTGGAAAGTTCTCAAGCGTCACTTTTTACTTTGGACACGGAAAATGGAAAAACATTACAAAATATAATCAACTTAAAAAATAATCTTGAAGTCGCGTGGTCGCCTGACGAACAAAAAATAGTTTATTCTTATGTTGACTCTTCAACCGGGCAAAACGGTTTGTATCTTATGAATTTGGGCGCCAAAGAAGAAATGCCCCTCAATCTGAACTATACTGCTTCTAAATGTGTTTGGAGTTTTGATAATAAAACCGTTTACTGCGCCGGGGTAGATTCATTCGTGTCCTTAGACGCGACAGCGGCAAATGCGGGCACCCAGACAATCGCTAACTCCCAAAGCATTGACGCCTCTTCCGCCACAAATCTTTTTCTAACCAGCACTGGCGACTATATTATCTTCAAAAATATCAAAGACGGTAAGTTGTACGGGCTACATTTGGCACAGTGATAAACAAAACGGGTTTCTACCAATTCTCAATTTCCTCGGGTAGCTCCGGGGATTTTTTTATGGAGATAATCTCACGAAGGTCAGCTCTTGTAAAAACTCTCAATGCCAACAATAGAGGAAAATACAACAACGAAATAAGCGATGCTTTAGTAAAACTGTCCGTAAGAGGATACATCAACACTGCTATGATGGTCATGGCCAAAATAGTTTTGGCAAATAAGGTCTTGTTGACTGTAATTTTAATACTGCGATGAATCAACCAAAACATAGCAAGGGTTATAAAAATCTCGGTTACTACCGTCGTTGAGGCGGCGGCAAAGTAGCTGTACTCGGGAATCAATAAAAAATTAAGTCCGACGTTGATTACCGCTCCGGTAAAATAAATCCACATAGCTTTTCTTTGCAAGTTTAGCGCGATAATCGTGTTGCCACCCAAATTGCCGAAAAATATCAAGAGTATGGCAAAACTCAAAATCTTAAGAACCGGGCTGGCTTCAAGGAACGCACCTCCACCAATTGCTCTTACTATCCAATCAGACATCAAAAAAATATAGACGGAAAAATAAAGGGCGAAAATTGTGACTACATTAAATGCGCTCTTGAAAGTTTTGATGAACTCCGGCCTGTTTTTAACCGCAAATCGGGAAAGGAGAGGCATTACCAGACCAATATAAATTGCCGGCAG
The DNA here is from genome assembly GCA_016181175.1 of Candidatus Yanofskybacteria bacterium. Taxonomy (NCBI): domain Bacteria; phylum Candidatus Yanofskyibacteriota; species Candidatus Yanofskyibacteriota bacterium. The sequence goes on from JACOZV010000001.1 coordinate 24,622, forward strand.
GAATATAACCGCCTCCAAAACTTTGTAAGCAGCAGAGTAAATGCCGACGTCTTGGGCCGGCTTCATTACTGAAAGCATAACTGTATCCAGTTTGAAATAGATAAGAACTAGCACTAAAGAAACCGCGATAGGGAAAGCAGTCTTGAGGGCATGGCGGAAATAAACAAAGTCAATCATCGGCTTTACCTTGACCATGCGTCTGGAAAATCCATAGATAAGGACAAGGTGAACCGTTTCCGAAAAAACCACAACGGCTACGAACCACAAAAGGCCAGTTTCAAATTTGATTAAAATTGCCAACGAGCCCAGTTGGACAAATCGCGCTAAAATATCGGCAAATGAAACAAAATAAATACGCACATATTTCTGGAATATACCGGTTAAAACTTGCGCCAAAGAAGAACCGATGGAAAAAAGAGAAGCAATTAGAACACCGAGTTTAACTTTAAGAGGGTAGGGAAAGGCAAAAACTAACAGATCAGCCAAAATTATTATTGAAACTACCGTCAGAAGACGCAGAGTAAAAATTTTACTGGCTATCTTCCTTTCTTCACCAGGCTCACTGATACGCGAAATTTCTCGGACCATAAAAGTATGAAGTCCGAGATCGGCAACAGCGGTAAAAATATAAAGGTAAGCGAAAATCGCGCTGTATTGGCCGAATCCCTCCGGCCCCAAAAAACGCGTCAAAATTCCAACAACAACCAAACTCAATCCGCCGATTATCCCGCGGGATAATGTCGCGATACCCAAATTATATGAAATCTTTTGCAACATCGCTGTTTGTTTTATCTAACAAAATATTACCAGCATTACTTCGTAGCGACAACTCATCGCGCTAAACAAATCTGCGTACGAAAATGTGTGTTTACAATCTGCCTTGTGAAAGTAAAAGACAAAACCCGCCTTATCGGCGGGTTTTGGTTTCTAAAAAATACCCTGGTGTAAATAATACTTGTCAGATTTTAATTAAAGGGTTAGGGGCTTAACGACAATGCGGCGGCGAGGTTCTTGGCCGATGCTTTCGGTTTGAACTTCTTTAAACGCAGCCAATTCGGTATGCACCAAACGCCGCTCGTAAGAACTCATGGGCGGTAAGGCTTCGGCCTTTTGTGTTTGAACTACACGCTTGGCAATGTTACGAGCTGTCTCAATAAGATAATTTGTTTTGGACTTTCTGTAATCATTTATATCAACAATAAAATTAATCGGCGGCTGACCAGTAGAAACAGCAAAAGCACGATTTACGAGCAGGCGAACAACATGATCAAAAGCGCTAAGGTTCTGGCCGTTTTTGCCAATTAGTATGCTTAAGTCTTTATCCGACTCAATTGAAACCACCGAAAAGTTTCCTCTTTTTTCTTCTGTCAACATTCCTGGTTCCGACTCCGTCAAACTTTCAGTCAACTTAACTTCTCCTTCAAAACCAACCTTATCCAACAGGTCTTTAACAATTTCTATTATTTTATTTTTTACATCTTCGTTCATGTTTGCTTGTAATTATTGCAGACTTGCCGTTTTATATTTTCTATTTATATACAACTGTTCAAATATAGAAAATACGGTAGCCGCAACCCAATAAATAACCAGTCCAGTTGGTAAATTCCAAGCGATAATTATAACCATAACAGGGAAAAAATACAACATTTGTTTATTCATCTGAAAAGCGGCTGTCGGACTACTTTTGTCCACCGGCCCCTGCAGTTTTGCCGCTTGCTTGGACTGAAACCATTGCATAACTCCAGCCAAAATTGCAAGGTACGGGCTCTTATGCGTTAAATCAATAAAGCCAAATGCGATTTGTTTTATAGCTCCAGGATTATCAATAAAAGAATAGAGCGCGCTAAAACTTTCTGGTTTCAATCCTGACCCCAGGGCGCTATAAAGCGCTATCAACACCGGTAATTGGACAAGAATTGGCAAACAGCCGCCGAACGGATTAACTTTGTGCTCTTTGTATAATTCCATTGTTGCTCGGCCTAACGCCTGTTTGTCGTTTTTATACTTATCTTGAAGCTCCTTTATTTTTGGTTGTAATCTGCCCAATTCTTTTTGTGAAACCAGAGCTTTTATTGAAAGCGGAAAAAAAACAAACCTTACGATTAATGTCAGTAAGATGATGGCCAAGCCGAAATCGCCTCCGGGAATAATGTTGTAAATAAAAATCAGGAGGTTAAATAAGGGACGGAACAGAAGTTGGTTATAAAGTTCTGTCATGTGTTAATTGTTAGAAACTAAGTCAATACCGCCTTTTGAAAGTGGATTGCATTTTAATATTCTAGCCAAGCCTTTTAATAAGCCCCTGCCTAAACCAAATTTTTCTATTGCTTCGCGGGTATATTGCGAGCAACTTGGATAAAAACGGCAACGCATGTTATTTCCGGTAAATATAAGACCGTGATCAGGTGATAAAGTTTTTTGATAAAGACTGATGAGTTTTAAAAATATTTTTTTCATCCCGTTAGAGACAGGCTGCGACTATGTCGCAACCGTGCCCAGTTAGCTTGTTATTTATTCCCGTTGAGATATTTTAGCCATCACCTTTTTAAAAAAGTGTTTGCTGTGTCTCTAACGGGATTCATAATTCTATTGACTAAAAATCTTTTTGATTGTTTCTTCTAAATCCTTCTTGATTTCTTTTGATGTCTTATCTACGATACTTAATGTAGCAGTAATCACGAGGTCGTACGATTTTTCTAAAAAATGTCCAGAGCGAATGATTTCTGTACAAATTCTTTTTAGACGATTCCTTAATATTGCTCTTTTTAAAATCTTGGCAGATACAATTACTGCTATCCGCAGAAATCCTGTCTCATTTTTTAAGAACCGGATAAAGAAAAAACTGTTTCTTACAGTTTTCCCTTGCCTTAAAACATAATTCAGATCTTTTCTGTTTAATCGATACTTACGAGCTAGCGCCAATTTTACTAAAATCTACTGACTGCTGACTAAAGTTATTAACTTTAGAGCTTAGTCTTTAGACTGTTAATTTGTACCTATTTTTCTGCCGACGTCGAGCCAACACTTTTCTTCCATTCTTAGATCTGGCGCGCTTTAAAAATCCGTGTGTCTTCTTTCTTTTTTTCTTTTTTGGACGATATAGTGTTATTTTCATATTCCTATACTATAGCAAAGCATATTAATTTTGCAATTAATACTGGTTGTTCACTTTTCATCAACAAATTGTCAACGAAATTATATTTTTAATGTTTTTTTATTAATCTATACTTAATTTAATGATCAACGAAGAGCTCTGGAAAGCAGTGTTAACAGAGATGGAGTTGTCCCTTTCTAGGGCTAATTTTACTACCTGGTTTAAAGGTACTTCTTTACTGGCTTACAATAACGGGTCTGTTTTAGTTAGTGTCCCTAATGGTTTTGTTAAAGAATGGCTAGAAAATAAATTTGGCAAACAGATTCTCCAAGTGATAAGGAACTTGCAGCCGGATGTTAGGGAAGTTAAGTACGCCGTGGGTGGTATTCGCATAGGCTTGGCAATCCAAAAAAGAGATTTTGCTCAATTACTTCCTGAAAAAAATACTGATGAAAAATCAGATGCTGATATAGACAAGACTACCAACTTGAATAAACGCTATACTTTCGGTTCTTTTGTGGTTGGCAGTAACAATGAATTGGCGCATGCCGCCAGCTTAGCAATTACAAAAAACTTAGGTAAAACCTATAACCCGCTTTTTATCTATGGCGGGGTGGGCTTGGGCAAAACTCATTTACTTCAAGCAACTGGCAATCAAATAGGTTTAAGTTATCCAGATAAAAAAGTATGCTATATTTCTTCAGAAAGGCTGACAGCTGACATAATAGAATCATTAAAAAACAAAACAATTGAAGAAATGAAACAACGCTATGCCAAGCTTGATCTTCTAATTATAGATGATATCCAATTTATTGCCGGCAAAGAAAGAACCCAAGATATTTTCTTTTCTACTTTTAATGAACTTTACGGCAAGAATAAACAAATCGTTTTATCTTCTGATAGACCCCCAAGCGCAATACCGGCACTAGAAGAACGTCTTCGCTCTAGGTTTGAAGGGGGTATGATAGCTGATATTGGAATTCCTGATTACGAGACACGACTTGCGATTCTTAATATGAAATGCAAGGATAAAAATTTTGAAGTTGATCAAAACTCCCTTGCTTATATTGCTTCGAACATCCAAAAAAATATCCGTGAGCTTGAAGGTGCGCTAAATAGGATAAGAGCTTTTAGCCAGATATATAATAAGGTTCCTGACTTTAAAGAAGTTAAGAAACTTTTAGCAGCCTACCTTAACACTCCTTATCGCAAAACAACTCATCAATCAATTTTAAAATCAGTCGCTGATTTCTACAGCATACCAATTACTGACCTAATCAAAAGGAGCCGAAAAAAAGAAATTGTAAGGCCAAGACAAATTGCTATGTTTTTATTACGAGAAGAAACAAAATCATCTTTCCCTGAAATAGGTTCAAAACTAGGCGGCCGTGATCATTCGACAGTAATACATGCTTATGAGAAAATAAAAAAAGAAGAAGAAAATGAAGAAGTAACTAAACAAGAATTAACTTTAATAAAAGAAAGAATTTACCAAACTTTTGAAAATTCTTAACTATTTACTAGATAAAAAATTATTATATTTTTAGTGACTAACATGTTGATATGCGTGTTAATTACCTATTAATAATTCATTGATAATATTCTACTTTTAAATGCTCAAAAAATAAAATTAAAAATTATACGCTATTTATAAATAAAATATCCCTAAATTATTCACAGGTTTTACAATAAAGATTACTATTATAATTACTGGTTAAATTATTAATTCTACTACTTATAAACATCTATTATAATTATTATTTATTTTAAAATCTAAATAATTATAATCAAAATTATGGATCTAGTGGTTAATCAAAAAAGACTTATTTCAGCAGTAAGGACAGTAGAAAAAATAGTTTCTAAAAATATTTCGTTACCAATATTGAATACAATATTACTTAAAACTGACAACGGAAGATTAAAATTATCAGCAACTAATTTAGAAATAGGAATTAATTATTGGTTAGGAGTAAAAATAAACGAAAATGGAGAAATTGCTGTTCCTGCAAGAGTTTTTTCAGATTTTATCAATAATGTAACTGATGAAAAGTTATCTTTAATAACTAAAAAAAATACAATTTTTATTAATTCTGAAAATTATAAAACACAAATACTTGGTATAGAAACCAAAGATTTTCCTATAATTCCACAAATTAAAAAAGAAGCGTCTTTTAAAATAAATAGTCAAAAAGTAAAAACAGCATTAACGAGTGTTATTGATTCCGCTTCATTATCAGAAACTAGGCCAGAAATTAGCGGAGTATATGTGAGTATTTCTTCTAAAAAAGCAGAATTTGCAGCTACAGACAGTTTTCGTCTTTCTGAAAAAATAATTGATTTACTAGATAGTTCAGCAAAAACTTTTATTTTACCTCGCAATACGGTTGTAGAAATAATTAGAGTTGCTGAAAATATTGAAGGAGATTTATCTTTTGTTGTTTCCGATAACCAAATTCTTATTTATGGTGATGATTTTGAAATTATTTCTCGTCTTATTGACGGACACTACCCGGAGTATAAAAGAGTAATACCAGAAAAATTTGTTGCACTTGCTAAGGTGCAAAAAAGCGAATTTGAAAAATCAATTAGAATGGCAAGCATTTTTTCGTCTTCAATTTCTGATATTAAAATTAAAGCAGATAAAGATTTAATGGAAATTTCCGCTAAAAATAGTGATCGTGGTGAAATAGCTGCTAATCTTGCATGTGAGATTAAAAATAAGCCATTTGAAATTTCCGTTAACTACCATTACTTACTAGATGGTTTAAAATCAGTGTCTACTGATCACGTTATTTTGGAGTTTACAGGCGATGGAGGTCCGCTTGTAATAAAAGGTGAAAACCAAAAAGATCATACTTATGTGATTATGCCATTGAGAAATTTAAGAAACTAGATATAAAATTAGGGATTTATGGCCGGAGTTGTGGAGGCTTGTGGAGTGAGGTTGGTGAGCCATTTTTGAACAGCATCCTCCCAATTTGAAAATTGCGAATCAGAATATAGATTTAATGGATATGGCCCAGTTGGGTCATTTTTATTTATATAGTAAAGAATAGAATGTATACCATCGGGACCATTATAGTTGCCATTAAGCATAATTTTATCAGTAGTAATAGGGTCTGGTTTAATGAATTGTTCTGGTGTGGTACCAACTAAAGCACGTGCCATAAATTCGTGCCACATAGGGGCAGCTGCAGATAAACCGGCACCCTCTCTGGTCATCGAGGTATTGTCGTTATTGCCAGTCCAAACGCCTACAACAAGTGAAGGTGTGTATCCGAGTAGCCAACCATCGCGATTCTCTTGTGTGGTGCCGGTTTTAGCGGCCACAGGACGTTCCGGGAAGTGCAAGGGACTGTTGTAGCCAAATACCGGTCCACGGGCGTTATTATCAGATAAAACGTCAGTGATAAGCCGTGCAACTTGGGGGTCGAGCACACGCTCTTCCTCTCTCTTGTATTCTTCCAGGATTGTGCCATCACTTGCGACAACCTTAAGCAAGAAAGACGGGAAAACCCTAATTCCGTCATTTGCAAAAACTCCGTAAGAATTAACCATATCAACTAATTTGACTTCGCCTCCGCCAAGTACCAGAGAAAGACCGTAGCGGGAGCGATCATTTAAAGTGGTAATTCCCATTTGGTGGGCGAAATCAATCGTATCATCAGTGCCAGCAAGATAAAGTGTTTTTACAGAAGGCAAGTTAAGCGATTGACCCAAAGCTTGACGCATAGTTACTGGTCCGCGAAATCGGCCATCGTAGTTTTGAGGATTGTAACAATCCTCGCCGTTGGCGTTCTTTTTTTGAAAAGTGGATGGATTACAGTTAGGATTAAATTCGGTGGGTAAATCAAATAGAATTGTTGAATCGGTAAAACCTTTGAGAAAAGCCACAGAGTAAGCAAATGGTTTAAACGAAGAACCTGGTTGGCGATAAGCCAAGGCTACATTGAAATTACCTTCAAACTTGCAGTTATCGCCAGGAATGCAACCTTCCGGTTCGGGTTTGCCAAAATAATCTTTGGAGCCGACCATAGCAAGAATCTGTCCAGTTTTTGGATCTGCGGCGACAAGCGCGGCATTGTTTGCTTTATACCTCTCGGTATTTATTTTAGCGTATTTTTCTACAGTTTCTTCGGCTACTGTTTGTAAATTGGTATCCAAGGTTGTGATTACGCGTAGACCGCCATTTTGGACAGTGTCTTCACCGTATTTTTTTACCAAATATTCACGTAACATAATAACGAAATGCGGAGCAATAATGCTTTCTTGAAATGGTTTAATTTGGGGAGTTTCTTTAACTGCTTTATCGTATTCGTTTTGGGTAATAATTTGGCTGTTTTTCAGTCGTTCCAAAAGGTAATTTCTTCTAGTGATAAGTTCTGAAAAATGGTTACCATAGGGCGAGTAATAACTTGGGGCCTTAGGGAGTGATGCAAGAAGAGACGCTTCCGACCAGCTTAATTCTTTGGCTGATTTGTCAAAAAAGGTCTGACTGGCTGCTTCAATACCATAAGCGTTAGAGCCATAAGGTATTTGGTTTAGATACATCCAAAATATTTCATCTTTGTTGAATTTACGTTCAACTTGGATTGATAGTACTGCTTCTTTGATCTTGCGCGGCAAGGTTTTTTCTTTGCCAAGGAGAGAGAGCTTAATGAGTTGTTGAGTAATAGTAGAACCGCCTTGCGAGGCGCTTAAACTAATTACATCTTTGTAAAAAGCCCGCAAAATACCTCGAAAGTCCACACCCTTATGTTTGTAAAAATCAGCGTCCTCGGATAGCAGAGTGGCTTTTTTGATGGTCTCGGGCATTTGATTCCAGGCGATAATAGTGCGTTTTTCTTCGCCGTGAATGTCGTATAAAAGCGTTTCGCCGGCGCGGTCATAGATTTTGGTGGACTCGCTTACGCGGCGGGCGGAAATTGCCGAAGGATCGGGAACCTGGCCAGCGTAATAAAGGAACACGGCCACAGAAAAAACCAAGCCGATCACGGCCAGGGTTATTATTCCAACCAAAATATTTTTGATAGTTGCTGACTTGTGCTTATGTACAACAGCCATTAATCTTAATTTTGCCATAATTTAGCTAAATTTACAAGATTCCGGTATGAGTATATAATTTGATTAAATGACAAAAACGGTTACCGACGAAAACAAAATAAATGAGTTTTTGAACTCAAGATACATTGAGGCGGTTTTTCCGTCTAAGGAGAGGGTGGCAGAAATGATGACGGCAGGAAAGCGATTGGTTTTTTATTGGGGGATAGACCCGACCGGGCCGGATGTGCATTTGGGGCACACAACAAATGCATTTATTATGAAAAAGTTATCTGAATTTGGACACAAAATAATTATTCTAATCGGAGATTTTACGGCAACCATTGGTGATCCCACAGACAAGGAAGCTGTACGAAAATCGTTAACAGAAAAAGAAGTCAAAGAAAATATGAAAACCTATTTAGGGCAGATATATAAAATTTTATCCAAAGGATCATTTAAAGTTAGATATAACTCGAAATGGTATAGTAAAATGTTTTATAAAGATTGGTTGAAAGTAGCAATGAAGTTTACCCAACAACAAATGATTGCAAGAGACATGTTTCAGGAACGGCTTAAAAAAAACAAGCCAATCGGGATGCACGAGTTTGATTATCCAATGATGCAGGGCTACGACTCGGTAGTGATGAACGTAGACGGTGAGGTAGGGGGGAATGACCAGACATTTAATATGTTGGTAGGACGAGATTTGGTAAAAGATTTTTTGGGCAAAGAAAAGATTGTAATAACGACGCGGTTATTGGAGGACTCTATAACCAGAAAGAAAATTATGAATAAAAGCGAGGGACAATATATTTCTTTGAACGATTCAGCGGAAAATATGTTCGGCAAAATTATGGCTATGCCAGATTCAGCGATATTGCCCTTATTCAGTTATGCTACCGAAATTACAGATGGTAAAATCGGTGAAATAAAATCGCGTCTTAAAGGCGGAGAAAATCCGATGGTTACCAAAAAAGAGTTAGCTTTTGAGGTGGTCAAAATGTATCATGGAGAAAAGACTGCAAAAAAAGAGGAAGAAAGTTTTGAGAAAGTATATTCGAACGGGCAACTTCCGGAAGATATCAAAGAAGTCGAGAATGGCGGTACGATTCTCCAAACGATGGTGGCAGCTGGCGTAGTAATTTCAAGTTCGGAGGGTAAAAGATTGATAGACCAGGGCGCCGTAAAAATTAGTGATCAAACTGTGAGTCGGTGGGATCAAGAAGTAAAATCGGGCGATGTTGTAAAAGTTGGACCCCATAAGTTTTTTAAACTAAAATAAAAAACCACCGAGCATAGCTCGGTGGTTTTTCTAATTACAGCGTTATCTCCTCTTTTTCTTCTTCTTCTGCGTCCGCTGTTTCACCCTCGGCGGTTACGCCGGTGGTTTCGTCTTTCTCTACGCCTAATTCGTCGGCGTCGATAAGACTGTATTTGATATCATTCATAACGACCTCCCGAATTTTGCTTCTGTCCGCTGATTTCCCAAAATGGGTAACCCCCGAAATAATAGGCAAAATTGGGCTAAAGTTAACTAGGAGTATAGGTTCGAAACCTACACTTCCGTGTATACTACCGTATTCGCGCAACAAATTGCAATAGCCAAAGCATCGGCAACATCATCTGGCCTTGGGATAGTCTTTAGTTCAAGTATCAGCTTTACCATATTTTGCACCTGCGTTTTTTCAGCTCGTCCGTAGCTGGCAACCGCTTGTTTAACCTGTAGCGGGGTGAATTCTGCAATTTCAATGCCGTTTTTAGCGGCGGTATACATTAACACGCCTCTAATTTCACTTACCTTGATTACCGTCTTGGCGTTTTTAAAGAAAAACAAACTTTCAAGCGCGATTTTATCAGGTTTATATTTTTTAACTAATTTGTCAAAAAAATTATAGACATCAACGACGCGGTCGCTATTTTTTATGTTTACCCCCGTTTTAAAATCGCCGAAATTAACGGCCTTATAATTTTTGCCGCTTACGTCTACAATGCCGTAGCCAATAAGTGAAGTACCGGGATCGATGCCTAATATGCGCATAACTAAAATTTCTAATTAATCTAATTACTAATTGATCTAAATAAACCTCCAGTATCTAATCCCCAATTAGTTATTAGTCATTTGTTATTATTCGGTAATTAGAGCAATTAGAAATTAGAAATTTACAAATTTGGCTCAGCCAAATTTGTGTACACATTTTCCACATCCTCATTATTGTCTAGCGCTTCAAAAAGTTTATCCAGTTTTTGATGGATTTCGGGGGCAGTTTCAATCGGAGCGTGAGGGTTCCAGTTTTTATCAAACATCCAGTTAAGTGAATTTTCTGGCACCATTTTAATTTCATGTTCCGCAAGAATGTGTTTGATTTCATTTACGGTCCGATTTTTATTATCAGTTATAGCTATAATTATAAGAGCAATACCGGCTGGTCCCATGGTTTGTATTACTAACTCATTCAGCGCAGTAGTGTCTTTATCGCCGGCTTTTTTTATTGCCCGTTCAATATTATCCTTTGGCATATTGAGAACTCGCGCTTCGTCAATAACAGATTGAAGTTTGTAATTAGTGGAAGGATCCATACCTTCACGTGCGGCAACTGATATTTTCTTTGCCAACTTACTAAAAAGTTGACCCTTTTTCTGGTCGCTGATTCCTTTTTTGTGTTTTATCTGACTCCATTTAGAATGCCCGGACATATTGCTAAGTTATCGCTCTATAATAACCATTTGCAGTGATTTTGAGAAGCTTTGTTCGTTTTTGGAACAATTTATATCTATGTTTGCCGTTCCCGGTGTTGTGTTCCAGTTAATTTTCCACGACCAAGTTATGGTCCCGGAATTATCGGCTAGCTTATCTTCAAGTCCTTTAGCGTTTGATTGATTGCCGCTTGGCAGGGTAACCGTAATATCACATTTGGCTTCTGGCGCAGTTTTTATATCAAGTTGAGCGGTGTCATTTTGTTTAACCGGAGAAGTTATAGAAACGACGATTATTTCATTAGTTTGTTGTGTAGGTTGTGGAGTTAGTGTCAGGGTAGGTGTCGGTGTAGGGGATGAGACTTGCCCTGATAGGGGCAGGCCACTGTTAGTAGCCGCCGGTTCTAATGGGGTTGGCGTAGGAGTTGACGAAACAACTGGTGAAGGAGTAGGTATAGGCGTAGTCGCAAAGGATGAAATTGGCGATGGAGTGTACGTTTTAGTAGCAGTTTTATTGGGTTTGGTTGCGAGTTTAGGCGTCGGAGTTTTAGTTGAATATTGATTTTGGATATTTTGAATAATTTGAGCGTAATTTTCTTCCTTCGGTCCGGCTTTATAATTTTCAAACAAAAACAATCCGCCAATTGTAACCCCAAAAGTTATAGCCGCTAGTAATAATCGCATGCCGGCAATATAGCAATTAATCTAATTTTTGCAACTAAATCAAAGATCCTTGCGAGTCCTTTTTTTGAGCAAGCCCCAAATGTTTGGCGGCGAGGTCGGTGAGCATGCGGCCGCGGGAGGTGCGGGCGAGGAAACCAATTTGCATAAGATATGGTTCGTAGACGTCTTCAATTGTATCTTCTTCTTCAGCAATAGCGGCGGCGATTGATTTGAGTCCAACCGGACCACCAGCGAAGTTTTTGTGTATCAAGGTTAATATCTTGCGGTCTGTAGCATCAAGCCCCAACTCATCAATGCCGAGTAGTTCCAAAGCCTTGTTTGCAAACGCACTAGTCAAGACAGGTGAGTCCTGTACCTGCGCATAGTCACGTACGCGTTTAAGCAATCTGTTGGCAATGCGTGGCGTAAATCGTGAGGCGGCGGCAATTTTATCTATCGCATCCTTGTCTACCTCAATTTTTAGTAATTTGGCGGAACGTCGCAGTATTTTTTGCACTTCTTCTTTATTGTAAAAATCTAATTTGTAGTGAGCTCCGAATCGGGAACGAAAAGGGTTGGACAGAAGCGAGATGCGCGTGGTGGCTGCAATCAAAGTGAAACGTGGGAGCTTAACCTGTAATGTTTTGGCCGAAGTTCCTTTGCCGATAATTATATCAAGGCAGTAGTTTTCCATTGCCGGATACAAGGTCTCTTCAACTGTTTTATTTAGCCTGTGTACTTCGTCAATAAACAGAAAGTCGCCGTCAGATAGTCCTGTGAGAATAGATCCGATGTCTCCAGCTTTTTCCAGTGCTGCACCGGAAGTTATACGGATGCCGGCGCCAGATTCCTTGGCAATCAAATAAGCAAGAGTGGTTTTTCCAAGACCGGAGGGTCCATGTATCAGAATATGTTCAAGCGGTTCTTTGCGCTTTTTGGCCGCGCCGATTAATATAGCTAGATTTTCTTTAACATTTTCTTGACCTACGTATTCGTCAAATCGTGTTGGTCTCAAAGCCAAATCCAAAACCTGATCGTCCTGATCATGTGAAGTTGTTAGGTTAGGTTTTGGAGGGATTGACATTAAATGTTTTTATCTATAGAATACTAATATAATCCCTATAGGGTTCATAGGGATTTTTGATGGCTATTGACCCCTATAATCTGTAGGCAATTGAGCTGTTTGGGTAACCTTCTGGCTCAATCGGAGCATTTTCGCAGATGGTTAATTTGGCTCCGGCTGGTTTATACCTCGGTACTGCTCTACCCCGGGTTTCCTTAAGTCTGGGTTTTGCCTACAGGTTATAAGGGTTTAGAAGCTATTCTAAAACTGTCTTATTCTCCTATAACCCGCATAACTTCTTCTATAGATGTGGTCCCGTCTAGTACTTTTAATAGTCCATCTTGTAATAATGTAATCATTCCTTTTTTCACAGCTAAGCCGTGGACTTCTGATATCGCCGGTGATGTTAGAATTAGTTTTTCCATTTCGTCGTCAATCTCAAATAATTCATAAATGCCAACCCTGCCTTGATAGCCGGTATTATTGCATTCTTGACATTGTTGAGGATAAAATATTTCCAGTGATTCATTCAATTTCGGTATTTCCATATTTTTTGGTAAAACAGCAAGATATTTTTTAAGCAACTCCAAATCTTCTTTGCTGATTTTCTCTTTTTTCTTACATTTTTGGCAAAGCCGTCTGACTAATCTTTGAGCCATTGCGGCATTAATTGCTGGGGCAATCGTTATCGGTCTTACACCCAAATCTATTAGCCGTGGAATTGTTCCAGAGGCGTTGTTAGTGTGCAACGTTGAAAAAACCAAATGTCCCGTGAGTGCCGCCTGCATGGCAATTTCCGCAGTCTCCACGTCGCGTATTTCGCCTACCAGTATCACGTCGGGATCTTGTCGGACGATTGAACGCAGGCCGCCAGCAAAAGTATAGCCGGCTTTTGGATCAACTTGCGTTTGTGAAACGCCTTCAACATGGTACTCAATTGGATCTTCTATGGTAATTATTTTTACATCAGACTTGTTAACATGTTTTATGAAAGCGTAAAGAGTTGTCGTTTTGCCGGAACCAGTCGGGCCGGTTGTAAGTATCGCACCGCTGGTTTTTTCAAGGAGTTTTTTAATCTGTTCCAATATGTCTTCCCTCATGCCCAAATCCTCAAGTTTTTGCTTGATAGTCGTGGGATCCAATATGCGCATGACGATATTTTCACCGTAATTTCCCGGCAAAATTGAAACCCTGACTTCTATGTCTTGACCCTCTCTTCTTACGGTGAAGCGTCCATCTTGCGGTGAGTCGTGAATGTTTATTTTTAAGCCAGACAGCAACTTAATACGCGAAAGGATATTCGGGTAGCCCTCCGTGGAGAAATCAACAACATCGCTTAACACGCCGTCGAGCCTATAGCGCAGGCGTATTACTTTTTCTTCTGGTTCAAAATGTATATCCGAAGCCTTTATCTTAAGCGCGCCGGCTATTAATATATCAAGAACCTTAGTTATCGGCAGGGCAGTAAGCCGCTCTTTCAGATCAGCTATGTCTTTTATTTGTTTTTCTATATCTGATAGTTCATTTTCTTTGAGAGTGACCACTCCGTGTGTTTCTTCTGTCCGTTCTTTTTTCTCGCGGTATCTTTGCCAAGCCGTTTCTAAACTTAGCGGAGATGTTATCACCAGTCCATAAGCATATCCCTGTGTTTTCAGTTTATTTAAGATAAGTTGTGTTTGTTGGTTTTGCGGGTCAGAAACGGCAATTTTAAGATTTTGTCCAGTTTTTGACAGCACTACCAACTGGCCGCTGCGAGCATCTTTTTCATCCACGATTAAAACAGCATTAGTATCAATGGGAAATATTTTAAGGTCAGCATAAGGCAAACTTGATTTTTGAGCGGTTGCTTTTGTTTCTTCCTCAATTTTTTGTACCTGAATAGAGGAAAGTTTTTCTTCCAGTTCCTTTTCCAAGTCTTGTTTTGTGGATATTTGTGCCACGTATTAATTTTAACACTTTTAAATTATTTTGTTTTCAACATACGAGATATGTAACCCTTTGGTTTAGCAATAACGGGAATCATGGTCAATTGTTGATAATGTGATAAGCTGTTGATAATAATTTAATTAAATAAAAAAACGGCCGGGGCGAGCGGGGGATTAAAAATTAACCGTCAAAATCTATAAGCTGTTGACTTGTGACCGATGCCTTGCTATAATGAAATTTAAGGTTGATATTGACTGATGTTGTCCGCAAGAAAGGCGGGCATTTTCATTAGCCATTACCATTTTTAAAATGCTAGATACAAAACAATTTATATCAGCGATTAAACAAATTGCTGAGGAAAAAGGTATACCAGAAGATAAGGTCGTAGAAACCATTGAGGCCGCAATTGCCGCAGCCTATAAAAGAGACTATGGCGAGAAAGGTCAGATTATCAGGGCAAAATTAAACCAGGAAACTGGCGATGTTAAGATTACCCAGATTAAATATGTGGTTGAAGGGGCGGATGAGGAGGGTAATGTAATAGGTGAAGTTCCAGACCGACCCGAAGCAGTGGAGCTTCAAAGGATACAAAAAGATGCTGAGTTTTCTCAAAGAAGAACCGATGTCAAAAAGGGTGAGCCTGTTGAGGGTGGCGAAGCTGAAGAAGACGGTAAAATAAAATTTAATCCCGAAAAATATCTTACCCTTGAAGAAGCTAAGAAGATAAACAAGAAGCTGAAGGTGGGTGATGAGGTGGTAATCGAACGTGAATCCAAAACTGATTTTGGAAGGATTGCGGCCCAAACTGCTAAGCAAGTTATAATCCAGAGGCTACGAGAGGTAGAAAGGGAAGCAATTTTTGCAGAATTTAAGAAAAAAGAAAACGAAGTTGTTTCCGGCGTCGTTCAGAGGGTGGAAGGTAGTATGGTTTACATTGATTTGGGCAGGACTAACGGTTTGCTTATTCCGGCTGAGCAACTCTATCAGGAAAATTATCGGATAGGGCAGCGTTTAAGGTTTTTAATACTAAGAGTAGAGGAAACCAACCGTGGACCGGTTGTGCTATTATCTCGCTCTCATCCAACATTGGTATTAAAGTTATTTGAGTTCGAAGTTCCCGAAATTGATGCTGGAAGCGTGGAAATCAAAGCTATCGCCAGAGAAGCAGGCTCAAGATCAAAAATTGCAGTTATATCAAACGAGGAAGGTGTCGATCCTATTGGTTCCCTGGTTGGTCAAAAGGGAGTGCGTGTTCAGACAGTAATCAACGAATTGGGCGGTGAGAAAGTTGATATTATTGAATGGAACGATGATTCAGCAAAATTTATTTCGAATGCTTTGTCACCAGCTAAAATTATTGACGTAAAAATATTGGACGAACAAAAACGTCATGCTTTGGTAGAGGTAGCTGATGACCAATTTTCTTTGGCAATTGGTAAAAAGGGTCAGAATGTCCGTTTGGCAGCCAAGCTTACAGGCTGGAAAATTGACGTCCGTGCGCCACAGGCCAAGATGACTCTTGAAGTTGCTGAAGCTGAAAAAGAGGGAGAGGTGCAGAAAACCGAAGTTCTAAGTGCCGAACCCGTAGAAGTTAAGGACGAACAAGAAAAAAGTGAAGAACCTAAAAAAGAGTCAGAAAAACCCAAAAAAGCCAAGAAAAAGAAAAAAGAGGAATAATTAAATGACTTTTGCCGCTAATAAATTAAAAGATTCGCAAGTCCAATTAATCGTAAATCTTAATAAGGAAGACTTGCTTTTGTATGCGTTAGAAGCAGAAAAAGGGCTAGCCAAAGAAGTAAAAGTTGAAGGGTTTCGGCTGGGTAAGGCGTCAAAGGAAGCAATACGAAAAAAAGTAGGCGAACAAACAATTCGCGAAGAGGCGCTCAACCTGGCCATCCAGTCCACTATGGCTAAAATATTATCCGAAGAGAAATTTGACGTGATGGAACAGTCAGATTTTATGATAAAAGAAAATTCAGCCGATAAATTGATATATCAGATTAGATTGACAGTTTTCCCTGAGGTCAAATTGGGGGATTACAAAGGTTTGACAGTAAAAAGAAACTTAATTTCGGTGAATGAAGTCGAAGTTAAAAAGATATTGCAAGAAATTGTCAGCTCCCGGGCTATATTAAAAGAGGTAAAAAAGCCGGCCAAGACGGGCGATCGCGTGGAGGTGGATTTTTTAGTTAAAGATGCCGGCGCATTAATAGATGGCGGCAAAAGTGAAAATCATCCTTTAGTAATTGGCGAGGATAAGTTTATTCCTGGTTTTGAAGCCCAAATTATCGGGTTAAAAACCGGTGAAAAAAAGAGTTTTTCACTCAAAATTCCGGATGATTTTTATCAGAAATCAATTGCCGGAAAGAATTTAGATTTTGAGATAGTGCTTAAGCGTGTAGAGGAGAGAACCGTGCCGAAGCTGGATGATTCTTTTGCCAGGAGCCTAGGGCAGTTTCAAATGCTTGCAGAACTTGAGGCTAGCATAAAACAAGGACTGACCCTGGAAAAAGAAGCGAAAGAAAAAGACCGGATGAGGTTGACCATTTTGAACGAAATAGCCGATAAAACAAAAGTTGACGTTCCGTCGATGCTGGTTGAAAAACACCTGGATTCCATGGTACAGGGGCTAGACAACGAATTGCATGAAAAAGGCATGGAACTCGGGTTGTATTTAGCGCACATCAAAAAGACCCAGGAAGATCTTCGCCGTGATTGGCGCAACAAGGCGGAGGAGCAGGTAAAAATAAGTTTGATAGTTAGGGCAGTTGGCAAAGAGGAACGTTTTGAGGTTAGCGAAAGCGAAATTAACAGAGAGCTGGAACTTGTGCTCCAGCAATATATGGCAAGAGGGGGCGCCGACGGTGGACCAGGCGGGCAGGAAATTTTACAAAATATTGATCCGGAGCAGATGAAAAGCAAAATTCATAATGCGTTACTCAATGAAAAAGTGTTTGAGTTTTTGGAAAAACACACAAAATTTATTTAAACTAAAATCCCGCATAAATGCGGGATTTTAGTTTACTAAAACTTCGTGGGAACCAAGATGGCGATTTTCTATCGGGTTTACCAACAGTTTTCCCTTGCAGTAGAGATAAGGCCGTTTTATTATATAATAGGTCTTATAAGGGTCCCGCTAGGCGGGACCTGAAGTTACTGCAAAGCCACGCTATCCCAGTAGCCACTATCTGTATTATACACTTATAATTTATTAATGTCAATAGTAAGAAGTTAAAGATTGATTTAGGCCGCTATGTTTACCTCTTCTCGTTATTCATATCTAGCTTTGAGACTTGGCTTAGCTGTGGTTTTTTTGTGGTTCGGTATAGACAAGATGTTTCGTCCAGCCTATTGGCTTAATGCTTGGGTGCCGCAGAATATTCAGACACTTATAGCGCAGTTTAGCGTTACCGGTTTGCAATTTATTTATCTTAATGGTATTTTTGAAATTCTTGTTGGATTGAGTTTGATTACCGGAGTGTTTGCCAAATTTTTTTCAGTCTTGGCTATCCTGTTTTTGTTAAGCGTTTTAATTTTTGTTGGAATAAGCGAGGTGACTGTCCGCGATTTCGCAATGATAGGAGGATTTATAGCAATCGTGTTTTGGCCAAATGGAAATAGAAGATTTTAACTTTTGGATATCGAATGTCCAAAGGACATTCGATATCGGTAATTAAGATTTGACCCCCGTTACAGTTTATTGTTAGCATTAACTCATCATGGATTCAGAAACAAAGCCGGAAATTACAGAGGACTCTCGCGAGGCGGTTGCCGAGATTACAGCCGCAGATGCGCTAAAGCCAAACGAAACCAAACTGAACTATACCCAGTTTATTTTGCCCGGAGCGATTTTGCTTGCTGCTTTAATTATTTCAGGAACATTATTTTATACTCGTGGCGGCATGGGTACGGCACAAATTGGAGACTCTGGCACAAAAACAGAAAGGGTGGATGTTAAAATTGGATCCGGCGATCACGTATTGGGGAATAAGGATGCAAAAGTTACCATCGTGGAATTCAGCGATTTTCAGTGTCCGTTTTGCAGGTCGTTTTGGAGTGGTA
Organism: Candidatus Yanofskybacteria bacterium; assembly: GCA_016181175.1. Lineage (NCBI taxonomy): Bacteria > Candidatus Yanofskyibacteriota > Candidatus Yanofskyibacteriota bacterium. The sequence goes on from JACOZV010000001.1 coordinate 43,167, forward strand.
CCTTGCCCCAGATTAAAAGGGATTACGTTGATACCGGCAAGGCCAAGTTCGTTTATAAGCATTATCCATTGGATTTTCATTCCGGAGCGCGTCCGGCGGCGGAAGCGTCCGAATGTGCCAACGACCAAGGCAAGTTTTGGGAATTTCATGATAAGGTTTTTGAAGAGCAAGCGAAGCTTGGGCAAGGAACAATACAATTCGGCAAACCCGAAATTGTTAAATGGGCGGGGGTGATTGAGCTCAATATGTCCCAGTTCAACGAATGTTTTAATTCCGGCAAATATGCCCAGCATGTAAGTGATGATATGGCCCAGGGAAGCAAGGCTGGCGTGGGGGGTACACCGACCACCTTCATTAACGGCCAAAAAATCGTTGGCGCCCAGCCGTTTGCTAATTTTCAGGCAGTCATCGAGGGGTTATTAAAATAAAAATTATGGAAAATATTGAGAGAGATAAAAAAACACATGCCAAATTGGAGGAAAAATCTGACTCTGACAAATACAGAGAGGGTCTTGAAACATACAAAAAAGTGTTATTAGCTTACAGGGATTGGTTGCAAGAACAAGAAGACAAAGGGAATACGGATACACCTGAAATGGCTCGGGAAAGTTTGCGTAGGCATTTTTTTATTAATGGAATGGTGGTCGCCCTTGGTCTTACCGAACAAGAGGAAATTGCTATCATGAAAGAGATTGGGTTCACCGGTAGTATCGTTAAAAAGCATTCTGAAAATTAAATTATGAATATAGGATTAGCTTTTTAGTTTTTTATTTGTATAATAAGGGGTCAGCAAAAGCTGGCTTTTATTATGGCTAAAAGAAAAACAATCTATTTAGATTATGCTGGGACGACACCGATAGATCCGCGGGTGGAACGGGTGGTTTTGAAGCATTTGCGGGAGAGCTGGGGTAACGCTTCGTCGGTACATGAGATTGGACGACAGGCGAGAGAGGTTATTGAAGATTCACGCAAAGCAACGGCAAGGGTGCTTGGAGTAAAATCAGAAGAAATAATTTTTACCGGTTCAGGCACGGAGTCGGCGAATTTAGCGATATTCGGAGTAGCGAGGGCTTATAAAAAATACGGCAAGCATATTATAACTTCCAAAATCGAACATCCTGCCGTATTGCGTGCCTGTGAATATTTGGATAAGAACGAAGGGTTTAAGGTAACTTATCTAGATGTAGACAAAAACGGATTAATTGACCCAGAAGTTTTACGCAGTGCATTGCGATCAGATACAATACTAGTTTCGATTATGTATGCCAATAATGAAATCGGCACAATACAACCCATTACGGAGATTTCCAAAATTATTAGAAATTTTCGCCAAAACCTAAAACCTATAACCTATAACCTAAAACCTTTTTTCCATACCGATGCCTGCCAAGCGGCCGGAGCGTTAAACTTGAATGTTAACCAGCTTGGAATTGATCTATTAACCCTAAACGGATCTAAAATATATGGTCCCAAGGGAACTGGTTGTCTTTTTATCAGACGGGGTACCGAACTTGTGCCGCAGATAGTTGGTGGCTCTCAAGAAAGGGGACTTCGTGCCGGCACTGAAAACCCGGCGTTAATTGCGGGTTTTGCCAAAGCGTTGGAGTTGGCTGACAAAAGCAAGGTTGGGGAGAGAAAGCGGTTGGTTAAACTTCGCGATTATATGATACGCCAAGTCTTAAAAACAATTCCCGATAGCCGTCTCAATGGCGACCCAATCAAACGTTTGCCTAATAATATAAATATTTCATTTAAAAACGTAGACGGCGAGATGCTCATGCTCGCGCTTGATCAAAAAGGCATCCAGGTCTCAACAGGATCTGCTTGCACTTCAACTTCAACAGAGCCGTCACACGTGCTTAAAGCGCTAGATTTATCTAACGAGCTTGCGAAGGGAAATATCCGCATTACTCTTGGCCGGCAAACAACAAAAAAGGACATTGATAGTGTCCTGAAAATACTCGCGTCGCTTATCCAAAAAACTTTGTCAAAACATTAACATTGTCCGCCCTGTAGGATTCGAACCTACGACCTTCTCCTTAAGAGGGAGCAGCTCTACCAACTGAGCTAAGGGCGGCTAAATTAATTTGTAAACAAATTAATCGCCCGATCAATTTGCGAAGCAAAATGGTTTGGGTTATTTGTTGAGGATAACAAAAAAATATATTTTTTTCAATATAAAACTCCGCCAGTTGGCGGAGTTTTATATCTATTTAACTAGTTCTGCCTGTACCGCAATGCGCTTATAGTTAGTGCCTATCGGCCAGCAGCTGATAAGAACCAAAGACGAACCGGGATATTTTTCTATTTGTTTTAGTTGCAAGTCGTCAGAAAAAGGGGAGAAGATGAGCGATTGTTTAACGTTAAAATTGAACGTCCGGCCATCGCTATATTTAACTGAAAATTTATCTCCCGGTTCCAATTTGCCCAAAAGTGCAAACACAGAACCATACTTACCTCTATACCACGGATAAGCGGAACTATGGCCCAATATCACTGAAACACCATCAAGACCGGGTTTTGGGGTATTCGAGTAATGGACTACGCCGTTTTCCAGATTTTTTAATATTTTATCGTTGTCACTGGCGACATTAAAAACTATTGGTGCAGTAATGCCTATTTTACCAACAGTTAATGTTGTCATATTTGGCAGTGGTACGGGGGATTTATCTTTAGCTGGTGGTAATTGGACTAAGTCTGGTAATTCGGTATTTATTTTTAGCCAGTAATTTACGTTAGCAGATAAAAATCTGCCGTTTAATATGGTAAAAGTTAGCACGAATAAAATTACAAAAACTTTTAGAAAGCGTAATTTCATAGTTTAAAATAATGAATTATATTATTAGAGCAGTATGTGTCGTTTGTAACACGGGGATAGCCACGGCCAAAATTAATATCGCGAAACTTGTCGCAGTTCTTATGGCAGATGCCCTTTTTAAGCCGTAAAGCGATAACAATACAATTGAGAATAAGAAAGCAGCCAGAGCGTAAAGTATGAAAGTAGCATTGAAAATTTGAGTTATTTTATTAAATCGTGAACTGATATTGTCGATCTTGGAAATAACAGGTTCTTTTGGTGATAATGAAATAGCTATTGGAGTAGCATCCGGGGTTTTAATAGGAGGTCTTGTTTGAGCGATAGTTTTTGAGGGTACTGTTGGTTTTGGTGTTCCAAAAAGCTGTACCACCAGAAAACCTTGGCTATTTGCAATTTTTGCAGGAGCTATAGCTATGCCTATTTCTTTATAATTTGAGTTGAGCAGATTTTCCCTGTGTGATGGCGAGTTAGCCCACGCATCTACAGTATCTTTGGCTGTCAGGAATCCTATGGCTAGATTTTCTCCCGCGTAGTTATATTTGTATTGATTAGTATCCATCCAGTACCAGGGTGAAACACCAGCCGGGCTGGAATGGGCGAAGTATTGGTTCTGTATCATGTCCTGCAATTTTTGCAGTGCAGCAACATCGAGGACGGGGTTTTCTTTTAGTATGCCCAATCCTAAATTCTGGCGTAGCGTATTTGTTTGGCTGATTACCTCTTCTTTGGAGAATGTTGCTAGACTATCAACCAAACTCGCGAATTGTAGACCCGAGTAAGAAAAAAATACCTTAATGAAAATTAGGGCCGCCAAATTCCAAACTAAGAATTTGTTTTTCCAAAGTATCCTCATGGCTTTGGATTTGAGCCGCCCGGTTCTTATCATAAGAAATTAAACCGGTTTTTGTCAGAGCGATGTTTTTTGACCACTGCCAATGCTTCACGGTTTTTGAATAAGTCGGTTTGGGTGTAGGTCATATATATAATTGTAGCAAAAGTACTAATCAATAGCGACAATACCAAACTGGAAGTAGTTCCAGTGGCAACCCCAGAAACTTTATTTATAGAAGCACCGGCTACCTGGGTGTTATTGTTGGCATTGCTTGTATTATTTTGGACTACTGTAGTATTTAGGATTGAATTTGTTGCTAAAAAACCGCTGCGTGTAAAAACTTGTCTGCCAAGGACGCTATTTAGTTCGTTATCTGGAACTACATTTTGCTTGAAAGCAAAATTTCCAAAGTCTGTTGTAGCCGAGGTACCATAGTAATAACTTGAAACCACAGACCCGGATTCACGCACGGTAAGTTTAATTGAATGTATTTCTGGGCTAGCTGAATTGATGTTTGCGCGTCCTATTGTCGCCATCCAGCGTGCGCTGTTACCTAGACTAGAAAAATTTACAAAAACATTTTTAGTAGTTTCAGTCCAAGTGTTGCCGTTATTGTTGCTGATAAAATATACGATTCTTCCACCAGCGGGGGAATAATCAGAAACCTCCAGTCGGGCGGAGCCAATATTGTAGTAGGTATTTATTAACGGTACCGAAACTATATTTGTAGAAATAACATTGTCGGGAGCACTTATCATGCCATTAGCAAATTTGTAATTGCTACGGCTGGTATCTATATTGTAATTTTCTGAAAAATTATCTGAAAAAGAAAACTCAGCAGCGTTAGCTAGGGGAACATAAACGCCGAGCAATATGGAGATAATTAATAGGAAAGTAAAAGTTATTTTTTTCATATAAATAATAAGTAAATAGTAATAAATTAGTAGATAGTAGTTAAATATAAATAGGGTTTGGAACCCTATTTATATAATAATAGCATGTTTTATTTATGAAGTCAAGCATGTGCGCCTGCCAGGGCTCGAACCCGGAACCTACTCCTTCGAAGGGAGCCGCTCTTCCAATTGAGCTACAGGCGCCTGCCTTTATTAAAACAAAAATCTTACCTTTCGGCAAGATTTTGTTTCATAGATTAGGATTCCAGAACGTGAATTTTTACTTGCTTCAACCCGAAGTCCAAGGCGCTTGTGCGATCTGGAAACCAAATATCTATTCTGTACCAATATCTGCGATTCATTCTGTCTTCAACTGTGAAAATTTTATCGCCGTAAATATCCGGAATTTTTATTTTTGTGCCAAATGGTAAAAAGTTGGCAGCAATAATACCGTCACGAACCGTAGTGTTCCAAGCCGTTATAAATGGTGTGTCATCTGTTTGGTCAGGGGTTGAAGAGTAAGCCGTTGCATGAACTACCATTTCTCTTATCAGTTGGTTAGTGTTTTTTGTCTGAACTGATTTTATCACTTTTTGTATTACTGGAGAGCCAATAGAAACCAGAGAGTTGTTTTGAACCAGCGGCAAATTTTCCGGTTCTTTCTGGCTGTTGGGTAACTCGCTATTAACGTTTAAGTAAGAGGTCACAAAATTGAATATCTGAATTGTTGAATCTTTTGAGTCTTCAGAAGTCCAGTTAAAAAGGGCCGCATTGGCCACAGGGAAACCAACCGAAAACACTAAAGTTAAAAGCGTCACTAATACCATCGTTTGTTTAATTTTTGTTATATTTTTGTTCATTTTTGTAATAAAAAACAGCCTTTTTGGCTATTTTTCAACTAAAAAACCCGCCATAGCGGATTTATTACTTCATTTTGTAAGTATAGCAAATTACCTACCCCAAAGTCAAGTCTAGTCCAAGGAGGTTGATTTTCTAAAAGGCCACATCGGCCAAAGTTTTTTTAGCATTAAAAGGCCAGGTTTTACTGTTAGAATGAATAAAAACAAACCAATTATGATATTGAAACCATCATAACTCCAGCGTGAAATGTCGTCATCCCTCAATTTGAGCCACATGCCGAATTCGTCCATGGCTAAACCAAGTCCAAAACCATGCAGGAGAGCAACATAAAATTTTCCTCTAGCCGAATGCCTAGTTATTAAAGCGAGGTACCCGGCCAAAAAAAGAATAAAAACGCCGTAAGTATAGTGGTGGACTTGAAGGCCCGGCTCAAGTTCTAAATAGAGATGGGGGATTACATTGTAAGTTATGAGATAACCAATTATGCGAGAACCAATAAAAGTAAGAATAAAAGCGACCAATATGGGAAATAGCAAAGCAACGTAAAGACCCGGTTCGTCGGTTTCGACTTTTCTGCGGATACCATCTCTCATTTTTTGAAAAATTGAGAAAAGCATATTTTTGGAGCGGGATAGTGAATGATGTTAGAACCTATTTCCAGTCATCAACTGACTTATTTTATATACCTAGTTTATCAGCAGAAGCGGTTAAAATCAATTAAACTTGTTAAAACTTATTCTACGTAATATCCTGTGCCCTTTTCCCACTTTATCTTGCCACGTAATGTCATAATAAGTACAAACACTATGGGAAAAAGCATTAACGGAAACAAAAAATATGGAACCCAGTCAAATCCGTTACCAGTTAGCTTCGACAGTTCTGGCCAAATCCAGAAAAATGTAAATGAAGTTCCTGTCAGCAATCCAGAAATTAACCACATAATTAGAAAACCTTTCAAGTCAGATTTATGTTCGGGCCTGCTTAAATAGTCCCAGTTATGGGCAATTCCTAAAGTTGGAATGCAAATAAAAAAGATTCCGCCAATGAAACCAATGGCTGTAAGAAAGTTTGCCAAAATTGTCATATTTTTCTCCTTTTTCAATGTACGCAAGCATATACTATCAAACGATTTGAATATGTCAAGGCCTGCCCAAAAAAGCGCGGGTTCTAACCATCTTTATGAGTAACAAAAATAACCCAGCATTTAGTGGATTATTTCAGAAGGGTTCTTTTCAAGGCTTGTTTGAGCTGATTCCTTCCAAAACCACTTTTTAGAAATACTTCTCTGGCTTTAGCATCTTGTTCGTTGATAAAGTACTCGTAATGAATAAGTTTTAATGGCCTACGATCTCTTGTTGATTTAACTTCACCGCGAGCGTGTTGCTGTAATCTGTTTTTAAGATTTGTAGTAAAACCAGCATAGAGTTTATTGTCTTTCAAGGATAGCAGGGTGTAAACGTAAAATCGTTCCATAATTAAACACTGCGAAGTCTGACTTCGTAGCCAAAATCATATATAACTTATATAGAGAAGACGATGGCCAAGTCAAACTTGGTTCTCGTCATCCTCGGGCGCAACCGAGTATGACTCGGAGCGGGATAGTGAATGATGTTAGAACCTATTTCCAGTCATCAACTGACTTATTTTATATACCTAGTTTATCAGCAGAAGCGGTTAAAATCAATTAAATTGAACAGCGTTTGAGCCAATTTGAAATCTTCTATCCAGCGCGAGTTATCTGAAACTGGAGCAACAACTTCAGCAATTCCAGCTTGTATTACCATTGCGGTGCAAGGAGCACAAGACATAAACGGCCACGTATATAATCGGTACCCAACTACTGGCTCTCGTGCGAATAGCAGCGCATTCCGCTCGCAATGTACTATAATTTTGTATTTAATTTCTCGATTTTCCAGCCGTTCTGGTAAATCATTTACACCACGCGGGAAACCATTATACCCAATAGACACGACTCTATTGTTGGGATCAACAATAACTGCTCCAGTTTTTGTTGACGGATCTTTACTCCATTGAGCAATATGTTCAGCAAGAGCTAAAAAACGTCTGTCCCATTTTTCGGACACGACAACCTCCTTAATTAAAGAACGTATATGACAAGAGTAGTTTTTTTAGCAAACAGTGTCAAATTAACAAATAGGTTCTAACCCGCTATTACCTGTATAAAAAATAGATAAGTAAAAATTAGGTTTTCCGTCTTGAGCGGGTAAGGGGAATTGAACCCCTCTCTCGTCCTTGGCAAGGACGCGTAATGCCGATATACCATACCCGCGATTTCTTTAGTGCCGGAGGGCAGAATCGAACTGCCTTCAGACGCTCTTCAGGCGCCTGCTTTACCATTAAGCTACTCCGGCCTTCTTGGTTTTTGTAGATAGGGAAGTCCTAGATATTTATCCTGTTCAATCGCGTCTTTTATTTTACGATACTTTCTATTAAGACGCAAACGATGAGAGGGATAATACATTGTAGAAAAAAGTTTCTTAGTGTCTCCCTTTACATATTCTAAATTCCATACCCCAGAGCCTTTATGTAGATAACCCATAACGCTATAATATTGCGTTAATTTATTTTTAAGCCAAGTCAGGAAATCTAAACTTGCCGAAGCTATGGATAATTTAAAAGAGAAACTACTAGGCCACCTTTTGTCCCTAAAAGTATAAAAAGTGCCATCTCCATCAAAGAGACCTCTCAAAAAATCAGGAAAATAAAGTCGGGGTACTTTAACACGTTTTATAGTTTTAGATTTAGCCGGAGTTAGGTCAATATCATTTAAGAATCTGTAGATATATATGTCACCAAAAGTAATACAATAGTATCTTTTTTCCGTTTCACCACCTCTGGCATATTTACCGATTTTGTTACTTAGATGTAGGGATTTTTTAAATGTTTCAATGAGTTGTAAATCTTTAGAAGAGAACCATATATGCCTTCTGTCTTTATTCAAACACCCATCGGCCGTAATAAGCCCGATCGCATATGCTAAATCATTACACCACATAGTGCTAACTTTTCTTTGAACTCGACCCATAAAAATATTATATCAAAAATTTTAAATAACTGCCACCGAGCTAAAAAATAAATCCAGATCGTTTAAGTTGTGATATAGTCCAAATTGCTTCGGAAGAGGCAGGCGTTGTCAGTTCGATTCTGACCCGCGGCACAGGCCATATTAATTAAAAAACCCACCGTGGGTTTTTTAATTAATAAACCTCTGCGAGGTTGAATCGAACAAGTCGAGCCAAGCTCGACAAGTTCTACTGAATTTTTTAACGACTTGCCGTACTTTTGTACAAGGCAAGTCTAAAATTCTGGATTGAGCTGAAGCAGTTCAGCTCAATCGCTGACCCGCGGCACAGACATAACAAAAACCACCGAATCGGTGGTTTTTGTTATGGTGGGCGGTATAGGATTCGGACCTATGACCCTCTCAACGTCAATGAGATGCTCTACCACTGAGCTAACCGCCCTCACAGTAGATCTTAAAAATAAGGATTTGTTTGAGGTTTTTCTACTGTGCGCGGGAGAGGATTCGAACCTCCATGCCCTTGCGAGCGCTACCACCTCAAGGTAGTGCGTCTACCAGTTTCGCCACCCGCGCATAATTTTCTTAAGATTCTTGGATTGAGCTGGTTTCTCGGGTTTTGTTTTGGGATTTAGAGCCAGAAACTTTTGGTTCGATAAGCTTTGTTTTTTTACGGGTTTCGCGTGCAGTTTTGTGGCGAAGATAATAAAGCTTGGCTCGGCGAACTTTTGCGGTTTTAATAATTTCAAATTTTTCAACGGCAGGGGAATGCAATGGAAAAATACGCTCCACGCCAACGCCGTTTGATATTTTACGAACAGTAATTGTCGCACTAGATCCTGAGCCGTGTTTTTGAGCAATAACAATACCCTCAAAGATTTGAGTCCTTGTTTTCGCGCCCTCCTTTATCTTTTGGTAAACCTTAACCGTTTGACCGGAGCGAATATCCGGTAGCGTTTTATTAGTCGATAAAGTTGAATTAAAATGATGCAGTATATTCATATGTAAACACTATATATTAACCTACTTTTTATTGCAAGAAAAAAGTCAGCTTCCAGCAGTCAAATTAACCAAGAATTACATTGTATTATAAGTTATATTATAAACCAAAATACTTCAAAAACAATTTTTAAAGTAAATTTAATTTTATTAGTCTAAACGCCTTGTTATATATAGCAAGAATTTATGTATAAGTCTAGAAAATCAAACGGGGGATAACTAATTTGGGTGTTACGATGGACTATGCTAGTATATTAGTAATAAATAATCACCGTGGTTCAGTTTAGTAAAAACTTACAAAAAAACGCGGCAATCGACCTCCGTAAGAAGGGACTTTCGTATGCTGAAATTAAAAGAGAGATTTTAGTACCCAAATCTACCCTTTCCACGTGGCTTAAGAAGATAAAATTAAGCGAATCCCAGATCCAAAAACTAAAAAATAGACGGCTTAAAATTGCCAGAGATAATTCCCAGAAAAAAATTTTAATAACCTCTCAAAAAATCGAAGAAATAAAAAATTCTTCAGCTAAAGATTTAAAGAAAATTTCTAAAAGAGAACTTTGGTTGATGGGGGTTGTGCTTTATTGGAGAGAAAGACTTTTGCACAACAACGAAAGTGATTTGCGTAAAGGCGTCCGTTTCACAAGTTCCGATCCCAGTATTATAAAATTCTTTTTGAAGTGGTTACAAGATATTGGTCAGTTGGAAAAAGAAGAAATTGGATTTGACATCTTTCTTATTAATGGAAAAGTAGCAGCGGAAGCAATTGATTACTGGTCGCAAATTACTGACTTACCCAAGGACTATTTTCCCCGTGTTTATTTTCAAAAGAACAGAAGAAAAAGAACCAAGAAAAAAAGTTCAAAAAGGGCGCATCACGGTTTATTAAGGGTGAGAATAAAAGCGAGTTCTATGCTGGCCAGACAAATTTCTGGCTGGGTAAAATCTATAGTTGATGAGATTGATAAACATTAATAAAAGTATGACAGTTTAGTAATCTTTTGTAGCCACTTCTAGAGTAGATAAAAATTCATTTAATTCTTGTGGAAGGTCGGTTTCAGCCGTTAACGCTTCACCAGCCGGAGATACAAAAGACAGCTTTTGCGCATGTAGAAATAACCGTCCCAGCCCCGGGGGGCAGGTGTTGTTTTTGCCGGCATAAAGCGCATCACAAACAACTGGATGGCCAACTGATTTTAGATGAACGCGGATTTGGTGAGTGCGCCCAGTTTGCGGGGAAACTTCCAAGAGAGAATAACTCGCGGTGTGTAGCAAGTGGTAACTTAAAACTTTGTATTGGGTAATAGCTGATTTTTCTTTAAGTTCGTGTTTTCCGTGGACTTTGGTGGTTTGTCGGGTACTGCCTGTCCGGCCTGGAAGTTTAGCAAGCGGTGTTTCTATCACGCCGCTTTTGTTTTTGAGGTGGCCGTAGACTAAGGCTAGATATGTTTTTTTAATTTTGTGTTCTTGAAAAAGTTTTTTAAAATAGTCAAAAGCTGATTGTGTTTTTGCAGCTAATAATAACCCAGAGGTTTCTCGGTCTAGACGGTGAACGATACCTGGCCTCAAATCCGTCCATTTATCCAGCACCAGTTTGGGCTCTTCCAAACTGGTGCTGGACGAGCCGACTCCTGTGCCATAGGGGTCGCATACACTGGCTACTTCCGGATATTTTTCCAAGAGCCAGCCGACCACGCTTTCACTTTTGTCCTGGCGATTAACGGGATGCGTCCCGTTAGAAGTAGCCTCGCCGAGGTCCTCCGGACTCGCGCCTTTGGCGCGAGCGAGACTTCTAACGGGATGCGTTAAAAGCCCAGCGGGTTTATCAATAATTAAGAAATCGCGGTTTTCGTAAATAATTTTGATTCGAGCCATTAGGCTCGGTGTTGACTTTTCCATAGTAAAGAATATTATGCGGCAATAATTGTGCTTTGACAAGTAAAAGAGGAATAATGATGCACAAAGGAAAAGCCAAGAGTTCCCAACTGATTCTTTATCCAGACGGGACACTTTATCATATAGACCTCAAACGTTCGGATAATATCCCGTTGAATATTTTCTTGGTTGGAGCGGCTGGACGTGTTGATGAAATTGCCAAATATTTTAACCAAGTAACTTTTTCACATCGCAACAAAGAGCGCCCCGAATTTTATATTGTATCAGGCATATATAAAGGCGTGTCAATGGCGGCTATGTCTATTGGTATAGGCGTGGCCAATGTTGAGATTGCACTCAATGAATTACATGCCCTTTTCGAATATGATCATGTGAAAGATTGCTGGAGCGGCGCGCCCGCTAAGGTAAATATCATCAGGGTAGGTACTGCCGGAACTACATTGAAAGAAATTCCCATAGGGACGCTAGCAATTTCTTTTTACGGTTTAGGTTTGGATAATTTAGATAATTTTTATTGCTGTTACCGGTATTGTGATAGGCAATATCAGCTTTTAAAAAATATGGCAATAAGTTTGGAAAATGAATTTCAAAAAACTCAACTTGGAAAGCTCATCAAGTCCTCTTATGTTTCTCCTGCTGACCGTGAAATCGCTTGGGTGTTGAAAAATAAAGCCTGCGAGATTGATGAACTGGCAATGATTGCAGGCGGCATTACCCTTGCCTCACCCGGATTTTTTGGCCCTGAAGGCAGAGCAATCGGTCGTATACAGACCTTATTTACCCAGCATGATTTTGTTGAGACAATTTCAAATTTTGAAAGCCACGGTTTGAAGATTGTTAATATGGAAATGGAAACAAGCATTCTTTTCCGTCTTGCCAATGAAATACTCGGCTGGCGGGCGGGGGCGATTTGCGCGGTTTTGGATAATTTGCAAACCGACGAGATGATCGATTCGGATTTTGCCAAAGAGCGGGTCCATGTTTGCATTAAGGTAGCGCTAGAAGCGATGGTTGCTTTGGTGAATAAACCAGTATTAATACTAAAAAGTTAATAAAAATCGGCAATAATGCCGTTTTTTTTGTTTGTTTAAGGATTTTTCCAGAATGGCGTAGAAGCGCCAACAATTAATTTTTCAGGTGGCAAAAAGTCCCAGAGTGGTTCTACTTGACTTAACTTTCTTACACCGCCAGACAGTTTTTTAATCAAATTGGGTGCGGCTTCGTGCATCCATTTGATATGTTGAATTTTTACTTCTGGTGGCACGTTATCAACCATCGTTGTGGAAGTTTTTACACAAAAAGCCTTACTGGTTGCAACCAACTCGGTCGCTAATTTTATCTTATTTTCATCATACCAGGGATGTCCGCTTTCTATGATAACTTTAGTGGCGTCCGGAAATATTTCTACTAAACAAGTGAGCTCGTCAATAATTTCAGCAAATTTGCCCTCACGGAGAAAGGCGGTGTTTAGTACAGTATCAATTTCATTGGCTCCGGCATCACTTGCAATAATTGCCGCGCAATGTTTTAAAGATATTCCACCTCTTCCTAGAGGAAAATCATTTACAACGGATACCAAGATTCCGCTTCCTTCGAGAATCACCTTACACAGTTTTATTACGTTTGGATCTGGCAAAACGCAAACAGATCTAATAACAGTTCGATTTTCTTCCTGCAGAGCTTCTTCGCAGAAACGTTTAAAATCTGCCAATGTCGTATCCGGATATACAAGAGTATAGTCGACATAAGCTTTTTTTGTAGGATTCATTTGTGCCCCCTGATTTAAAAGTTCGAATCTAAAAGAGTAGTAGCATGCTTAAAAAAAATAAGCAATAAACAAAATTAAGTGTGGGCGCTGAGAGATTTGCCTACGAATCAAATTTTCTTCCGAAAATTTGTTCACAGGCTGTCCCTCGCGGTTTTGCCTCCCAATTGTCGGCAAAACATCGCTGCGGTCTTCAAATCCTCACGCAAGCAAATAAATTTGCTTGCTAGCGGTGGGCGCTGAGGGATTTGAACCCCCGACTTCTTCCGTGTAAAGGAAGCACTCTGGCCACTGAGTTAAGCGCCCTTTTTATTTGATAACCATGAAATGCAAACTCCTGCGAAGTTAATCAAAAAGCCAATAAATATGATTATGTGGAACGGAGTGATAAGACCTTCGGGAGATTTTATCCCTATATCAAAGTGATGCAAAATATCTAGAAGCATGCCAACCGCTTCAACACCTGTCCCTACGAAGCTAATTTTAATTCCTGTTTTGAATTGCATGGTGCGGCCGGTTGGATTCGAACCAACAGCCTCGGTCTTATAAGGACCTTGCTCCGCCATTGAGCTACGGCCGCGCTGATTTCATTCTCAAATCTAACAAAAAAGACAGTTGCGGACAATTGTAAAAAAGACAAGACCATGAATTTTGATACGTTTAACTGACTAGCGCGTAGAACTCTTTTTGTTCAAGAGTTTCTTTTTCTATGAGTTTTCTGGCTATTTTTTCAAGAGTAGCCATTTTTTTGTTTATTATTTCCTGGGCTTTCTTAAGTCCTTTTGTAATAAAACTCTTAACCTCACCGTCTATTTGGAAGGCAATTTCGTTAGAATAATTTTTTTCGGTGCCGAGTTCTTTGCCGAGAAATACCAGTTCTTCTTTTTCGCCAAAAGTTATTGGCCCCAATTTGTCAGACATGCCATATTGCGTGACCATTTTGCGTGCAAGTTCCGAAGCAACTTTTAAATCATTTGAGGCACCAGTTGTTAGTTCATTAAATATTAATTTTTCTGCGGCGTAACCACCCAAAAGCACTGCCAATTCCGATTCAAATTCTGAACGCGATCGCAAGTGTTTGTCTTCGAGGGGTAATTTAAGTGTATATCCGCCGGCTCGTCCACGCGATACGATGGAAACTTTATGTATCGGATCGGTGTGCGGCAAGGCGGTGGCAACTAAAGCGTGGCCGGCTTCATGATAAGCGGCTATCTCTTTTTCTTTTTTGGTAAACACATGCGATCTTCGCTCCGGACCGAGCATGACTTTTTCGATTGATTGCAAAAGATTTTCTTGCGTGATCTCTTTTTGGTTTTTACGAGCGGCTAAAATTGCAGCTTCATTGAGCAAATTGGCCAAGTCTGCGCCTGAAAATCCCGGTGTGCGTTCAGAGACGACTTTTAGGTCGGTATTTTTGGCGAGTGGCTTATCCAGAGCATGTATGTGGAGTATTGCTTCACGGTCTTTCATGGACGGCTCATCAAGTATTATGCGTCGGTCAAATCGTCCCGGACGTAACAATGCCGGGTCTAATATATCCGGTCGGTTAGTTGCTGCCATTACTATGACGGCATCGTTTGTATCAAATCCATCCATTTCAACAAGTATTTGGTTGAGGGTTTGTTCGCGTTCATCGTGGCCGCCGCCAAGCCCTGCTCCGCGGTGTCGGCCAACGGCGTCAATCTCATCAATGAAAACAATCGACGGCGCGGTTTTTTTAGCCACTTCAAAAGTATCGCGTACGCGGTTAGCGCCAACTCCCACAAACATTTCTACAAATTCAGAACCGGACACATAATAAAAAGGAACCCCAGCTTCATTAGCCACTGCCTTGGCAAGTAAAGTTTTGCCTGTACCTGGTGATCCTACAAGTAGTACTCCTCTAGGAATGCGAGCGCCTAGTTTTTGGAATTTCTTGGGATCACGCAAAAACTCCACAACTTCAGTAATTTCTTCTTTAGCTTCTGTAAGTCCAGCCACGTCACCAAAAGTAACTTTCTTTTTGCCGTTGCCGTCGTTGCCAGCTAGACGCGCCTTAGTTTTTCCGAAAGTAAAAGCAGACATTGATCCCCGTTGAGCTTGGCGGAACATGAACCAAAACAAAAAGACAACCAAAAGGAACGGAAGAACTATTGGCAAAAAGTTCACAATATAGAATCCGAATCCCGATTCATTTTTTACATCCAGACTAACTTTGGTTAACTTATCTTTTTCAGTACCCAGGTTTATCAGGGTATCGCTAACTGATGAGCCGGCTTCTTTTTTGGATGTTTCCTTTTTGCTGTCATTAAGCACTATATCTAGTTTTTCTCCGCGCACAGTAACTTCCTTAACTTGGCCTTGGTTTATTTGGTTAACCAGGGTAGTCAGTGAAATTTCGTTATTTTCTTGAGAAAGAGGTGAGCGTATAATCGCGACAAAACCTGATATAACCAAAAATATCAGGAAAACGATAAGGACATATTTAATTAATGATTTCATAATTAAAAGTACTTTAACATTAAAATTTAAAAGATTCAAGCTGCCATTGACTTTTATGGTATAATTTGATAACATTAAGAAAGTAAGTTCGTTCACAACTAAGGAGTTAATATGAATTCACAGATGGGCTTGCAGGTAGCCCAAACGACTTGCGATCAGGAAGCGGTGGTGTCGCGCAAACGGCAACGCGTGCGCGGCACCACCAAAACGAGAAAACAAGTTCCACAAACCCACTCCCGCCGTCGTTACCTAAGGATGGCCATTGGTTTCACTCACGAGATAGTTGAAGGCTATCTTGAGCGTTGGCGAAAGGAAGTCCAAGTCTGGGTTGGTCGGGAGAAGAAGTGGGTTTCTGCTGAGCAGGCCGATCCTGATCAGCAGGTAACGGATCGGAATACCGGACAGTCGTGCTATCGTCAGGTTCGGTTAACTGACGAAGACGGTTTTCCGACGGAACGGTGGGTAGAAACTGGCCGATACCCGTCTATCCCAACAGTGATTAGGTTTGAGAAGGGTGCGCCCCTTCCAAACATAATCAAAACAGCAACACCGCGAGAGCAACGACACCATTCTGATCAGTGTGCCGGCGGATTCCGGTTCTTTTATGTCGAGCCGCCAAAACCGTCTCGGCCGTCGATTCAGTGGATTCCGGCCAGTGATACAGAAAAGCGGCGAGAGTTTTTGAAAAGTTTGCCGCAAGCTTCGCCGGAAATCCAAGCCATCCTCAACAATCCGCCCGAACCAGAACCTGTCCCAGAGCAGTGGTTCCGGGTAGATCTTCCGGAGGTTGCCATGCAGGACAACCAATGGGAAGAAGGCGGATATGAGGAAGACCCTCCGCCGGATGCGAGGGTAAACTTTCCCCAGGGCTGGTGCTGCAAGCTCGTCCAACAGCCGAAGTTTAACTTCGGCGTGATCGCTGACCCCAACTGGATATACGTCCAGTTGCCTTTCCATTATTGGTCCTGGGATTACGAGCGTAAAACCGGTCGTCCGAAACAAGTTTTCAGGACTGATAGTGCCGGTGGGCGGAACGGAAGTGTGGAATGTGGCATCTGGATTCCACGCTGGTTGCTGGTACCCATCAATACCAGAGAAGCCCGTGAAATCTTTGACCTGCTTGAACAGCAGGTCAAAGAGCAATAACTTACGAAAGGCAAGACCGGCAAATTGCCCAACGTTTTTCACCCCCCGCTTGCGGTCAGCGGGGTTTTTATTGCTTGACGCAATGTTTATTAAATGATACAATATAACTTCGTTGTTGTTTTACAATTGTATTACAAGGAGAGAGAAAATGCCCAGTTTAAGAATCAAAGGTCTTGGAGGTATTAATGAAATTGGAGCCTCATCTGCCCAAATTGAATTTCCGGATATTAACCGGAATATTCTTATTGATTCCGGTGTCCGCATGGTTAATAACCGTGGTTATAACGGTGGTCTAGTAAGACGAACCGAGGGCCACGCTTTACCAGACGTGAGAATTGACAGTGTCCTGATTACTCACGGACACAGTGATCATCATGGTAATTTGCCTCGCCTTTGGCCGGGAATTATTGCGGCCAATCCCGAGGCTAAGGTCTTTATGACCAGACCTACTTTTTATATCGCTGGTAATCTCTGGTTCAACACCTCTTTCTTAATGGCCAATGGAAAGATCAGCGTTGATTTGGATTATGAGGCCAATTTTACCGAAGGTATGAGGATGATTCTCGAACAGGCGGGGAAGAACCTGGTTACAAAACCCGGCTGGACGGAAATTTTCCCCGGCGTTGAAGCGTATTTCGGTCCCAATGGGCATATCAGGGGATCGGCGTTCATTGTTGTGCGAGCCAATGGTAAGCTAGTGATGTTTTCGGGCGACATATCGGTTTACGATAGCCCGACAGTTAAAGGCATGAAGGTGCCGGAAGAATTTATCGGCAAACTTGATGCAATTTTTGTTGAAGCAACATATGGTGATCGCGTGTTGATACCGCGATCGGAAGAAGAAGACAGAATGGCATATCTGGCGAAGGAAACCATTGGTCGGGGAGGAATATGCCTGGCTCCGGCATTTGGAGTCGGCCGTAGTCCTGATGCCGTTCTAGCGCAAGAGATAAGAGGAGTTGCACCCCTATATGTTGATGGCATGGGGAGGGACTCACTCGATATTTGCGCAGATCCAAAAAAAGGATTCTGGTGTGAGCTGGATCATCTGTCTGATGTTGATTTGTCCGCATCAGGAATAAAGTACGTAGGAAATAGCGGTGAGCGCAAAGATTTAATTTACGAGGGGAGCGGATTTAGTGTGGTAACAACCGCCGGAATGATAGTTGAGGGCAGTTGTGCCTATCAATACGCTACCCGAAACGGTTTTCTACGAGATAGTTTTAACCGGTTGCTTTTAACCGGCTACCAGGCCGAGAATACTGAGGGGCGAGAGATAGAAGAGGGCGTCTCGGTGGGAAGGCCGATTCATTTAGGGGGTCGGTTGATACAAGTTCAGGCCGATGTGCCGCCGCGATTACAGCTTTCTTCACACGCCGACGGTCTGCAAATAGCTGATATTGTTAAAACCCTTCAGCCCAAAAAAGTTTTTATCAATCACGGTAAAGATAGCGGCCGTGAGGGGCTGAAGCACAATCTTGAGTCTCTTGGTTTTGGTGGAGACGTATACTTACCCCGAAATGGGGACGTGATTGAAATTTAAATTAAAACCGGCTTAATATAGCCAAAGCCCTTGTTTAATCTCACTGTTTGCCGCCAAGGCATAGTGGGATTGACAAGGGTTTTTTAATTTGCTATAATTAAGCAATAAGATAGAAAACAGGTAGGAACCTTTAAAACACACTTTTTAAAACTATTTTTAAGAGGGTTGCGGGAGTAAGCAAAGCGAATACAAAAATGGTGAGTAAATTTGCGTTCGGTTTGCTTATTCTCGTACCTTACCGGGAACCGGTGTGCGGGGGTTTGCGATCCAGTTCTTAATTTTGTTGAAGAACTGGGTCTCCTCGAGGAGATACCATGTATAACAAGTACAATTCTCGTAGGCGCGATCCGCGCCAGACGCTTCCGACCGTTTTTCCCGCGAACTTAGAGTTTCGCGGGATGAATGGAACGATCAACCTACAGTCGGCAGATGAGGCTGCTCACAAGGCCTTCTTCGCAAACTTGAAAAAGATTGATGAGGGAACGTTACGTGAGTCCGTAAGTCAGGCCGGCGAAGTGTTCGATGTCGAACGGCTCAAGACCGTTCTCAAGACCGGAGAAACCTTGTTCGCCGGCTACGAGCTGGACGGGCCACAGCGTGACTGTGGTATTTGCGGAACGACGTTCCAGCCTGTCCGGATCCAGTTCCTTCACAAGGATCAGACGCCAGGGGTCGGGGGGAACTTTGCCACCCTGAAAGTCGAAACTCTCAAAGAGCTAATCAGCAAGGGTGGAGAGTTGGCGGAGCTTGTGAAGTCGTTGTCCGATGCGATGACGACGGAGGTAATGGGCAACGAGCCCGTACCTTCCCACGCGAAGCTACTTCCGGTATGCAAGGAGTGTCGGGGCATGCTTCAAGACCGGTTCGGAGTTCCAACTTTCGCGCTGGAAACAGCGCGAGAGGGATTGCTTGGCGCCAACAAGAGGATTGGTGTGGTGGCGAACAGATCTGCTGTAGCCGAAATCCTGGAGCGTTATCAACGACCCACCAATCGCCCGGTCGGATCCGGCCCCAGTAATGGCCGCCGGTATGATCGGGATCCCCGCGATTACGGTCGCAATGGTCGTGATCAAAGGGAACAGAGGCCGAGAGTCAACTGGTTCGGAGCTTCTTTGGAAGAGCCGACGGCCAAGGCTCTGACGGCAGCCGGTTACTCCAACCTGGCCGACGCGCTTGCCGATGCCGAATCTGGCAAGCTTGTTGACAAGGGGATCGCTCACCCCGGCTCGATCGGGCCGATCACATTCGTCCTCAAGCGGGCGAGTGAGGGTCGGCAAGTTGTCGGCCAAGCGGCGGCAGTCGTTTCCTCTCGGCAGGGGATCGTGCAGGAAGCTCCGGGAGCTAAGCCTGCCAGGAAGACGACCCGGAAGAAGACGCTCACTGCTCCCAAGCCGTCGGCGCGTTCCAGAGGCAACGGGATTGAGATCTCTAGCCTCCGTGACTAGGAATAGCTAGAACTTCCTAGTCACATAATCCGTCCCGAGAGCGTCAGCAAAATATTGCTGACGCTCTCGGGCGGTTTTTTTATTTATAAATCCCAGAAAGTGAATAAGCAATTTAGATTGACACGATAACAATTTTAATGGTATTATTAATCTAGCGGATTGCCTCCGCCAGTTCCTTAACAGGAGGTGGCTCATGCCAACACAAGAGTCATTACAAAGGTCAAGAAAAAAAGGATTTTTACTAAGACGAGCCGCTGAAAAAGAAGCGCGTCTAGATGGAAAATCTGGGGCCATAAATAAAGAATTAATTTTGAGTACAGCCCAAGACTTCAATTGTTCCCTTAAACCAGAAAGTGCCAGTGATATGGCTAAGGTTCTGAAGCTGGAACAAGAATATTTTGAAAATGCTATGACTTCGGCGGAATTGGAATGTTTTTCACGCCAAACCGTTGTGGGTATTGGCCAGTATTTTTCGAGAGGTAAGAGGAAGGGTTATGTCCTCGTTTTGAACGAGTTCAAGAGGATGTTCCCGGACAACGAAGAATTTGGTTTGGGCTTTCCTGGCGGTAGAGTTAGGATAGGCGAATCACCGCATGCCAGACTTCAAAAAGAGAGTCCCGAAGAAACTGGACTGATTTGTGAAGTTTTAAATTCCGATCGGCCTCCGGTGGCGGAACACAAAGTTGGCGAAGAAGAACATCTTTTTTCTGCCTACGAAGTGAAGTATGTAGGTGGTAGGCCAAGACCTGCTCCAACCAAGGATGAGCCAATTACGGCAATCGTTTTTGTTGATGAGGAAACCCTGCAGAATGTTTGTAAGACCAACGGGCGACTCAGGATAAAAATCGAAAAAAAAGAGCTAATCGTAGGTATTTTACCAAACCACAGACGGGTTTTCTTGAAGTATTTGCATATGAAAGAAGCGTGTGGGGGAGGGAAAAATGTATAACTTTCCGGAGCAATTAGCCCTCTTACAAAAATTGGGTGTAAATTGGATAAGGGTTTACAAAATTTCCAATGAAAAAACTTTTCCCGGCGATAAACTGGTTGGAGGTGTCGAACTGCCAGTGCAGAACGATCAAGGGCTTATCGTTAGCTACGATGCTAAACTGAAAACAACCTTCGTTTTGGCTGTTGAAGTTAAGCATAATGTTGATCTTCTTATGGTTTGGACCGAGGGTAGTGACCGAAGAATTAGAATTCTTCGGGGTGAGACGCCAGATGATACCAGGACGGCATTTTATGCCAAGCGTATTCCTACTGACAAGACATTATGCGGGGAATATGTTACCAAGAGTAACGACAGACAGGGAAACAGTGTTTGGGCAATATCTACTGCTGACAGCCGACTTCGTATGTGGGAAATAGCCATTGTAACAGTTGTGGTTGGCGGCCGCTCTCAATATTTTATATCGTTGCAGGAAGTTTATACGGCAGCAATGTTTACGGCCAATGGCGACATCTACGTTCCCGAAGAGGAATTTCCGGGCTACAAAGACTGGGAGAGTTTGCAGGTATTGCTTAATACAAGAACCGACCCTTTTTTTCTTAGACCGCTTTCTGAATACCAAAAACAGGCTGAGAAAATTAATGAAGCGGAAGTCGTGAACGGTAACCAGGCAAGAATTCTATGGTTTAATCAGGCCAGGGGTTTCGGTTTTGCAGAGATTCCCGGTGAAGAACAGAACCCGATTTTTCATAGGACATCGGTTGAAGATCAAATATTTCCCGCATTCAAACCAGGTCAAATTATAAAATATGCTCGTATTGAGCGTACGCCCAAAGGAGTACAGTTGAGAGGCGTATCAGAGGTTTAGCCGGTTTAGTCAATTTTTAATTATTTCCCGTTGCTCGCGTATCGCGCGAGCAACGGGATTTTTATTACTAAAACTCCCGCGTTACGCGGGAGTTTTAGTAAGAGATTTTAATTCGATTTTAGTTTGTTTTCTGTTGTATGTTTTTTTAGTTTTATGTATTTGCACCGGTTTTAATTTAATCGGTCCCCGCGAGATTTTAATACTTGGGGGTCGGGTGATTTTTTTACTGGACATTTTTTTGTATCCCGTACGAGACAGAGGCACGCTGTGTGCCCTCGCGGTCTCGTTTGGGATGTATCGTAAGCAAGATTTTGTGATCTGAAATATCAATTGAGATTATAGCTACGTAAATTTCATCGCCGATCTTAAACATTTCTGTGGGCTTGGTTTCGCCAAATTCGGAATTTGGTAGGAGGCCGGCAATTTCATCATCAAGCTTAACCCAAACTCCGTAAGGTGTCATTTTTACAATATGGCCGGAGACTGTTTGGCCAACTTGGTATTTTTCTTCAATTTTTTCCCAGGGATTTGTTTTAAGCGCCTTGAGAGACAGGGAAACTTTGTTGCCATCAATGCCGATTATTTTTGCTTTTATTTTTTGTCCAGTTTGTAAAAAATCTCGCGGATTCTCTACTAGCTTCCAATCGATTTCGGATATGTGTATTAAACCCTCAACTTCACTTATCGGTTTACTATTTTCTTCTTGCAAGAGTTCTGGTTGTTGTGATGCCTCAATTTTTGAACTATCTTCCGACGGTAGTGTGATCAACGCGAAAGCTCCGAAATCAGTTACATCGGTAATTTTGGCATCTACTATGTCGCCAATTTTAAATTTGCTTAACTCTTCTTTAAGTTGGGCGTCGTTAATTGCTTTTTCTGAAACAATCAGCTTGTTCTCATCTTCTGAAAAATCTATAATTTTAACTTGTATTTCTTGATTGCGTAATTTTTGCAGTGCCTGGACGATTTTGGTTGTGTCGCCACCTTCAACCTTAGGATAGTGTTCGGACGACAGTTGTGATAAGGGCAAGAAACCCTGAATGCCGTCAATTTCTACAATTAGGCCGCCTTTGTTAATGTTCGCAATTTTAGTGGTGATAATTTCTCCATCATCTCTTTTTTTCTTGATATCTTCCCAGGCAGTTGTCATCTGTGCACGCTTGAGTGACAATTCACGGTAGCCGTCCTCATTTTCAAGATCCAACAAAATAGTTGAAACCGTCTGGCCGGGCTTAAGTGTTTTTTGTAAATTCGGATTGTCATAAAATTCTCCCGGGTAAACAACGCCAGTGCCTAGTGGACCCAAATCAATCATCACTGCATTTTTGCTTGCACTTAAAACTTCCCCGGTCATTACCGCGCCCATTTTGGGCAAATCAAAACCAGACTTTGCAAGCAAGTCCTTCATGGAGAACCCCTCACCGTTAATTTGAGCACCAATTTCCATATTTAAATGAGCCTAGCATTTTTATTTGTTTTTGGCAACGTTTTTTGATATAATTATAAATATAAATAGATATGACTATTACTTGGTACGGACAATCATGTTTTAGACTTGAATCCAAAGGAACGAGCATCCTAATTGACCCGTTTTCTAAAGAAATCGGTCTTCGGCCGCCACGTTTGAATGACCCAATTTTTTTAGTTACTCATGAGCATTATGACCACAACAACACAAAAGAAGTGCCTGGAGAATCCTTTATAATCCGTGGCCCCGGAGAATATGAGAAATCCGGCATCCATTTCGAGGGTATTATGTCGTATCATGATAATGTTCAAGGGACACAGCGTGGTTTGAATACTTTATATGTTATCAGAATAGAAGATATGCGACTGTGCCATTTAGGAGATCTTGGACAAGCCAAGCTAACAGATGAGCAAATTGAGCAAATCGGTGATGTTGACATTCTCTTCATTCCTGTTGGTGGAAAGTATACAATTGATGGTAAGGAAGCCGCGGAAATAGTTAAGCAAGTTGAGCCCAAAATTATTATCCCAATGCATTACAAAGTTCCCGGCTTGAGTATTGATATAGAAAGTTCGCAGAAGTTTTTAAAAGAGATAGGCATACAACCAGAAGAAGTCGAAGAATATAGGATAACTGTTAAGAATTTACCTACGGAGGAAATTAAATTAGTAACTTTCAAGTTATAAATTTATGAGAAGCGTTTTAGAAGAAATCCGCCAACAGCCAGAACACATAAGGCATATGTTTATGTGGCTTTGTGTAATTATCGCTTTTTCTACGGTTGGTTTTGTTTGGTTCCGTTCAACAAGCAAACAGTTTGTGGCTTTGATGCATCCCGAGGAAGCGCAAGAACGAGCGTTGGCTGAAAAGGAAAAAACCCTTCAACAAGGGCTTCGACTGAGCACAGCCGAACGTCCTCAGGGCAAGCAGCCGTCACCGTTTGCGACCATTTTTGACTCCTGGCGTAACCTTCAGGCAAACATTTCAGAGTTGTTTGTGGGATCGGAATCAAACTTGGAGATAAATAATAATGAGACGGGAAGCGTAAAAATAGAATTACCGCCACAAAAACTGCCAATTTCACAATAAACAATTTTCAATTTTTAGTTTTCAATTTTCATTTAAAATTGAAAATTTTATTTTTATGGCTATCCTAGTGGGTACAATTAAACCTCGGGAGATAGTAACCGAGATGCAGGAATCTTATCTGGATTACGCGATGAGCGTAATTGTTTCGCGCGCTTTGCCCGATGTCAGGGATGGTCTCAAACCGGTGCACCGCAGGATTCTGTATACTATGCACGAAATGGGTTTGCGGCCGAATACTAAATTTCAGAAATCAGTTAAAGTTGTGGGTCAGGTTTTGGGGCGATTTCATCCTCACGGCGATACCGCTGTTTATGATTCTATGGTTCGCATGGCTCAAGATTTTTCTTTGCGATATCCCCTGGTTCATGGCCAGGGAAATTTTGGCAGTATAGATGGCGACTCCGCTGCAGCCTATAGATATA
Organism: Candidatus Yanofskybacteria bacterium; assembly: GCA_016181175.1. Classification (NCBI taxonomy): domain Bacteria; phylum Candidatus Yanofskyibacteriota; species Candidatus Yanofskyibacteriota bacterium. Next base: position 67,682 of record JACOZV010000001.1, read on the forward strand.
CTGAAGCAAAAATGGCAGGTATTTCCGAAGAGATTCTTGCAGATATTGATAAGGAAACCGTAAATTTCAGAGATAACTTTGATAGTACGGCTCAGGAGCCGATTGTTTTACCAACACGTATTCCTAATCTTCTAATCAACGGCTCTATGGGTATTGCTGTGGGTATGGCAACCAATATACCGCCGCATAATCTTGGCGAAGTGCTGGATGGTCTGACCCATTTAATTGATAACCCAGATGCCGATGTTAATGACCTGATGCAGTTTATCAAAGGACCGGACTTCCCCACGGGAGGTACGATTTACAATGAGAAGGATATTCTCAGCGCTTATGCTACTGGTAAGGGGCCGATTATTATGCGAGCCAAGACGGAAATAGTTGAATCGGATAAAAAGAATCTATCTACCAGTAAGCAAGGTTTCCAAATTATAGTTAACGAGATTCCATATCAGGTGAACAAATCGGAGCTTATTATTAAAATTGCCGAATTAGTAAAAGAAAAAAAGGTTGATGGTATTAAGGATGTAAGGGATGAGTCTGACAAAGACGGCTTGCGGATTGCAATTGATCTCAAGCAAGACGCTTTTCCACGTAAGGTAATGAACCAACTTTTCAAATACACAGAACTACAGAAATCTTTTCATTTTAATGTTTTAGCTTTAGTTGATGGAATACAGCCGCAGATCCTAGACCTCAAGGGATTATTAGAAAATTTTTTGGGACATCGCCGCGAAGTAGTACGCAGGCGTACCCAATTTGATCTTCGCAAAGCACAAGACCGGGCGCACATACTAGAAGGTCTCAAAAAAGCCCTGGACCACATTGATGAGATAATACAACTTATCAAGAAGTCGGCATCTAAGGAAGAAGCGTTCGATAATTTAATTAAAAAATTTAAATTTAGCGATCGGCAAGCTACGGCCATATTGGAAATGAGATTGCAGACTTTAGCTGGACTTGAGCGTAAAAAAATTGACGATGAACTAAAAGAAAAAAAAGACCTAATAGCTTATCTTGAGGATCTTTTGGCACATCCCAAGAAGATGCTCGGGATCATTAAGAAAGAATTCCAAGAGATAAAAGATAAATATGGCGACGCACGCCGAACTAATATAGTAAAGACGGCTTTAAAACAGATAGGCGAGGAAGAATTGATACCCGAAGAGGAATCTCTTTTTATGATGACTTATGGTGGTTATATCAAACGTATGCCCCCCGATACTTTGCGCGCCCAGAAGCGCGGCGGTAAGGGGTTGGTTGGCATGGCGACCAAGGAAGAGGATATAGTCAGTCATTTTTTTGTGGCCAATACTCACGACAATCTCATGTTTTTCACTAATTCAGGTAAGATTTATCAAACTCGTGGTTATGAAGTGCCGGAATCATCGCGGCAGGCAAAAGGAAAGGCAATAGTTAATTTTTTACAGGTGTCACCGCAAGACCGGATTACCGCTATTGTCCCAATTTCTAAAAAAGTTGAAAAAAGCGGCTATATTGTAATGGCAACAGCAAACGGAGTTATTAAAAAAGTTGCCGTTGACGAGTTTTCCAATGTCAGGCGCAATGGTATGGTGGCAATCAAGTTGAAGAAGGACGATGAACTTAAATGGGTCAAGATAAGTTCTGGTTCGGATGATATAGTGCTCGTAACTTCAGACGGTGCCGCAGTTAGATTCAAGGAAAAGGATGTACGGCCTATGGGGCGAGGTGCGGCGGGTGTAATTGGAATGCGTCTCGATCCTGGAGCGAAAGTTGTAGGAGCCGAAGTGATTCCACCTAAGTTAGAAAAAGGAGCGCAGTTGTTGGTGGTGATGGCTAATGGTTACGGCAAGAGGACAGCACTGACTGCTTACAAAATCCAAAGGCGTGGCGGGAAGGGTATATTTACCGCAAAGATTACAAGCAAAACTGGTGATTTAGTTTCTGCTCATGTTACCAACGAAGAAAATAAAGAAATTATTGCCGTATCTCGTAAGGGCGTGGTGATACGCACTGAGTTGGCAAGCATATCCGTGCTTGGCCGTGCCACACAGGGAGTGCGTATTATGAAAATGGAACCAGGCGACACCGTCGCCTCGGTAGTGGTGGTCTAGTCGAGTTTTATTATAAAAATATAAACCCCAAGCCGATACCAATCGGCGGTTTTTATCGTTAGTATATTGATAAGAAAGGTTCTAGCCCGACGGATTTACCGGCGGAGGCGCACGCGTTTTGCGCCTGTCCTCGTATGCGGCCAGCAAAACACGTGCGCGCAGCCGGTAGGAAACTATTTTGTTAATTATGTTTATATTTTTGCAGACAGCCCATTGTTTACAACGTGGCTTTTTAGTTGTGCTAAGGGGTGGTAAAATTAATAGATTATAGAAACGCAATTGAACACAACCAGTTTGGCATCACCCGCGCAGCACATACCGGGTAGCGGCGGATTTATGGATCCAGAAAGAATCGTGGCTAGTTTTGGGTTGGCAGAAGGAATGCGCGTGGCTGATTTCGGTTCAGGTGCCGGCTACTTCACGATACTGTCCGCCAAAAGAGTGGGTGAAAGCGGTGTTGTCACGGCCGTTGATATTATGGATTCCTCGCTAGAAACCCTTCGTGCCAAAGCGAAAATTGAAGGTTTGAGCAACATCCAAACAGTAAGATCAAACTTAGAAGTTTTTGGCAGTTCGGGATTGTCTGACGATTCTCAAGATGTGGTTCTTTTAGCCAACATACTTTTTCAAAATCCAAACAAGCAGTCCATAGTAGCTGAAGCCCGAAGAGTTTTAAAACCTAGCGGCTTACTCATTGTCATTGATTGGCGCAAAGGAACCGGCGGTTTTGGTCCACCCGAAGACCTAAGAACAGACGAAGAAGAAATGAAACAGTTAATTCAAAATAGCGACAGTTTTCGGTTCCAAAACCAAATTGACGCGGGTGTTTTTCATTACGGAATGATATTCCGCAAGATTTAGGGATTGGTATTTAGTATTATGTATTATGGGGGAAATACCCCCACCCTTAATACTTAATACACATCCCTTTATACTAATTGAGTCAGACTAAACTTCTAATAATCGGTGGGGTAGCCGGTTTAGCGGTAATCATCCTACTGACGTTTTTGGTTATCGGAAGTCTTGGCGGTGGCGGCCAGCAACAGGTCACCTTGCAATTTTGGGGCGTTTTTGACACGAGCTCTTTTTACTCCGACGCCATTGGTGATTTTCAAAAAAATAATCCAGGCATAAAGGTAGTTTACCGCCAATTTAATTTTGAGGACTACGAAAAACAGCTGATAGATTCTTTTGCCGCCGGTACTGGACCGGACATCTGGTTAATACATAATACTTGGCTGCCCAAGCATTATGATAAAATCCAACCACTACCGCAGCAAACCCTCAAAGGAGAAAAAACACCTCTTTTTACATTTAAAGATTTCCAGGATCAGTTTGTTGATACAACCGTAGAAGACCTTACTTCCGCAGGCCAGATTTATGCTTTGCCAATTTATGTTGACACGCTAGCTCTTTATTACAACAAAGACCTGTTAAATAGCGCTGGTATTGTAGCGCCGCCAAGCACGTGGGAAGAGTTTAATGATGTCGTTAAAAAGCTTACAGTTTTTGATAATAGGAACAACATCACTAGGGCTGGTGCGGCTATAGGCACCGCCGAAAACGTCAACAGATCAACCGATATTCTTGCTCTGCTTATGCTCCAAAGCGGGGTCAAAATGACAAACGTGGAAAACACTTCGGCCACTTTTTCCAAATCAGTCGAGGGTCTTAATGTCGGTGAGACAGCACTCAAGTATTATACGGATTTTGCCAGGCAATCCAGCGAGGTTTACACCTGGAATGATAGTCAGCATTATTCAATAGACGCGTTTGTAGAGGGCAACACGGCAATGATGTTTAATTACTCCCATCATATTAAGACCATGCGTGACAAGTCGGCTCGTTTTAATTTTGCCGTGGCCGCTGCGCCGCAAATCTCTAACACGCCAGTTGCCGTTAACTTCGCTAATTATTGGGCGCCGACGGTGTCCAAGCAATCAAAAAATTCAATTTCGGCTTGGAAGTTCTTGACTTATCTAAGTTCAGCAAGGGGGAGCACATTTTACGTAAATGCGGCCAATCGGCCCTCGGCCAGGAGGGATTTGATTGAACAGCAAAGGACCGACCCCGATTTGGGCGTATTTGCCGTGCAGGGTTTGTCGGCCAGATCGTGGTACCAGATAGATAATTCTGCGATAGAAACTATTTTTGCCGCCATGATTGACGACGTTAACTTCGGCCGTGCTTCACCGCGCGATGCGATACAGTCAGCAGAGAATAAGACTAGTGTATTGATGTCCCGTAGCCGGAGTAACTTCTAGGTTAATTGCTAATTGATCTAATTTCTAATTAACCTAAATAAATCCCAGTACCCAACCCGCAATTGAGTATTAATTATTGGTTATTGTTTGGTAATTAGAACAATTAAAAATTAAAAATTTATTTCGCATCAAAAATCAGAAAATCTTTGCGATACTTTTAATAAGTATTGTATTTTTGCTGGCCGTACCAGCATATACGGATGCCGCCGGTTTAGTGCCTTGTGGCCAGTCGGAAGATGATCTGACCACAACGGATATAATTGAAAGCAACCCTTGCACAACTTGTGATTTATTGGTTTTGGGTAGCACAATTATAAATTTTATTCTTTTTACGATTACGCCGGCGGTTGCGGTACTCCTATATTTAGTTGCCGGTTTTATGATTCTTTTGGGTGGTGCTAGCCCTGGCCAGATAAATACAGGTAAAAATATTTTTAAAACCACTACCTATGGCTTGTTTATAGTTTTTGGTGCCTGGATGATAACCAATACTGTTCTTAAATCTATTGCCGGTGACAGCCAGTTTACTAGCGAATGGTTTAAGGTAACCTGTTCTAATTCTGGTGTCGGTGGTGGCGATGTTAGCGATGGAACTGATGGAAATATTGGAAGTAGCGGCGACGTTAGTGGTGGAGGTAATGAGAGTGGAGAAACTTTGGCTTGCACATTCAATGGGGTTGATTACTCTACGTTTGATCTTTGTACCGGCCAATCCAGACCTGGCGGTTGCGGCACTTCTTCATGTAGTCAATATTCATCATCAATTGATAATTACGCGGATGGAGCTGCTACCGCAGCTCTTCTTAAAACCATGATGGTTATTGAGTCGGATTGTAACATCAGAGCTGCAACCGCCTCCTCTTACGGTTTAATGCAAATACGGCCCAGTACTGCCAACCAGTATAGGAATCGGTGCGGCATAACCGAGCTTATTACTTCCAGCTGGCTTACAAATCCGGCTAACGCCGATAAAAGTATTTGTCTTGCCGCGGCTTTTATTAATTCAATAGCCGCCGGCAGCTGTGGTGCCGAACCGAGGAACATCTATGCCGGTTATAATGCGGGACCCGGCAATTGTGTGGTAAGCAGTGACTGTTCAGGTGAACAAAGCTGTGACGGCGAAGCCGTAAAAAGATGGGAGTGCCCTTACAACAACAGTGAGCACACAGTTTGCAATACTGGTTTTTATCAAACCAAGCAAGGCGCCGCTTATGTTAATTATTGTTTAGATAACTTAGGATTTTAGATATGGCTGTCAAAAACAAAATCTTTTTGTTTACCTGTGCCGCGGTCTTATTTGTTTTTATCTTACCCCTTTTTGTTAATGCCGATGTTGTCGATAGCAGGGAAAACTTTGTTTATCTTTTCCACCTCTACTATGATAACGGTCAGCTTTTTGCAGACCGAGACGCCAGGTTTAAATACGATATTATTGCGGAACCGTATGTGGTGCCCGCTCTAAAAACTGCGAGTCCATACTCCGGTGAGATTTTGAACTTCAACAATAAAATTCTTGCGACTTTTAAATTTGATCAGAGCATAGTGAAAGGGAGGCTGTCCCTGAAGGGGCCGTATTTTGCTGATGCTTCCGCAGTAAATTTCTATAACGACGTTAATCAATTACTCCTAACTATAGATGTATCCGGCAGTTCGTTTTGCAACGACGACGAGGTTTGTAACAGTGATGTCGGGGAAAATAGCGATAATTGCTCCAACGACTGCAAATTAAAACCGCCGCCCGTGAGTACGACACCTTTACCAACCGCCGGCGGTTCCAACACTAAACTCATGTTAATGATTGTCGGGGCGATTGCGGTGATTGCCGTTTTGGTAATTTGGTTTATAATTAAAAAAAGACGAGGGGTTGGATCCGGACAGCTTCCCACGCAAATGCCGCCCCAAGCTCAATAACTACTGTGAAAATCTTACATAAATTTTATGTATTTATAGTAATTGCCGGTTTTTGGTTTGTCGCGATTCCGACAAGAAATATCCAAGCCGCAAATAATTCCACAAGCTGCAGCGGCGGCATATGTACTAGCGTTGATGACAATTTGGCCGAAGGCGCTACCGGTATCCAGCCGGCCCAGTCGGTTAGGCTTACTTTTATTGTTTATCAAGAGGCCAATCAGTCGGCGCCCACATGCAGTTCCGGTAGGAGTCTTTTTAATGTAGTCAGACATTACATTGCCGGAAGCGCCACCAACTACGAGTATTTGTCGGCGGGTAGCGGTCAAATTAAAAATTATACCTTTAGTTCCGGTTCAGGAGCAGACCAGCAGAGTAACCGGTATGCTGGCATTTTTTACTGTTGGAGTTCATCGCAGGGTACATCCAAAACAGCACTGGATTCCTTACTGGGTTTTTTGGGTACCCAAGGGCAAACATGGTCCTCACCCGAGTTTAACCTAAATACCAGAGTCGTGATTTGTTATGAAACAACATCTTGCTCCCAATATCTCACACAGCAGGATTGTTCCAGGAATAGCTGTAATTTAAATCCGCCCTGCAGTTGGACTGGCGGCGCTTGCACTGTAATGAGCGGAAGTAGCAGCGGCGATGGTGAAGCGGGTGTGGGTGCTGGCGATAGTGGTGGTAACCAATCAATCGCGCTTGAAAATCCGATTGGTATAGATACTTTTGAAGAGCTGGTAAATGTCATCGGGGTATGGATTTTTAATTTGGCGATACCCATAGCAGTAATAATAATAATATATGCCGGTATTTTAATGCTGACCGCCGGCGGTAATCCGGGAAAATTTCAAAAGGGTTCCAAGGCGTTGTGGTATGCGGTTTTGGGATTGGCCATCATTTTTATAGGCAAAGGATTTGTGACGTTAATTGAAAGTATTTTGAGCTTGAGGAATCCGTAAATTCAGGTCTATGATAAAAAAGTTATTAATTTTTTTTGCGGTACTAATGACTGTCTTATATTTAGGTCAGGGCTATATTTTGGCGGCCAGTGAAGAGGGATTGACCGGGGTGGATCTGACGGTTGAGGGTGTTTTTAATATAATTACTGGACTTGCTTGTTGGCTTAGCCGAGTTGCTGTGGCAGTGATGGTAATTTTTATTGTTTTGGCAGGTTTGCGTTTCATGAACGCACGCGGTGATGCCGGTAAATGGACTGATGCCAAGAAAAATTTTAATCAGGTGTTGTTGGGAACATTGGTGATAATGGGCGTTTATGTTATAATAGCTACGGTTGCCAATGCGGTTGGAGCAGATTTTTCATTTATTCCTTTAGTGTGTTAAAGATTAAAAATTAAAATGGTTTATCAGTTTTTAGTTTTTAGTCTGGCCAGATTTCTAGAAGCTAAAACTTAGAAACTGAAACCTAACTAAAAAGGAGGTGTTTTATGGATAAAATGACTAAAATTACAAGATGGGCGATTAGCGCGGCATTGGTATCAATACCGTTTGCTTCTTTGGCGGCGGTAAATCTTCCGGAAGGTACAGCGCTTGATTTAACTAAAATACAGTCGCTAATTGAAACAATTGCTAATTTCTTGATAGTTATCGGTGTAGTAGTTGCCGTTATTTATATAATTTGGGGCGGCATCAAGTATATGATGGCTAGAGGTGATGCAGCGCAAGTTAAAGATGCTACGACAGCAATAAAAAATGGAATAATCGGCGCGGCGGTTGTCTTGGGTGTTGGTGTAATTTTGAGAACTCTTGCCGGCCTGATTACCAGAAGTTTTTTTGGTGCCGGACAGTAGAATTTTATTTCTTAAAACACAAAACCCTCGCGTTTGCGCGAGGGTTTTGTGTTTTAACCCCTTAGATTTTTCTTGTTATTCAGATTGCTAAAGTCAGAAAAAATAGGTAAAATAATTACAAGCTTATCTTGAATAACAAGCGGTGCCGCTGTGGCGAAATTGGCAGACGCGCTAGGTTTAGGACCTAGTGGAAGCAATTCCGTGTCGGTTCAAATCCGACCAGCGGCACATTTTTTATTCCAACGGATTTCTAACTACCGGAAAGGAGCCGGGTGCTTTGTAAGACGATTCAAAGACGTCTTTTTTTTCGCTTCCATCGGGGTAGAGAACGGTTCTGGTCAAAGTTGTCTTAAGCGAACCGTTAGATTTTATGTCATATTGGTTGGGGCCGTCAATTGTTGTTTTGCGTCCGTCGTTTGTCCCGTAAATTTCAAAATTCATTTGATCACCCACAACTTCTGCCTGGATTAAAATATAGCCAGGCGTGTCATTTTTAAACCTCAAGTCGGAAACCCCCGGATAAATAGTGGCATCAAAACCCTGCGGGTTGTAGTAACGAACAGGCAGTGAATGCGGATGGCGTTCCAATATTGACAGTCCCGCCAGTGTTGCGGCGCGGAACAATGTCGTTGAAACCTGACAAAGACCGCCTCCGTATTCCGGGATCAAAGCGCCTTTTTTAATAACCAATTCCGGCAGATAACCGCTTGAAGCATCCACTGAACCCAGCAATTTGTTAAATGAAAATTCTTCGCCGGATTTAACTACAATGCCCGTGAATTTTTTTGAACCTACGGTAATATTATGAACCCTGGATTTAGGCGAACCGGCGAAATTTGATTCTCCGCGAGCAAGCAATGTGTTGATACCGAGATTGTTTAACTTGTCTAGCGTAACATCCGGCTGTTTTTCATCAATTACCAATTCTATGCTTAAAATTTCTTCGGAGTTGCTGTTTTTGTTGTTGCCATGTGCCAAAGCGGTGGTAATTTTGTTGGCAGTAGCGGGAATATCAAGCATCCTGCCGGATTGGGGCGGTTCAAATTCAGTAACCCCGTCATCGTTGATAACTAATTTAGCGTTTTGGGGCTGAATGTTTATTTCCTGTGAAATTTTTTCCAGATAAGCTAATATTTTATTTGTATTAATCCGCAATTCTTTTTTGCCGGTATAGTTGCGAATATAACTTTCTATCCAGGTTTTAGACTCATTTGAATTAACCGACACCTCATTATCTTGGTATCTAAATATGAATTTTTGTTGCGAGGTGTTAGTTAAACTTGCAGTCAGTTTGCTGGTGGTCGCAAGCGGAGTATCGCGAATTGTGGCATTTACCATTTTGTTATAGTAAAAAATTTGGCCAAAAATAAAAACCGATATCAAAACTACCATGAATAGTAATAAAAATACGATTTTTTTATAATCTTGTTCTATGGCTTAATTATAGCACGGAGTTTAATTTTCTTCTGTCCAAAACAAAACAACCACCCGACGGCCGACTAATAAGCCGGCCGACGGGTGGTTGTTTTTCCCGAGCACTCTAAGACGCGATTCTGACCCTTTTTACTCTGTTTTTTGCCAGTTTCGGCAAGCGCAATGTTAAAATGCCGTTTTTCATTGTCGCCTTTGCCTTATCGGCGTCTATTTCTTCCGGTAAAATTATAGAACGAGAGAAAGCTCCCCAATATAGCTCCTGATAGTAGTAATCAGATTCTTTTACTTTTTCCTCTGAACTGCGGTTGCCTTTGATGGTAACCATATCATTAGTAATAGAGACATCAATATCGTCTGCTGTTACGCCGGCAATGGTGGATTTTATGATAATGTCGTTTTCAGTTTGATAAACGTCAACTGTTAACTGACCCTCCTCGGATCGGTTTGTTTTGATTGAGTTTTTGGATGCGATTAAACCAGCCTCGCCAGATTCTGCCACATTTGCTTCAGTTCCGAATTGTTCCGTGAAAAAATCGTTAGTCATCCCGTTAGAGGTAATCCCGCCAAGGTCTTTTGGGCTCGCCAAGTCAGACTTGGCGAGCGGGACCTCTAATGGGACACGTCCTTTTAATTATAACACCTATTTTATTGATACAAATCCAGTCAAGTTGATAATTTGATATTTTATCTGGAAGGATTTGATGTTTTTGCGGCAAGTTGCAACGCGTTTTTAAATTTGGTAAAAAATGCCGAAATTATTACAGCTATAAATATCAAAAATATTGTTGAATAAATAAGACCTTCTGGTTTTCCGCCTGCACTTAGAATAATCATGTTAAAAATTAGATGTAAAAGTGTGGCCAGTGCAATGCCAAGGGTTATTAGCTTTTTGCAATGATGGCTGTAAAACCATGCCAGAGCCAAAAAGTAACCCACCATTGCAGAGGCGACAGCATGGAGCAGTGTGGCGCCGGCAAAGCGCAGGAGCCAGATTTGGAGAGCGGCATTTGTCCCATTGGGTATCGCCTGAAAAAGCACCAGAATATTTTCAATTGCCGCAAAACCAAGCGCTGCTGAAATCATGTAGATCATCGCGTCGGTTGGTTCATCAAATTCAGGATCGTGAAGAACTACGAACTTTACAACAAGGAATTTTACGATTTCCTCAATCGCCGCTGCCCACAAAAAAAACCAAACCGAAACTTGAATCAAATATCCCGGCTGGAAGTGAAGGACGGCTTCGCGGAATCCCCATTGTGCCGCTATGGCAAGCGGCGCCATAACGATACCCAGTAAAAAAGTTTTTGAGACTAGATATTTGGGCTCGGGGTACGGATCTTTTTTAAGATAAAATAAAAGCCAGCTTAAACTGGGCACAAATCCCAAAACTACCAGCAAAATAATAGTGGAAGTAGCCACACACTAATTTTAACACAACTATACTGGCCAATCTTCCACAAGCAGAAGTTTTTTGTTGGAAACCGGCAGTTTAGACCAGATTTCTTCAGTAACGAAGGGCATAAAAGGGTGTAGAAGCTTGAGCGAATTGATAAGGATATAGGCAAGTGTATTTTTGGTTTCTTGATCTTCGTGGTCCTTGCTTTCTTCGATGTATTTATCGGCAAATTCATGCCAGATGAATTTGTACAAACTGTCGGCAGCTTCGGCAAAATCGTACTTTTCAATTTGTTGAGTGACGTAAATAGCGACAGCATCCATCTTTACGGTTATTTCGTTTTTGATATCTTGCGGCGATTTTAATATTTTCCATTCATAATCACTGCCCAGCTTCATTGTTGTATACCTGGCGATGTTCCAAACCTTATTTGCGAATTTTTTGCCCATAACCATCAAGTTTTCGCCGAATTTTAAGTCCTGCAATCTGGTTGCTTGTGATGCCAAGCCAAAACGCAAAGCATCTGTGCCGTATTTTTCAATCAACTCAAGCGGATTAATGCCGGTACCCAACGACTTAGACATCCTTTTACCGTCTTTAGTCAAAATCGTAGCGTGGATATAGACGTCCTTAAACGGCGCTTTACCGGTAAATTCCAAACCTGAAAAAATCATTCTTGCTTGCCACAAAAATAAAATGCCGCGATCGGAAGTTATGAAATCCGTCGAATAATATTCATTGAAGTCTTCGGATTTTTTGTCGGGCCAGCCCAGTGTGGCAAACGGCCAAAGCGCCGAAGAAAACCAGGTGTCCAGAACGTCCTCCGACTGTTCATATTTGGCATCGCAGTATTCACAAAGCGGTTTTTCGGCGGAAATTTTAATTTCCTCGCATTTGTCTATGTCTTTTTCGTGGCCGGGTCGTGGAATGCATTTGGATTCGTGATGCCAGACGGGTAACTGGTGTCCCCACCAAAGTTGTCTGGAAATGTTCCAGTCGCGAATATTTGAAGAATCCAGCCAGTTTTCAAGCGCTACTTGCCATCGGTTTGGGTGCAGGTTTACTTTGTTGCCGCGTATTGCTTCCGAGGCTCTCTCGGCTAGTTCTTTCATTTTTAAAAACCATTGCTTGCTTGGTAATGGTTCAATGACCGAGTTGCATCTGTCACAGCGCGCTATATTGTGGTCATAGTCTTCAATTTTTTCCATTAGGCCGATAGCCTCCAAGTCTTTGACTATTTGTTCACGAGCTTCGGTGGTTTTCATACCTTGGTAGCGAATGCCAGCATTTTCGTTCATGCGCCCATGCTTATCAATTATTGTAAGTGACGGTAAATTTTGGCGTTGGGCGATTTCAAAGTCAGTTAAATCGTGCGCCGGTGTAACCTTTATGATACCAGTGCCGAACCCCATGTCTACTGCCTGATCGGCAACTACTTTTATTGTCATTTTTTTGGTTTTTGCAGGTTCACTGGCCGGCACGCCGTTGTCTATAGATTCTATTTCTAAATTTTTTCCGACATAATCTTTGTAACGCGCGTCTTTGGGGTGTACGGCCAAAGCGGTGTCGCCAAGCTTGGTTTCCGGTCTGACGGTCGCTAAAGTAAAAGCCCCATATTTTATAAAGTAAAGTTTTGCTTTTTCGGGTAGATAGTTGACCTCCAGATCAGATATTGACGTTCCGCACCTGACGCACCAGTTTATTACTCTTTCGCCGCGATAAATCCATCCCTTTTTATGATAGTGGATGAATGCTTCTTGCACCGCTTTTTGGTAATCGGGGTCCATGGTGAATCTTAACCTGGACCAGTCAGCCGACACCCCTAACTTTTTAAGCTGTTTCAAAATCGTGTTGCCATATTGATCACGCCATTTCCACATGCGTTCAAGAAACATCTCTCGGCCCAATTTGTGGCGACTTGTTCCTTCCTTGGCCAGTTGTTTTTCAACCGCATTTTGAGCGGCAATGCCGGCATGATCTGTCCCCGGTAACCACAAAGTCTTATATCCCTGCATTCTCTTGGTTCTTACTACGATGTCTTGCAATGTGTATTCAAGTGCGTGTCCCATGTGTAATTCGCCGGTAATATTTGGTGGAGCGATACAAGTTACAAAGGGCTTAGTTTCTTCGTGCTTGCCCTCCTTCGCCAAGGCTACGGAGGGTAGCCCTTCCGGGCTAAAAAATCCTGACTCCAGCCAGAGTTTGTAAGTTCTATCTTCAGTTGACTTAGGGTCGTAAGTTTTTGAAAACTCATCAGACATGCTTATCTAAATTTAACCCAGTTTTAGGTTAGCGTCCACCTTGATTGATTTTTCGGTTACCTTTTTGTTTTTTTGATAATTTAAAAAACCGGCCAAGGCGATCATGGCCGCGTTGTCAGTGGTGTATTCCAGTTCCGGCCGGTAAAATTTAAGACCTGTTTTTTCAGCGGCAGTTTTAAGTTCTTGGCGGAGCAGTTTGTTGGCCGAGACACCGCCAGATAGCATTATTGATTTGGTTTTGTACTCGCGTGCCGCATTAACAGTTTTTGTGACAAGCACATCAACGATAGCTTGTTGAGCTTCTTGTGCGACCGCAGTTCTTATTTTTGACAAGGCATAGGTTTTGGTTAAATCGCGGACGAGATACAAAACAGCGGTTTTAAGTCCGGCAAAAGAGAAATCCAGATTTTTTGTTTTTAACATGGGCCTGGGTAATTTGATTTTGAGTCGTAACTTTTTATTTAGAACTTTGGCAGCTTCTTTTTCAATGGCCGGCCCGCCTGGGTAACCAAGTCCGAGTATGCGGGCAATCTTATCAAATGCTTCGCCGGCGGCATCATCCAGAGTTTGGCCGATTACCTTATACTTGCCAATGTCATTTATCAGTATCAATTCAGTATGCCCGCCGGAGACAATTAGACAGAGGGCGGGAAGTAGTGAGTAGTGAGTAGTGAGTAGTGAGTAGTTTTTTTGACTTTTTAAATTTTGAATTTTGAGTTTTAAGTTTTGAGATGGAAGCCAGTTGCTAGCAATATGGCCTTCAAGATGGTTGACTCCGATAATCGGTTTTTTATATTTCCAAGCCAATGCTTGAGCAAATGTTGTGCCAACCAATAAAGAAGAAACTAATCCTGGTCCGCGAGTTACGGCAACCAGATCAACATTTTCCAATTTATAGTTTCCTATTTTCAGAGCGAGTTTGAGTACTTTGGGAAGATTTTTGACATGTTCACGGGCGGCTAGCGAAGGAACCACGCCCCCATAGGGAGCGTGGAGTTTAACTTGAGAAGATATGACGTTTGAAAGAATCTTGATTTTGTTGTTTTTCACCTCAAGCAACGAAGCCGCCGTCTCATCGCAAGATGTTTCAATACCAAGGATCTTCATGGTTTAAAATTTTAACACACCGGGTATATTTATCAACACACTCTTGCTTGAACTAGCGATACAGGATATGCTACAATAAACCCGTAGTACTAATGGCCCTATCGTCTAATGGTTAGGACGGCTTTCTTTCAAGAAGCAAATAGGAGTTCGATTCTCCTTGGGGCTGCCATGGAATCAAGAAGAGATTATCAAGCAGCACTCGCTCTTAGACTTGAAGGAAAAACCTACGGAGAAATTAGGAAAAGTTTTCAAATACCAAAATCCACCCTTAGCACATGGTTTTCGAGTTTAAAGATAGATAGTGAGGCTAAAAAAGTTTTAGAATCTAAGAAAAAAAATGGTTATTACAAACTAGTTGAGTTTAATAAGATAAGGACCCTAAATATAAAGAAGGAAAACGAAAATATTAGAGGGGAGTATGAATCTAAGATCGGTAGATTAAATAATCGTGAGTTGATGGTTCTGGGAGCTGCTCTTTACTGGGGAGAGGGCTACAAAAACTTCGGTCTTAAAAATGGCGGGTATCCATATATGTGTTTGGGTAATTCAGATCCCTCAATGATCAAAGTTTTCGTTATATTTTTGTATAAGTTTTTGAAAATTACCAAGGACAGGATCAAATGTCAGATAATGATCTATCCTAGCATAAACCCTCAAAAGGCAATTCAATATTGGCAAAATATTACGCAAATTCCAAGTAAAAACTTTCGTACTCAGCTAGCAGTGAGTCGTGCTAGTCAAGGTAAAAGGCCCAGCAATTTATTACCCTACGGAACACTTCAATTACGGGTTAATAACCGACAGGAGTTTTTCAAAATTAAAGGATTAATTGATGGTATCACTCAAACTATTTAATCTATGCTAATTTTGCTGGGCATTACAAATTAGTCGAGCGATGGTGAGGCAAGAAGTGAAGCCGACTCTCCGTGTTGCTAATTTAGTAAAATAAACGGCTCATCTGGATGAGCCGTTTATTTTATTGCATTTTGTGATATTTCAACTATTTTTTTAAAAATTCCAGGTTCGTGTTGGGCTAGGTCGGATAGAATCTTACGGTCTAGCTCTATGTTGGATTTTTTGAGTCCGTTGATAAATTTGTTGTAGGGGAGACCATCAAGCCGCGTGGCGGCTCCAATCTGAATTTGCCATAATCGGCGGGCGTAACCTTTCTTTTTGCGGCGGTCGTTGAACTGAAATGTCCAGGCATGCAAAAGACGCTCTTTGGCCTGACGATATTTGGTACTCCCGCCCCACATAAAACCCTTTGCATGTTTCAGCAAATTTTTACGTCGTTTGTTTGCAGTTGTTCCTCGTTTTACTCTGGGCATGTTTTATTAAACGTAAGGCATCAAATTCCTAATATCTTTTTTATTAGGCTTGGCAAGCACATCCTGACCCCTGTTATTCCTTCTTGCGCTTCCATCTTGTCTAGCGTTGAAGTGATTAATGCGTGAATGGCGATGCTGTTTCTTGCCGCTAGACGAAATCTTAAAACGTTTTAAGGCAGACTTAGAACTTTTTAACTTTAGTTTTGGCATATTAGAAATATTTACTTTTATTTTTTATGTTCCGGTCTTATTAACACGCCGAAACCTACTGGTGATCTTTTGGCTGGTTCTTCCAGTACGAACGGTTCGGAAACCATTTTGATAAGTGATTCAAGCTTGCTTCGGCCAATGTCGGCCATGCTTTTTTCGCGTCCCCGCAGAGTCAGCTCCAGTCTAACGCGGTGTCCTTTTTGCAAAAATTTATCTGCTTGTCCGGCTCTAACCATTAAGTCGTGAGTCCCGGTTCTAAAACCGATTCTTACGGTTTTAATTTCTTGGCTGGGGACTTTGGTTGTTTTTCCGCCCTTTTCTCGTTTTTCCTTCTGGTACATATATTTACCATAATCCATGATTTTAGCAATAGGCGGATTGGCCATCGGTCCCACTTCTACCAAATCAAGACCGCGTTCATTGGCCAATCTCAAAGCTTCATGTGTGGGTATGGTGCCAAGCTGTTTGCCGTCGGCGTCAATGACCTGAATTTGCGATTCCCTGATTTGGTTATTTAACCGCACTCTTTTATTGAAGTTTTTTTGCATATATTTATTTATATAAGTTTAACACGCAGTCTTTGTTTTTTACCATGTTGGGTGTTTGCAAAGTATCTTATGGTGGACCCACGGGGAGTCGAACCCCGGACTCGATCATGCCATGATCGCGTGTTACCGCTATACTATGGGCCCCCTTAGACAGGATACTTATAAACTAGTGCTATGTTATAAGTTCGGGTACTATGTTATAATTGTAGCATGCATATTCATAGCGATCAAATCATAAATAACCTCAAATTATTGCGCAAAAAGGGGTACAGCATACATGAGTTAATGGACAAATTTTCTTTACCGAAAACAACAATATGGCACCATGTTCATAAAATAAAATTACCGCCAGAAATTATATTACGACTTAGGACTGCTGGAGGTAGAACTAGTAGTGCTCGTAAAAAACTGGCTTTAGAAAAAGCAGAAAAAGAAGCATCAGAAATCATTAATAGCAATCTAAAGTATCATGTGAGTATTTTGGCAATGCTCTATTGGGCAGAAGGTGATAACAAAAATAATTTTTCCTTCGTCAATACCAATGCTGGCATGATTAAACTCGTAATACACATACTGGATAAATGTTTGGGTGTGAAAAGAAATCAATTATTAATAACGGTTCGATACTTTACAGGCATGGATCAAAATAAGTGTCTGGAGCATTGGTCAAAAGTTACAGGAGTTTCCAAAAATCGTATTAGAATGTATTATAACGATGGTTATCACAGGGGAAGAACAGAATTTGGAATGTGTCGGATTGGAGTAAAAAAAAGTAGCTATCTTTTTAAATTGGTCCGATCATTAATTAACGGCTTAGTTAACGAAATAATTTTGCCCCGGTAGCTCAATTGGAAGAGCGGTCCCGTCCTAAGGGAAAGGTTGTGGGTTCAAATCCTGCCCGGGGTACTTATTAGTGCAAAAATCAAAAAGTAAAAATCAAAGTTACGAAATTCCTAAAGAAGTTAGGGAGGTTTTGAATAAACTTGAGAGCACGGACTACGAAGCCCATATTGTCGGCGGGAGCGTGAGACACTTGATAATGGGCGAACAGCCGAATGACTGGGATATAACCACCAACGCTAAACCCGAAGAAATACAACAACTTTTTCCCGATAGTTTTTACGAAAACAAATTCGGAACTGTTGGTATTAAAACCCGTAGCGACGATTCGGTTTTGCAAGTAGTGGAGGTTACGACTTATCGCATTGAGTCTAAATATACCGACAAAAGGCATCCCGATGAAATTAAGTATGCCGATAAAATTGAAGACGACCTGAAAAGGAGGGATTTTACAATTAATGCCCTCGCAATGAACAGCAGCGGAGAAATTATTGACTTATTTGGCGGTCGTGAGGATATAAAAAATAAGATTATTCGCGCAGTCGGTAATCCCGGTGAAAGATTCAGCGAAGACGCTTTGCGTATGATGCGAGCGGTTAGGTTTGTGGCCCAGCTTGGTTTTGAAATTGAACACGACACCCTTGAAGCAGCCAGGGAAAATAACGGACTTATGGCGGCTGTATCCAAGGAGCGCATTCGCGATGAGTTTGTTGGAGTAATCAACTCACAGGATGCTTACAAAGGCGTAGACATGCTTCGCGAAACAGGATTGCTGAAATTTGTTTTGCCGGAACTGTTGGAAGGTGTAGGCGTCGGTCAAAACAAACACCACATTTATAATGTTTGGGAGCACAATCTGCTAGCTCTCAAATATGCTTGTGACAAAAACTATTCGTTTGAAGTTCGTATGGCCTCATTGCTTCATGACGTCGGTAAACCCAGGAGTAAAAGAGGGGAGGGACCAGATTCTACTTTTTATGGTCATGAGGTAATCGGTGCGTTCATGGCCGCACAGATTATGGATCGTCTTAAATTTTCCAAGGAGCAAGCCGATAAAATTATTAAATTGGTGCGTTATCATCTTTTTTACTACAATGTTGGCGAGGTTACGGAATCGTCGGTCAGGCGTCTTGTCGCGAATATTGGCAAAGAAAATGTTGAAGATTTGATAAAAGTGCGTGAAGCCGATAGAATCGGTTCGGGTGTGCCTAAGGCTAAGCCATACAAGTTGCGCCATCTGCAGTTTATGATAGACAAGGTGGCGCGGGATCCTATTTCTCCCAAGATGCTCAAGATAAATGGAAATGACATAATGGAATTGCTGGGCATTAAGCCGGGTGTAAAGGTTGGCATGATTGTACATGCACTTATGAATGAAGTGCTGGACAAACCAAGTAAAAATACCAGAGAATCTCTTGAAGCAAGAGCCAGAGAATTAAATCAACTTTCAGAAACTGAACTTGCTGAATTCGGCAAAAAAGGTAAACAAAAAGCTTTAACCGAAGAAGAAAAAGAAATAGAAAAAATTAAAGCGAAATATTATGTGGAATAATCTTACTCGGGGATTAGTGTAGCGGCAACACGCATCGTTCGGGACGATGAGATGGTGGGTTCGACTCCCACATCCCCGACAATAGATTTAATTTATTTCGTCATTAGTTATGCTTTTATCAAGAGACCAAATTTTAAAACACCTGCGTCGTGGCACGATTGTAATCGAGCCGTTTAATCAGCGCCAGTTAAAAACGACCAGTTATGATGTAACGCTTGGCGAGTGGTTTTGGCGCGAGGGTCATCCGTCTGGAAGGGCGACCATACACAATGTTTACGATGCCAACTCAACAAGCAATGTTTGGCAGGGGCCGTTTCGCGCCGAGTCGGCCGGTGCCATACGCAAATGTCTTTCCGCAGAATTTAAAAATATTTCCGAAAAAGCGCGATTAATTCTTCTTGCTCCCGGCGAGACCATTTTGGCGCACACGCAGGAATTTATAGGCGGACGCGAAATTTGCGTGGCCAAGATGTATGCCCGTTCTTCTTTGGGCCGTAATTTTGTTGAAGTATGCAAAGACGCCGGTTGGGGCGATGTCGGGTACTTTAACCGTTGGACAATGGAAGTAACAAATAATTCCAAACACTATACAATTCCTCTTGTGGTTGGTCGGCGCATAGCCCAAATGGTATTCTATGAAGTTGCTCCGTTAGCAACGAAAAAAATTGATTATGTTGGTGAGGGTGGGAAATACCAACTCTCGCAAGATATTAAAAAGCTGAAGAAAATGTGGCAGCCCGAAGTAATGCTTCCCAAGATGCATTTGGATTATGAGGTAAGAAAGCTGAAATAGCGGAACCTTAAAAATTAAAGTAACAAATGAAAGGAGGAAAAAATGAGGCTAATAATATTGGCATTTTTTTTATGTTTAATAGCAACAAACGCAAACGGACAGCGTCGTCCGGCCGAACTTCGCGGTTCCAGAGAACAACGAATTGAGCAAAACACTAAAGCTATAGGTTTGGGTTTTGAACAAATAACTACCGATCAAGAGTTGCTTAAAATGGTAACCAATAATTTGCTGGTAGAGCTAAAGGATGCAGAGTATTATTTTGTTGATAGGGGAGTTACACCGCTCAAAAAAAAGCGCAACGGCAAAAAAATAATTACTTGTCCGCCAAAAGAGAATAAAGTTTTCGTTCTTGATTTTACGGCCGCCTATGTTGAATTGCTGGCTCGTGATTTTTTTCTGGAGTTTGGCAAGAAATTAAAAGTAACATCAGGCGCGCGAAGTCTTGAAGAACAACTTCTCATGAGAACCGAGGGATCGTGTTATTACACCTCTTATGCCGCTGAAGTAAAAAATTATCTTGAGGAGTCACTTCACGTGAGAGGCAACACGATTGATATTTCGCGCAAGGTGATCACGATTGTCCGCGGCCGGCGTAAAGAGATATCCATGTCGTCCAGAGAAGTTAAGTGGATGCGGGATCGTTTAATCGCCGATAAGCTAAAAGGAATTGAGTTTGAAACCGAACCGATAGAAGAAAACATTTGTTACCACGTAGTAGTGTTCCCGAAAATAAATTAATCCGCTCAAAACGCGGATTTTTAGTTTTGCCATTTCAAGGCTAAAAATGTAGAATAGCAAAGATGTGTGTCAATGGGCCCGTCGTAAAATGGTATTATACGGCATTCGCATTGCCGGGTCGGGAGTTCGATTCTCCCCGGGTCCACAGTTAATTTGAAAAAATAGGGATATGTTTGATGTACATGAAATATCGTGGCAATAGAATGTTTTTAATTATTTATGGAAGTTTAGTAAGCTTTTAATTTTGGTTATCGTGATATCAATTTCAAAATATAAAATATTTTTAAACCTCTTTAAATTTAACCGTGTATGTAAGCATATGCGGTATATATTAAATTCATAGAAGACTTTTGTTAATCTCTAACAGCAACAAACTGTTTTAAAATTACAGTGAGAAATTGGGCATGAAGACCATTCCGGGTAAGTTTTTCTTTGCCGTTTAGCGTATTTATCAGTAAAGTAAAAAATACCCTTATTCTACTTAATTTTTAAGGATTTGTTTGGATACCGTGATTTTGTTTGCTGTGGATAAGTTTTTTCTTGATTTTAAAATGCGTGGTATAATTAAAAATATCAAACATAACTTTTAATTTACGAGTATGTTTGATAAGGCGAAATTAGTGAGTACTCTCTGTGTCTTTTATTACTTTGTTTGAGACGCAGGAACAATTAGAAAAATCATTGGAATCAATCGATTATTCGTCGGTTAATTTTTTTGTTAAAGACGGAAAAAGATTTATTGAGGCGTCTTTTCTCGCCAAAGAGTTTGGCTACGAACCGGGTCATGTTGCAAGATTGGCTAGACAAAATAAGATTGATTCTTTTTACGACCAGCCATCAAGGCGCTGGTACGTTACTAAGGAATCTTTGGCAAAATATCAGGAGCAGGCGCACTTGAATAAAAAACTCGCCGGTTTAAAAAGCGCCAATTTAGTCAAACCAATTATTCAGCAAACCACAATTGCCCCCCAGGAAAAAGCAATTTCTGTTGAAACAGATTTGGAAGCGGGTCAGTTGCGGCTTGCCGAAACAGGCCGTACAGTTCTTTCAGAGGAATCTGCTGACATCTCAATTGATAACGATGCAGTTTCTTCACCAGTTCTTTCTGAATCAGTTCTTTCTAATTTTCATACTCACAGTCAGTATTCAGCTAGTTCTCGCCTTAAGGCCGCTGTTACGGCAATGTTTGCAACAGCGGCCTTTATATTTTTGTTAATTTTTGGAATGACAGTTTTGCCTAAGGATTTAAGTTTGGTTAAGGATCTTACAAGCAAACTTTCGGCTGTCCCGACATTTTTTCTGGAGAATCATGGGACTGTTTCCAGACCTGCGTTTTTGCCGGTAAAACCAACCGGTCAGTATCTTAATCTTGCCGTCGTTTTTTACCAGGATTTTATTGAAGAACCAATTGAAAAATTTTTTGATTTTTATGAAAACGGACCGGTTCTGTCGCCGTTGGTAGCTCCCAAAGATTTTTACCTGACAGTGGTTCCGCAACCCAAGCCGAAAATTAATTTTTCATTTTTATACAATTTTAAAAATTTATTTTTTGCTCCAGTCGAAAAACTCGCTGATTCCAGTGTTGGTTTTACCGAACAAATTTTAATCATTTGGGGCAAAATGAGCCAAATAGAGATACTGCCGGCAGAGACAAAATCAGTACCTCTTTTTTCACAAGTAAAAATAACTAGTCCGAATTTTGCTTCTATCGCAGATTCTATTGCAGATCAAAGTTTTATTAAAAATTTTAAGCAAGTTTTAAATAACGAAAAGTTGGCGCTGCCGTCGCTTAATCTCATTTCAACTCAAGGTTTGGCAGGTGGTTTGAACAAAGGTTTTGCGGACTTGTCCCAAGCCGCAGACACTTTTTCGTTCTTGCCGAAATTGCCTGACAGAGTAACTGGTTTTTTCTCGGATCTTAAAGAAATTATCCTGTCTCCGCTCAAAGATATTGCCAACTACGGTGACAATTTAACAGAGCAGTCACCAACCTTTCCTGATCAAATAAGTCAGCCAGAATCATCGCCAGCAGGAGTCAAGCCGCCGACTACTTTTTCTCCGGCAAAGTCATCCGGTCCAGTATATGTTGCCACCCCGATTGATCAGAGTTTCATCAAAAAATTGGTAAAGCAATTTTTTGATGAAGAAAAATCTGCGCTTACCCCTCTAAATCTTATTTCAGTCCAAGGTTCCGTTGATGACTTAAATCAAAAACTTGCTGATCTGGTTTCGCGTGTCAATCAAATTCCGCCTCCACTCCAATACATAGGTGGTGGCGGTGGTGGTAGTACAACCACGGTTGGTGGGGGCGACGCCCAAGTTGCCGGTTCTAAATTAACGGTTGGCGTCACAGTGGTTAATAGCGGTTCAATTGGTACGACATCCGGTAATTTTTCTATTGATTCCGGCGGTGGCACAACGACTATTTCAGACAACCTAACCGTAACGGGCTTACTCTCTGCTTCCACCGCATCGTCACACTCTTTTATTGGTGATTTATCAATTAGTGACGATATTGAGTTAACCGGTGATGCTTCCGCTTCCGCTTTTTTCGGTGCCGGGCTTAACGCCATGACCGGCACAACTGGTTGTTCTGGTGCTTCTGCTGACAAACTTCTATACAATGCCACCACTGGCAAGTTTTCCTGCGGTTCTGATCAAAATAGTGGCGGTGGTGGCGGCGCTCCATTAGGCATTGAGATAGTAAATTCCGGAGCTGCCTTTGGCACCCATTACGGTTCAATATCTTTTGACGCCAGCCATTTTACAGTATCTCTTGCCGACCTAAGCGCCTCTTCTTCATATGTCCGTCTTGACTGGGGAGCCGGCGGTCCCGCTTCCTTATCACAGGATGAGACTGTAGCCGGCAAATGGCTCTTCAACTCTGCCTCCACCCAATTCAATAACCTACTAGAATTAAACGGCACCGCTTCAGTATCCGTAGCCAACACCAATTTCAACATCAATCTAAATGGAACAGGTGACTTTGTTATCCAAGATGCCGGTTCAACAGTATTCACAGTTACTGATACAGATACCATAACCCTAAACAACGGATCTGCTGACCTAGTTAGTATTACTGGCAATGCATCAATCTCCTCCAATCTAGAACTCACCGGTACCGGCTTCGCCTCCGCCTCCTACTTCTATGCCCAACCAGGGACAGCTGCTTTACCTGCTTTCGCTTTCGGTAATGATACAGATACAGGAATATTCAGGTCAGCCGCAAATCAATTGGGTCTTGCCACCAATGGTGTAGAAAGATTGACCATTGATCCTTCTGGTTATGTTGGTATTGGTACAACCAGTCCAACTACAAAATTTGAAGTCCAAGGTACTGCTTCAGCATCTAATTTCTTAACCGTTGGTGCGATTCAAGTTGCCGGCGGAGTCTCAAAGACATTTTCCAGATTCGGACTGGATGACACCGGCCACAATTTAATAGCCGCCTCTGATTTGCTTGTAAGCGGAATGTTGGAAATTAATAGCAACACCTTCTTTGATGCCAGTGCAAGTGTTGCAGTTAATTTTGATGTAGGAAGCGGAGCAAACGTAATTAAGATTAGGCCTAACGCTGGCAACAATTCTGGTTTTCGCTTGGAAGGTAATGCGAGAAATATTAAAAGATTTACAATGTGGCCTGAATTTGCCGGAGCAGTAATGACTGGCAATACGACAAATAGTGTTGGAACTATGACTTCTGATAATGAGTCTTCGTCTTCATTCAGGAGTTATTACCAATGGACTGCGACATCAGCTACAACACAGGAATACAAAATATTTGTGAAGGTTCCAGTACCCAACGATTTCAGTGCATTTAATACTGGAGTAAAGGTCGGTGCCTATAAGAGTAATGCTAATGAGAGGATTTTGTTTAGCATAAGGGATACGGCTAACGCCATTTCTAATATTGCCAGTGTTAGCGTGGCGACCTCGGCTGAAAACTGGACACTAACCACATCTTCAACACCAACAGGTACTTATGCTTCGGGCAGCGATATGATTTTCATATTTGAAATGCTTTCTAGCTCTAGCCAGAGGGTACGGCTAGGTTCAATAAGTTTTGATTATTACAGTAAGTTTTAAAAAATAATTTTTTAACTGTGTCCAAACATCTAAAAATCATAATATTCTCACTTTTCTTGGTCGCTGGCTTTACTATGAAGTCAGATTTTGCTTCTGCTGCATCCCGTTATTGGGTAGGCGGGGGATCATCAACAAACTGGAATGCTACCGGCCCCACTAATTGGTCAGCCACATCAGGAGGAACTAATAATGACACAGTTCCCAATTCTACTGATGATGTTTTTTTCAATTCCAGTTCCGGTACCGGTAATTCCGTAATTTCTGCATCTATTACCATCAACTCTTTTGATGCTACTGGATATACTGGAACCCTGACCCACAATGCCAGTGTTACCCTGACGATTTCTGGGAGCGGGGTAGTTTTCAAACTAGCATCGGGGATGACATATACAAAAGGAGGTAATACGAGTTCTGCCCTTTCCTTTACCGGCACATCGGGTACTACGATGATAACAACAGCAGGGAAGACTATCGGTAAGATAACTTTTAATGGCGTGGGAGGATCATGGCAATTACAGGATGCCTTAAATGCTGCAGGTACCGCTTCGCAAATTATTTTAACTAGTGGTAACTTTGATTCCAATAATTTTAATGTGACAATGGGATCTTTTGTTTCCAGTAATTCCAATACTCGTACGCTGACAATGGGATCTAGTACTTGGAAGCTTCAAGATGGCGGAACTATCGTTTGGAATCTCGCAACCGTCACGGGTCTTAGTTTGAATGCGGGTACCTCTACGATTGTGATTTCTAGTACGAACGGTAGCGGAAAAACATTCGCTGGTGGGGGACAAACATATTATAATGTTGTTTTTTCGGGGGACAATATCAACATTTCGGATTCCAATACTTTTAATAATTTTGCTATTAATAATGCTGGCCTGACAAATGGGTTAGCCTTGGGGGTAGGGAAGACACAGACTATTATGGGATCATTTACGACTAATGGATCTGCGGGAAGTTTAGCGATTCTTAAAACTACTACATCGGGTAGTACTGCAACTTTGTCAAAAGCGTCGGGAACAGTTTGCGTTGACTACATGAGTATTAAAGACTCAACCGTTAGCGGTGGCGCCTCTTGGTATGCCGGAGCCAACTCCACGAATGTGTCAGGCAATACAGGTTGGACATTCTCTGCTTGCCCCGGTGGAGACACCACCCCTCCCACAGTTTCAATATCTTCCCCAACAGCAGGATTAACAGTTTCAGGCAATACCACGGTTTCAGCCACCGCCTCTGATAATGTAGGAGTATCTGGCGTCCAATTCAAATTAGATGGAGTAAATCTTGGAGTAGAAGATATTGACTCCCCATATTCAATAACCTGGGATACAACCGCTACTACCGATGGCTCTCATGATCTTACCGCTACCGCTCGTGATGCATCAGGCAATCAAACTACTTCATCTGCCGTGACGGTTACAGTAAGCAATCCCACCCCTACCCCCACCCCCACCCCCACCCCCACCCCTACCCCCACCCCTACACCTTTGCCGGCAACTGGTATTCCCGTTATTTTCTTTACCGATCTTGAGTCGGGTCCCAACACAGGCGGAGAGAACAACAATGGCGCCTTTGTCACAATTTACGGCAAAAACCTTTCCGGCAGTACTGTTACAGTGGGAGGAGGATCAGCAATTATTAAACTAACCTCAACCCCATATCTCTGGTATGAAAAAATGGCAATTCAATTAGGAGCGAGTACTAATTCTGGCAATATCATAGTTACTAATGCATATGGCTCATCCAATAACTTACCATTTACTGTGAGAGCGGGTAATGTTTATTGCGTTTCAATGACTGGTGCAGACTCCAATAATGGAAAATTTACTACCGAAACACCGCCATCAGCTGGCGTACAAGGATGTTGGCTAAATGTATACAAGGCAAAAAATACAATTGCCGCAGGTGACATCGCCTATATCCTGGATGGTGCGAACCAGACAACCCCTGAACCAGGAACGGGAGTAGCACTTCAAATTTCTAACGGTGGAAATTTGGGGAATCCGAAGGCTTTGATTGTCTACCCAGGTGGCACTTCTGTTTTAGGTGCCATAGGTAGCGGCGACTGGGTGGGTTCTGTGGGCGGTATTAAGGTACTGGGGAGTGCCAGCAATGCAGACTATATTACCATCGCCGGGTTTACATTCAAAACTTTTAGTAGTGCGCTCTCAATTTCTGGTAACACATATCCCAGCGCACAACACTGGAGATTTATCGGCAATTATCTGACCTGTCCCGGGGGTGATGGGCAGTCCGCTTGTGCCTCCCCGGGTTCCATGGAATACCTGGAGTTTTTAGGAAACGAGATTACGGATGCTGGCTGCAAAGAAGGGGGAACGCAGAATTGTAAACTCATTAGCCCCGCAAACACAATCACGACAGTTGGCACAACACTGACGCTGAGTGGTTTTACTTCTGGCGTGAATCTCGGTGCTAGAATCTGCGTAACGACCTGCGCATCAGGGCAAGTTCGTCATATCGTAGCGGCTGGACCAAATAACCTAAACTGGATACTCGATAGCGCATTCACGTCTGATGTTACGGATTCGACATTTCAGTTTCGTTACGGATTAACATCGAAGCAGTACCACTCTGTTTATGTGGATAACAGTGATCACATCGAAATTGGGTGGAGCTACATCCACAACAATAACTCCTGTCGTGGGATTTTGACCAACTCGACCGGTACAACCGGTGGGCACCAACAGCACGATCTCTCTTACCACGACAACATCATTCATCATCAAACCTGTGCCGGAATCGACCTCAACACCGTGGACCCCAATACTGGGCCAGTCGAGGTCTACAACAATTTGATCTACCATGTCGGGACAGGGCCAACTCCACATGATGGCATCGGTAATCTTGCGTGCATTTATTCTGGTGATAATAATCGAAGCTCTCCAGGGGCTGGAACAATTGAAGTCTACAATAACACACTCTACGATTGCGGTTCCTATAACCCAACTTCAGGCGACAGCGGGGCGATCAATAAGTCTGGTCAAAATGAGAATATTATAATAAACCTCCGCAACAATATTATTTTGCAAAATTCAGGAGAGGTTTATATTAAGTCTTCTGGTAACAACAATATCAACGCCCAAGTTACGGGTAGTAAAAACCTATTTGCTATGGTTTCTGGTTCGGCTCAAGATTTATCGGGATTTACTGGTCTAACCCCCTACCTCACCCTCGACCCCCTCTTCATCAGCACAACTACCCCGGATTTCCACCTCCAATCCACCTCTCCCGCCAAAGATGCCGGTGTATTCACCACCGCCCTCTTTGACATTGATGGTATCTCTCGTCCACAAGGAGCATCTTTTGATATTGGCGCCTATGAGTATCCATCAGGCGCAGTAGCAGACACAACCTCTCCCACAGTTTCAATAACTTCTCCAACCGACGGCTCAACCCTTTCCGGCGCTGCCAATACAATAACTGCCAATGCCTCAGATAATATCGGGGTAGTCGGCGTCCAATTCAAAATAGACGGAATCAATCTAGGTTCCGAAGATACATCATCCCCATACTCTATTAACTGGGACACCACCACATATACCAACGGCTCTCATACCATAACCGCCGTAGCCAGAGATCCATCCAGCAATACAACAACTTCTTCAGGAGTCAGCGTAAACGTAAATAATGAAGTGGCTCCAACTCCTCCGGTCATATCTAATGTAACTGCCTCATCTATCACTACTACCGGCGCTACCATCACCTGGACTACTGATAAATCATCAGATTCACAGGTGGAATACGGCTTAACCACCAGCTACGGTTCATCTACAACTCTTGATTCAACATTGGTTACCAACCACTCAGTTCTATTATCAGGCCTAACATCACAAACAACCTATCATTACAGGGTTAAATCACAGGATACCCCGGGCAACCTAGCCACCTCAGGAGATTTTACCTTTACCACCGCCACACCCCCTCCGGTAATCTCAAACGTCCAAGCTACCAATATCACCGCTACCTCTGTAACTATTACCTGGGCTACTGATCGAGCCACGACCAGCAAGGTTAACTATGGTTTGACTTCCAGCTATACCAATTCCACGGTTAAAGACACGACTCTGGTAACCAGCCACTCCGTATCCATAGGCGGCCTGTCTGCTTCTACTCTCTACCACTACCAGGTTGAATCATCGGATTCAGGCAATTTAACTTCCGTTTCTTCCGATGCCACCTTTACCACGGCCGCCTCGGCTTTACCCGTCATCTCCAATATCCAAGCCACCAACATTACTACAAGCGGAGTCACCATAACCTGGACGACTGACATATCCTCTGATTCGCAGGTAGAATATGGTACCACCACGGCTTATGGCTCATCCACAACTCTTGACTCCACTCTTGTTACCAGTCACAGCGTTGCCCTAACCGGCCTTTCCGCCGGCACTATATATAATTACCGGGTCAAATCCAGCGGAGCGGTTTCAACCAACAAAACCTTTTCAACAACATCGGCTTCCGATACCACCGCCCCCGCCGCGGTTACCAATCTGGCCAGCACCGGCACAACCAGAACATCCGTTGACTTATCCTGGACTGCTCCAGGCGATGACGGTAATACCGGCACCGCTACTTCCTATGATATGCGCTGGCTGACCGTCCCTATAACTGACTCCAACTGGAGTTCCGCCAATATTCTTACCGGTTTGCCTGCGCCAAAAACGGCCGGCACAACCCAGACATATACGGCCATTGGCTTAACGGCTAACATCACTTACTACTTTGCTTTAAAAACAAAAGATGAAAGCAATAATGTTTCAGCGTTATCAAATGTGATAAGCGCTAAGACCAAAACCGATACCGCCACTGGCGGCGGAGGCGGCGGAGCTTCTTCTTTTGACGCCTCGCCCGGGCCGGTTAAGATTTCCAGAATTGGCGAAGCCGACAGTCAGATTCTGTTAGAATGGCGTAATCCAACCGATGAGGACTTTGTCCGCGTACAAATTGTTGTTAACGAAAACCGCCAACCGTTAAATCAGGATGACGGCAGGATAATACTGGAAGAAAACACTACCAAATTCCTCCATGTCAATCTGCGAAACGGCAAAACCTACTATTTTAATATCTACGCCTTGGACTTGGCCAAAAACTTTTCCGAACCGGTTAAGCTCAAAGCTGTCCCCCAAGAAGGAGTATTATCTTTCGCCGAAAACATAGAGCCGCTTGATGTCGCCCAAACAACCCAATACATTGCCCCGAAGATAATAACCGAAGAAGACTTCTCCGTTTTCAGGCCAAGGATATTCCCCAAAGCTGTTTTAATCAGATACGCCTTTGATAAGAACGTCTATTACATAGAAAACGGCAAGAGAAGACTGGTACCCAATTATGCCACCCTCCTTAAACTGACCAATAACAATCCAAACAAGGTTTTAACGGTATTGGATAAAGAACTGATAGACGGTTATTCATCTGCCGCTCCTCTTGAAGAAAAAGACATCACCTCTTTATCAAAAGAAATTACCGCCCAATCAGCTTTGGTTAAAACCAAAGACAAACCGACTGTCTACCTGGTAAATACAATAGACAAGACCAAACAAACCATTCCCACGCTTGCGGTATTCTATTCCTACGGCTTTTCATTCAAAAACGTATCTGAAACCAAACAGGAAGACGTGGATGCCCTAACTGAAGCAGGAGAATTAACTCTTAAAACATTTCCAAATGGTTTTCTCATGAAATCTCCCGACAGTTACAAGGTTTACATAATCCAAGATGGCCAAAAGAGATGGATCAAAACCCTCAAGCTCTTCCTGGGCTTCAAATACATTGATAAAGACGTAACTACCCTGCCTAAAGAATTAATAGAAGCCTACCCAACAGGATCAGATATTGAAAAGCAGGATGAAACATTACCCAGCAAATTACAAATCAAAGTTCCGGCTACCATCCATGCTGACGGCACCCTGGTTAAATTAAAAGATAACTACAAGGTTTACCTTGTAGACAAAACCCAGCTTAAATGGATTGAAACCCAGGAAGAGTTTAAGACCAAGAAATATAAATTAAAAGACGTGATTGCTATTACCAAGGACGAGTTTGAGTTGTATGGGATGGGGGAGGAAGAACCCATCGAAGAGATAACCACGGGGATAGAGATGGGAATAATCCCCTCGTCAAGTGAGGGGCAGTAAGATGACAAATGTTAAATCTAATTTTCCAAAAACTGCTCAAAAAGAAAACGATTGACCGCTTGATTCTAGCGGTCAAAAAGTTTATAGCCGGCACGACGATTTTAATGTCGGTGTTTTACGGCACTCTTTATTATGCCCTAGTCACATTAGCTAGCGAAAACGAACAAGTTCCCAAACCACTTGTCAGTCAGACAGGAGATCCGACCAGTAATCCCGGCAGATATTATTTAGAGTCTCTTAAAAACAGAGCTGATGAAATTGTCGGTCTTACCTTTACAAGCCACGATAATTACCAAGAATTTGTTTTCGCTGGCAATAAAATTATTGAGCCAGCATCAATTACTATAAACGACAAACCATACGTGCCATTCAGATTGCTTTTGTCTTCAAGCAGTAAGGACTACGAAGTTGAACTCAAATCCAAGAAAGGGACGCAAATAATTTCTTTAGCCGGAGATCGTTTCGAGTATTCTATTTTTGAAAAACAACAAAAAGGTTTTTTGAAATTGGCTTCCGTTAATCCGAAATTTCAAATAAAAAATTGGGGGACCGTGGAAGAACCTCAGTCAACACCCAGCTGGCAAGATATTATTTTTACAAATCCAGTATCAACCAGTTGGTCAGTATATGACAATTACATAGAAATCAAACAAAATAGCAATTTTATTACAGGAGAAAAAAATTACAACGCTTGGTTAAAGGTAAAACTTGGTTTTGATAGTTCAGATTATATTAACTCCTGGAATTTCGGCGTATCAGGCCAGGAAAATATTACACCCGCAGATGAATTTAGAATTAGACTGCAGACTGTGCTTGCGGGTAAAATCAAACATCAGACAAATGATAGCGGTAACTTGGAAGTTGGTATAGAGAATCCAAAAAGTAATACAGCTGAGGATGTCATAGATTTGGACAATTTATTTCTAAATCCAACGGCTTCGGTATCTCAAACGCCGAGTATATTACCAGAAGCTACGGTCGGTTCGATACCAGTGGAACCAGAAGTAACTCAATTACCAAGCGCCACCACAGAACCTTCGCTGATTTCGACACCCGAGCCGTCTCTTACTCCGGCTGCATCTGTGTCAGAATCGGGCAATGAAGCAAGCCCTTTGTCTGAAGAACAAGAGACGATCCCGACTCCGCATTTTGAGATTACTTCAACCCCATCCAGCGAGAGTCCAGCCCTAGAATCAATACCGGAGCAGACGCCGGAGCCGATTACTACGTCCCTGCCGGAAACTACTGGCAATCAAGACGAAACCACGCCTGAACCAAGCCCCACCTCGCTATTAAATAAATTCTTTGGAATCAATATTGTAAATGCAGAAGAAGTGACAGAGCAACCAGTAGAAGCAAGCATAGACCCGGTCATTATACCAGAAAATACAACTAATCCAGTCTCCGAAATACAAGAGCCTACTTTGTCGGAAACTGATACCGATGAAACTGCGAATTCTATTATAGCGGAACCGATACTCCAACCACTGATTGAGGGTGCTTCAAGTATTATTAATCAAGTTACCGATAGTTTAACTAATTTTGCAGAAAGTCCGAGTATATCATTGCCGACTTTGGAACCGGAGACAGTTTCTAACAGCGAGCCGGTAACTATTTTTGAAGAACCTATTGTTGCAAGCTCAGATCTTTCGGAGCCCCCCCAAAAGCCGCAATCAATTCCAGCCCAAATTGCAAACGTATTAAATAGTTTGAATCTTTTTTCTGTTACTCAAACCACCATTTCTGAATTAAATTTTGGTTTAGGAGACGAGGGTGGGAGCAATCTCCAGATAGATGAGAATAATAACATCCTAACAACAGAGGTAAGTTTGAATTCCAGCAACAACGGGGTTTCAGTTATACTTTCAGATATCGGTGTGGCCGTTTATAACACCGGTATCTGGATAGCTTCGGGCGATGGCAGTAAATCAACAGATTTCAAACTTCACTTCAATTCCAGCTACGGCGGCGCGATTGATGAGTTGTATCTTGGCACCGACTTTCATACCAACAAAGTGGCGACTCCGCAGGCAGGATCGGGGGGGCTGACATTGATTGAGCAGGATCATTTTTCCCAAGCGGAAACCAGAAGTTCAACCCTGGAAGTGATTGAGCAATCCAAGGTCAGGATAGTCATAGACAACACCTTTAGACTTGGCCCGGAGGCTGGCATAGCCGAAAAGTGGTCAATTTATGCCACCGGCCGGATAATAAAACAAACGATTTTTGATAAATATAAAACTGGCGAGGAAAGGTGGTATCTCAATGCTGCCAAAACCGGTTTTGATTTATCAGCGGGTTATAACTACAATCAGCTGATTTTAAACACCAAACTGGAACCCAATTCCAAAGACCTGATGTTGGTTTGGCAAAATCCAAGTTTGTTGACCTCTTCTTCTTTTGAGGCAGGCGAAACGGATAGTTCATATACAACCGTTGCGAAATTAAACCGTCAGCCGTGGACCTATACTGAATACCAAATGATTGATTTGATGCAAGAGGATTTGAGCATGATTGATAAAACCTCAATAGATGAAAGAGCGAATGATTATCGCAATCCCGACAATCCAGAATTCACGGTCGGCAGTTTCAGAAAGGTCAATCAGCAATATTTTTCTTATGAAATGGATTCGGCCGGCAGTAAAAATCATGTAGTATTCAAAATGGACGGTTCACAAATCGCAAGATTCCATCCGGTATTTGAAATTCACGAATGGAACAACCCAGACCTTAGCGCAATCAGATCATACATGAACCAGAAAAATATGGTTGAGAATCGTGACTATA
Organism: Candidatus Yanofskybacteria bacterium; assembly: GCA_016181175.1. Lineage (NCBI taxonomy): Bacteria > Candidatus Yanofskyibacteriota > Candidatus Yanofskyibacteriota bacterium. The sequence goes on from JACOZV010000001.1 coordinate 101,002, forward strand.
TTGTTGATTTCAGGAATAGTGATCCCGGCACTGGTATTTTGATATTCCACTTTCTTGGCACAGTACGCACCAATTCAGAATTAAGCGCTGACGGGTTTGTAACTTTTGATATTGATCCGGAGGTTACTCCGGGTTCGGGGATACTGGCTTATGGAGGAGGGAATATGCAGACAAGTTTTGTGACTACCGATGCTACAGGAAATAACTTGGGAGCTTTTGCCAGCGTTTCAGCGAGCACATTTAATCCGTTTTGGGTGGTTAATCGTGCCAGTCCGGTTGGCGGTAGTCAGGCCTCCGGTTCGGACAATGAACACTTGGTAGGCGACCTTAACGGCACTGGCAATCTTGAGATGCTGCGCTGGAACGGTACCGCTTGGGCGTTGGATTGGACGGAAAACAATGTTGGTTCACAATCGCTTGATGTAAGAGCGTATGATATTGCTTATGAAAATAGCGGTGAAGCGGTGGCGGCTTGGTCCCAAACTAACGATACAACTGGTCTTATTGAATACAGAGTTTGGAATGGGATTAGTTGGGGAGCGTCAACAAGCTTCACCGTGCCGACCACAAACAAGATTGCTTGGATTGAAATGGCATCACACCCAGCCAGCGGTTCAAATCAAAATGATATTGGACTCTGCTATGTTACCGGCGGATTGAACGAAACCGGTTGTGCAGTCTGGAATGGGACTACAAATACCTGGGGCAATGCGGTGCTTAGAGAAAGCGATTCATTAAATAATAGAAAATCCGTTTCAGTATTTTACGAGCAAAGCTCTGGAGATCTTATAGAAATTTCGGGTATAGAACATACCACAAATGGTGGTGGTGTGGTTTTGACCTATTCAAGTTGGGATGGCTCAAGTTGGACGGCAACATCCTCTTTCAGTAGCGGCAGCGGAACGGGGGATAGTGCCAATGATCTTAGTTGCGCTCCAGCTCCTTTTTCGCTCAACGGCACGACTACGAAGAATAAGGCGGTATGCCTTGCTTATGATGGTTTTGCAGATGACGTGTGGTCGTTTATATGGGACGGTTCGGCGCCTAACAACGAGAATTCAAATACTACAACAAGTACTGTTGCCGCCGGTTTACTTATTTCTGGCGGAGTCAATTGGATTATTGATACGAGAGCTATGGGGCTAATTATTATCAATGTTAGTGCGGGCAGCAACCAAGTTGATTATGAGTACTGGGATGATACTGCTGGCGCTTGGACGCTAAATCAGACATTTACGCATACCACTGGTACTAAAAGAAGTTTTCAGGTTGAACCAAATCCAAACCAGAAAAACACGGCAACAGTTCTTATAAGTGACAATAATACCAATCTCTTTGCTTATGAAGCCAGTGTCAGCGAAACCACAGTTACTTTTAATAACTTGAATAATGGTAATGCAATAACTCAAGATTTAACGAATGTTGGCAAAAACCAAGCATTTATGATGGCCTACGACCTATTCCCCAACCCTACCCAGACGCATTTCCAATGGTTGAATGACGATGCGGGGTTGAACTCTGGGACTGCGGCTGCCGCCCAGGATGCGACATTAACGGGATTAACAAACGGTTCAGTTAAGAGATTGAGGGTTGAGATTTCAAACGAAGGCGCAGGGAGCAAAAGCAGTAATTTCCAGCTGGAGTTTGCCAAAAAAGGTTCTGGTTGCACTCAAGCTACGCTTTCCGCCGGTTGGAATTACAGGGAGATACATACTGATTCGGTAACTGCTTCAGACGCTTTTGATATACAAGATTCAACCAACTTCAGCAATGGGGCGGCGACAACAGCATCATTGAGTGCCAGCGACCCTACCTTTGTAGCGGGTCAAGGCATAGATTCCGCATCATCCACCAGCGCCATTGCTTTGAATGGCAATAACTATACCGAGATTGAATATGCTTTGCAGGCGAATACCAACGCCCAGTCCACGACTACCTATTGTTTCCGCTTGACTGATGGCGGGGCGAGTACTTCGTTCACTTATCAGAGATATGCGGAGGTTCAGACGGGGACGATTGGAGTTTCCGTTCCAACCTATACCGAAGATTTCTTCAGGTTCTATATAAATGTTGACAATATTTCTCCAACCGATCCTTGGCCAACTAGCTCTAATGATTTAGCCGAAAACGCCACAATGTCAGCGCATTTTGCAAGCATTGCCAGCGGCAGTATTATGCGTTTGCGAACCAACATGTTAGTGGGAACGGCTACTCTAAATGCCGCCTCGCAAACATTCCAACTGCAATATGCGGAAGGATTCAACTGCGGAGCATTATCCGGTGGCAGTTGGGCTTCAGTAGGGGCGTCTACAAGTAATACAATCTGGCGATTTGGATCTAATGGAAGCGTAACTGACGGCACGGCCCTATCAAGCGGCGGCACCCTTTTATCCAATTCTGATAATGGCGCGCGAGCTACCTACGAAGAGGGCAATCCATCAGCAGTCAATCCCAATGCCGTAACCAGCGGCCAGCGCATGGAACACGACTGGTCTGTTCAAAATAATGGTGCCGTATCCGGCGCGGCATATTGTTTTCGTATTATCCGTAATTCCGGTACAACCCTCGAAACCTATAACAGGTATCCTCAAGTAATACTAGGCCCGTCAACCGACCAGATTTTACGCCACGGTGCTTTCTTCAGCGAAGGAGTTGAGCAAGGGTATTACTGGTCAGGAATTTAGAAAAAATTAATTTTTTATAAAACTAAATTTTAATTTCTGCCAGTAATTTTTGATTTATCTGGTCCAACTCTTTTAGCACCTGCTCATATAAAGGCCGGAGATCGGATTGCAGTTGTTTGATGTTTTGAATGTATTTAAGGCGGAGTTGATTACTGGTTCTAAACTGGTCTCTGTTGGTTGCCTCAACCAGCTTATCTACTAAATCAATAATGGGTTGGAAATGGGCAGTTATTTTTTTTGTGTAGTTGGCTAGTTCTGGAGTGTCGTCATATTTTTTAAGCCGGATCGTTATTTGTTTGAGGGCATATTGAGTGAGGGAAAGGCGGTACATGAAGTCGCCCTTATTTTCTGATACCGAACGGCTGTTCAAGTCATTTTCAGGATTATATTCTAAAATTTTAGGTAGCAAGTCGCCAAACTCCTGGCGGTAGTTATAATATTGACTCAACGATTCCAAAGCAAGATAACTTTTTTCGTATGACAAAACATCTAACGATAGACGCCGAGAGTTTTTGGTAATATCGGCTAATATTTTTTTAGTTTCAGAAATTTTCTTGATTTTTGCCGTCCCTTCGGTGCTGAGCTTCTGTAAGTTATAAATTTGCGCCCGTAAATTTTGTGCCAACTCTTTTTGGCGGATACGATAGTATATTGGCCCTAGCAACTGAAAAGCACCAAAAAATACAAGTCCAGCAATAGCCGAATAAATTAAACGCCTATATTTGAATAATTTGTCGTACCACATTGTTTTTATTTTATCATTCTCCGCTCTGGGTTGAAAGCCAAGAGTTTTTTTGCTAAGTTTATACTCTATGCAGGAAATAAAAGAAAAAGCAGGTAATTCCTATCAGCAGGAATTTTTTATAAGTCCCTCGCGCGGTCAACGCGAATTTTTGGATATAATAAGCGATATAACCGATTTTGTTAATGAAGATCCGTTGAGCAAATACGTTGTTGTCGTTGGCACCGACTCTGAGGAAACGATAACGCCCAACGGGCATGCCGGCCTTGCCAATTTTGTCAGCGTGATTACTGTTCATCGCGTGGGCAGGCACGGCAGATATTTTTGGAAAAAAATCTCTGATGTTAAAACATTTGATAGGCACGATAGGATGCTGAAGGAGGCGTATTATTCATTGGAACTTGCGCAAAGAGTTGTTGCTCATTTGCGCGAAAAACTAAATGATCGATTGTACGATTTTGAAATCCATCTTGATATCGGCAATAACGGCCCGACCAAAACTATGATTCAGGAAATAGTCGGCATGATTACAGGTAATGGCTTCACGGCTCGTATCAAACCCGATTCATATGCGGCGAATAAGGTTGCGGACCGGCATGTGTAGTAATTTTTAATTTTTAATTTTTTAATTTTATAAATAAACTCTAAATCTAAAACAATGAAATATGATCTTGAAGAAAGGTGTGCGAAATTTGGTGAAAATATAATTTTATTTTTGAGTGGTTTAAAAAAAGATGAAATTAATCGGCCGCTTGTTGGCCAACTGATCAGATCGGCTACAAGTATCGGTGCCAATTACATGGAAGCAAATCAGGCTGCATCCAAAAAAGATTTTATTAATAAAACAAGAAATAGCCAAAAAGAAGCTAATGAGAGCAAGCATTGGCTAAGAATGATTGCTGTTGCTTCGCCGAATCACAAAGAAAGTTGTAGAAAACATTGGCAAGAGGCCCATGAGTTGACGTTAATTTTTGCCAAAATTAGCAAGAGTTAGTTTTTGAACCCTTTTAAACATTAAGATTTATTTAAAAATTATAAAATTACAAAATTAAAAATTATGGTCAACGCAATTTATATTTTTGCTAGTTTAATCGTTGGCGCCCTATTTGTTCTAGTCGTTTTTAAGTCGAGTAAGCATTCAAAGGATGATCAAGGTTTACAGACGATCAATCAGCGTTTAGACACTCTTAGTGTTTCAATGAATCAAGCTTTACGGGACACGGTGAAAATGGTGGCCGATCAGCTCAAAGATAGCCGCGAGTCGGTGGAGAGGTCATCGCTGGCAGTCAATCAACAGGTGCAGGGGTTTACTACGGGTCTGACGCAGTTGAGTGAAAATCTTAAAAGCGTGCACGAGAGCGTGAAAAACGTTTCCTCTTTTCAAGATATTTTCAAAGCGCCCAAACTTCGCGGTATTTGGGGTGAAGCATCGCTTGAAGCATCGCTGGCGCAGTATTTTCCCAAGGATCGCTATGAAATTCAGCATTACTTCAAATCGGGTGAAGCCGTGGATGCTGTTTTGAGACTGCCTAACGATTTAATTTTGCCGATTGACTCCAAATTCAACTGGGAAAATTTTGAGAAGATGGTAAATTCCGATAATGATATCGCGCGCGAACAATACAAAAAAACATTTTTGTCTGATGTGAAGAAAAAAATTGACGAGATCGCATCCAAGTATCTTTTGCCGTCAGAGGGCACGACTGATTTTGCCTTGATGTATGTGCCGGCAGAAACGGTTTATTATGAGGTTGTAAATAATATCAAAGATGTTGATTTGCCGGCTTATGCTTTGAGCAAAAAAGTTTTTTTGGTTTCACCTAATACGTTTATGTTGTCGGTTTCGGCGATCGGGCACTGGCTCAAAGATGTCCAGCTCAATAAGCAGACCAAAGATATAATGAAGCGGTTGGAGCGCATAGCTCTTGATGGTCGCAAGTTGGGTGATGACTTCAAACGGCTGGGAAAACACTTATCTGACGCTCGCGGATCTTATGATGATTCGGAAAAGCGGCTTACACTCATGGTAGATCGCGTGCAGAATGTGGTTGAGCTTGAGGATGGCAAGGGGGATGGCAAAAATGAGGGGAATCTGTTAAATTAATTTTTTAATAAAAATATGATTACTGTAATTTTTGCGATAAGTATTTTGGGGATAGGGGTGGCTTTTTGGTTGGCGCGACATGTTTTGAGTCAGGATACTGGAACGGATAAAATGCGCGAGGTTGCCAGAGCTATTCAGGAAGGAGCACAGGCGTTTTTGAAGCGGCAGTATACGACTATTGCTATTTTATCGGCAGTTTTGACTGTTGTTATTTTTGTTCTATATTTGCTAGCCGGTAAAACCGATTTGGGTTTGAAAACCGCCCTGGCATTCGCGCTTGGTGCAGTTGCTTCTGGTGCGGCTGGATTTATTGGGATGTATATTTCGGTGAGAGTTAATCTTCGCGTTGCTGCAGCCGCTGGTGCAAGTTTAAACAAAGCACTGAGGACCGCCATCCGCGGTGGAGCCGTATCCGGTATTTTAGTGGTATCGCTTTCGCTTTTGGGTGTTGCCGGACTTTTTGTTTTATTCGGCGGCCTTAAGAACCCACTTCTTGTTCCTCTTGAGATCGTAGGTTTTGGTTTTGGTGCTAGTTTTGTGGCTCTTTTTGCGCAACTTGGCGGAGGCATTTATACAAAAGCAGCAGATGTAGGAGCTGATTTAGTGGGCAAGGTGGAGGCTGGTATACCCGAAGATGACCCGCGCAACCCGGCGGTTATCGCCGATTTGGTTGGCGATAATGTTGGTGACTGTGCCGGGCGCGGTGCTGATCTGTTTGAGTCCACTGCGGCTGAAAATATCGGTGCTATGATTTTGGGTATCATCTTGTTTCCAGTTTTCGGCGTAAGCGGTATTATTTTCCCTTTGGTTGCCAGAGCATTTGGGCTCATCGCATCAATGATCGGCATTATTTCCGTCAAATCAAAAGAAAACGAAGATCCGATGCACGCCTTGAATCGCGGTTATTATCTGACAACCGCGCTTGCCGCTGTCGGTTTGTTTGTCGCGACGTATTATCTTTTGCACGAACATTGGTTATGGTTATTTTTGGCCGGTATAGTCGGGATTGTTACCAGCCAGATTTTTGTTCATCTGACGCAATATTATACAGAATATAAATATAGGCCTGTAAAAGAAATCGCTGAAGCATCGCAAACCGGTCCGGCGACTAACATTATCACTGGTTTTGCCGTAGGCCTTGAGTCGGCCGCCTTGCCTGTGGTTGTAATTTCCGCGGCACTTGCCGGCTCTTATTTTCTGGGATTAAAGACTGGCGTTGCGGGCGGAGGACTGTATGGGACCGCTGTGGCGACGATGGGAATGCTGGCAACTGCCGCGTATATTCTTGCAATGGATACATTTGGTCCGATCACGGACAATGCCGGAGGCATAGTTGAGATGTCGCAAGCGCCGGAAGAAGTCCGCCGCAAGACTGACAGATTGGATGCAGTTGGCAACACAACCAAGGCTCTGACTAAAGGATATGCCGTTGGTTCCGCGGCGCTGGCGGCGTTTCTCCTATTTTCGGCTTATTTGCAGGACGCCCATCTTTCTGCGGTTGACTTGGCCAAGCCGCTGGTGTTTATCGGAGGACTAATTGGAGCCATGTTGGTATTTTTATTCTCGGCTCTTGCAATACGCGCAGTAGGCAAAGCGGCTTACTACATTATTAATGATGTTAGGGCGCAATTCCGTGAAAATCCAGGAATTATGCAGGGAACTTCAAAGCCTGACTATGCACGTTCGGTTGATATTGCCACCCGCGGCGCGCTTAAAGAAATGGTCGCGCCTGGTCTTGTTGCGGTATTGGTACCAACTAGTGTTGGATTCATACTTGGTCCGGAAGCGGTTGGCGCAACTTTAATGGTTGGTACGATTGCGGGTGTGATTTTGGCGCTGGTGCTTAATACTGGGGGCGGAGCATGGGATAATGCAAAAAAATGGATTGAAACTGGCGAGTTTGGCGGCAAAGGTTCCGATGCGCACAAAGCGGCAGTAGTTGGCGATACGGTTGGCGATCCGTTCAAAGATACCGCCGGTCCCTCGCTTCACGTTTTAATTAAATTACTCTCAACCCTGACTCTTGTTCTCGCGCCGATGTTTTTGGCTCGGCATTTGTTCTAAAAGCAAAAGTAATTTTACCGTTGCGCAACAGTTATTTTTTTGTTAAGTTTAGTTTGTGTTTTTTTTAAAATTATGGAGCATGAGAAGTGTCCAAACAGCAATCAGAAAAACTTTTAAAAAAGGAAACAGAAGAAAGATCCGGCAGAAAATGTCATTGCGGCGGCGATGTCATAAGAATAAAATTTTGGAGAGTATATATTCCGCCAAGCTTGCGTGATTTTGTAATGGGAGTTATAGAAGAAACACAATACGTGGAAGATTTTACACCGTTTCATTGCAAAAAATGCGGTATCCAGTATTTTAAACTGCCAGAGAAAAGGTAAACAGGGCTTGACTTCATATTTCGGATTTGCTATACTCGTAATCATAAACCTGGGGTTAATTTTACGAATCAAACCTCAACCAATTGGTCGTCCTCGGACGGCCTTTTTTTGCAAATAATCAGTCTACTCAAATTTTTGGATTAGAAATAAAAAGAACATCTCTCGATGTTCTAAACACGATTTTTGAGATTCGTGGGGTGTGACGTGAAGTAGATATAAATGCACAATGTAAATAGTCCAAAAATTATCGATCCAACAGGACTGAAATGCAACACATGGAATGCTATCAAGATAGTTAGAGGAATAATTACAATACCACCCCAACTTTTTATAACCTCTCGAAGCGTTGTTTTTTTATTTCGTATTTCACGAATATCAACAACAATCTTAAATAACAATATAATAAAAACCAAGAACCAAATCAGCCACTGCATGGTTATCACTCCATTTTAAAGAACAAGCCGCACGAAAAGCATAAACCCTGTATGCCAGTTTGTCAATAGTCAAAAAACTTGAGTATAATATTGGAGCGAGGTTTGTGGATAACTAACTTATCTTGTTTCTTAATAAAATGTTAAAATTTACCTGTATTACTTAATTTTTTATTAAGCCCCTCCTTTGCTAAAGCTTCGGAGGGCGAAGGAAGGGAGGTGTTTGTATGTTAGAAGTTACAGCAGCATCAGATGTGGTGAGGGCGTCCTTGTTGACCCTTTGGGGCAACGTCGCGGGATTTTTACCGCGCTTGGTTGCCGCCATTGTGGTCTTTTTAGTTGGTTGGCTCGTGGCGATTCTTATCGCCAAACTGGTTTGGCACATTGTTAGATTGATAAGATTGGATCGCGCGCTTGAAGGTGTCGGTTTCAGAAGAGTCTGGGAGCGAAGCGGTTACAAATTGAACAGCCCGCTTTTCTTTTATGAACTCGTAAAGTGGTTTTTCATAGTTGTATTTTTGATGGCCGCAACCGATATTCTTGGTTTGGGTCAGGTAGCAGGATTTTTGCGCAGTGTTGTGAATTATTTGCCAAACGTTTTCGTCGCGGCATTTGTCCTGTTAATCGGTGTTTTGGTCGCAAAGTTTTTGGAGGGAGTGGTTAGAGGTTCAGTCAAGGCAGCGCAATTGGCATCGGCTAATTTTCTCGGTTCATTGGCCAAGTGGGCAGTGATTATCTTTTCATTGCTAGTAGCTTTGAGCCAATTAATGGTGGCCGAAGAGATTATCAGGATTGTTGTTATGGGAGTAGTTGCCGGTGGCGCGTTAGCTTTCGGTTTGGCTTTTGGTTTGGGCGGACGAGCGCATGCCGATGAATGGATAGGAAAAATGAGAAGGCATATTGGAGAATAAAAGAAACCAGAGTTAAGTGACTATAGACTATAGCCATTTGAAAACAACACCCGCTAAAGCGGGTGTTGTGATTTTTATCAACAAGCTATCCCATGACTAGTTGACGCTGTTTTTTTGTTTTGCTACAATGGCCATAATCAAATATATGAATAAATTCCACAATAATTTCATAACAAAAAGCGGCTGAAGCCAAGTTCTTAATTTGCGTTTACAAGCAGCCGCGTAAATCGCGGATTTTTTATCAAAATTGAATATATTAGAGCCATTATTGGCTGTCGTCGGGCATCTCCTTACGGAGGTGCCCGACGGAAGCTAACACTAAACCGATTGAATAGATTGCAATTTAAAAAATAAATAGTTAGCGGGTATCCCGGTTAGAGCTTGCGATTGCCACAAGTGGCAATCCACCTCTAACGGGATTAAAAAATTGCATTTCTGCATTTAGAAATGAGTTCCAAAATGCAGAATAAGTAGATTGAATTCGATCTATCAATAGAGATCGAGGATTTAATCTTGTAAGGAATTATTAAGGGCGTATGGAGGATGCCTTGACACCAAAAGGCGACGAAGGACGTGGCGTGACGACGATATGCTTCGGGGAGCCGTCTAGCGGGCTTTGATCCGGAACATCTCAGTAGCCAGAGGAAAATAAAACAAACCCCGCACCTTTTGAGCACAAGATTTTATTTGGCATCCGCATTGTGATGCGTGGCTGACGGATATTAATTATTTGTTGTTTGCGCACTACATTTCGGAATCTAATTGACACTAGTGCTTAAAAGGTGCGGGGAACATTTCCTAAGTAGCGGCGAGCGAAAGGGAAACAGTCTAAACTCTTGTTTATTAAGTTTACTTAGTGAGTGGGAGTGTTGTAGGAAGGATTTTTTTCTAAACACTGGACATCTGCATATACTCTTGTGCGGATATCCAGGAAATTAGGATTGAGTTACAAAGTTAGATGTTAGCTGAACGGTCCTGGAAAGGCCGACCAAAGAGGGTGATAGTCCCGTAAACCAAAACCTCTAATCTCAATCAACCGAGCACATAACTTTTAGGAGTTATGAGCTCGGTTGGAAAATCCTCTCCTGAGTACCCATGGAGCAGACTATCCGTGGCGAAGCCGGGCCTACTACGGTCCAAGACTAAATACTTTTGGTGATCGATAGTGAACCAGTACCGTGAGGGAAAGGTGAAAAGAACCCCGGTTAGGGGAGTGAAATAGAACTGAAACCATATGCCTACAAAGAGCCGAAGCCCTTCCCGTCGCAAGACGGTCAGGGTGACGGTGTGCCTATTGAAGAATGATCCAACGAGTTTTTACAAGTGGTTTATCCAGCTTCACTTTTGGTTTATGATGACTTTATGTGGATAGTTTATATTATTCAGAACAATCTAACTGAAAAAATATATATTGGCTGTACAAATGATCTCAAGAAACGAGTCGAAAAGCATAACAGCCAAACAAATAAAGGTTATACAAGACGACTTATCGGTCAATGGATTTTGATATACGCGGAAGCTTATAGAAGCAAAGAAGATGCTTTTCGACGGGAGTCAAAACTCAAAGACCACGGTAGTTCTAAACATGAATTGAAGAAGAGAATCAGCAATTCATTGTTAAAACCAAAAGTGAGGCTGGATTAAGGATAAGCCCGTATAGGGTGCATCCGTAGGGAAACCGAGTGTTAAAAGCGCGACTTAATCGCTTGTAAAAGACCCGAAGCCAGGTGAGCTACCCATGGCCAGGATGAAGTTTGTCGAAAGACAAATGGAGGTCCGAACTAGTTGATAGCGCAATATCATTGGATGAGCTGTGGGTCGGAGTGAAAAGCTTATCGAACCTGGTAATAGCTGGTTCTCCCCGAAATGCCTTTAGGGGCAGCGCCGGTGAGTAGTCGCGGGGGTAGAGCTCTGAATGGTTTGCCGTGCCAGCAATGGTAGGCTTACCAAACAAACTACGAATACCGCGGTGTAATCGCCGGTAGTGAGACTGTGAGGGCAAAGCTTCATAGTCGCGACGGGATTAGCCGTTTGACCACCGCTTAAGGTCCCTAAATCTATGCTAAGTGTTAAAGGAAGTCATTTTCCTTAGACAGGTAGGATGTTGGCTTAGAAGCAGCCATCATTTAAAAAGTGCGTAACAGCTTACTGCTCGAATTCTAATTTCGGTTAGACGAGGAAAGTGGCGCCGAAGATTCAACGGGGCTAAGCATAGTACCGAATGCGTGGACCGTCCCGATTTATCGGGATGAGTGGTAGGGGAGCACTTCAAGCCGCTGCGAAGGTGTGTCGTGAGGCATGCTGGAGCGCTTGGAGGAGAGAATGTTGGAATGAGTAACCACAAGCGAGGTGAGAACCCTCGCCGCCGTAAGCCTAAGGTTTCCTCCGCAATGTCAATCACCGGAGGGTTAGGCGACGCTAAGGATAACCGTGCCTACGGGCATGGGAAGCCGATGCTAAGCCGGTTAATATTCCGGCCCTTCCATATGTATTGATGGAGCGACGGAGGATATAAGCTGGAGCAGATTATTGGATTTCTGTTTTTGGATTCCAGGATTGTCGTTTGGAAAATCCGGCGACTGACTTTAATGTCAAAATACGAATTTGAAGAAATCACGGGTAACCGTGGGATTCCAGTGAAGAGCCTTCCAAGAAAAACTTCTAAAATTATGCATATGGGAAACGTACTTAAAACCGACACAGGTGGGCTAGTGTAAGTGCACTAAGGCGAACGGGTGATTATTGGCTAAGGAACTCGGCAAAAAAGTGGCCGTACCTTCGGTATAAGGCCTACCTGACCGTGCCTCACTGCGTTCGGCACGAATTTTTAAATTTTTAATTTTATAATTTTAATAAATAATTTCTAATGTTTAAAAATTAAAAACATTAAGATTTATTTAAAAATTAAAAATTGGAAATTAAAAATTCTAACAAGCCGAGCATAGCGAGGCGCGGTTGGGTCGCAGCTAACGAACCCCTGGCGACTGTTTATCTAAAACACAACTCTGTGCTAAGCCGAAAGGCGCTGTATACAGGGTGACGCTTGTCCAGTGCTGGAACGTTAACGGTGGAGGTGGTATGCAGCAATGTGTATTGCCAACGCCCGAAGCGCCAGTGAACGACGGCGATAACTATAATCGTCCAAAGGTTTTGAGAATTTGTCAGATGGCAAGTTCTCAAAAGGACTTGGCCGATTGTAGTGAATTTATATTGATAAACAAAAGTAGCTGCCTATCGCGTGACGAAAGTTTTACGCGATGTCTTAAAATATATTCGATCATATGCTGGAAAGTCTGAGTATCCACAACTACTATGGTATGATGTTACCTTTGGTGATAAAATATATCTATGCCAAGTAAAAATGTTAGTGGTGCAGACGATCAGCAGGAAAGTCTGAAAATGATGGGTTGGATAACAGGTTTTGTTGATGGGGAAGGATGTTTTACTGTCAGTATATTCAAGAATTACAAAGCTCAACGCAAGCTCGGATGGCAAGTATTCCCTGAGTTTGTAGTTTCCCAAGGAGAGAAGAGCTTGAGCGTTCTCGAACTGATCAAGAACTACTTCAACTGTGGTTATATAATAAAAAATAAAAGGAACGATAACCACCACGAAGATATGTTCAAATACTGTGTGAGATCTTTGTCGGATCTAGAAACCAAAATTGTGCCATTCTTTACCCAAAACAAACTCCTAACCGCAAAGCGAAGAGATTTTATAATCTTTAAGGAAATCCTAAAAATGATGGGTCGCAAGGACCACCTTAACCTTAAAGGACTTAGAAAAATTGCCTCTCTAGCTTTGCAGATGAATCGTAAAAAAAGACCCAAGTTTTCAGAAATCCTCAGAGACTAAACGTCGAACCCGCTCAAATTTTTGGACTTAAATAAAAAAAACCTCAACTGAGGTTTCGATGAATTTGCTATTAATAATCAATTATAGGAGCTTGTTCGTGCCGCTTATCTATACCTTTAAATCTACTGTCGGTACGGATTTTCCTAATGGTATTTCGTGGTAATTCACATTGAATCAGCATAATATCATTGTTTCTGAGTTTAACATTAAATTCTACTATGCCATATTCTATAAAATATATAATAAGAGATGCTACCCAGCGTACATGAACACGAAGAGTTAATTTTTCCATGAATTTTCCACCTTTCTTTTGTGATTTAAAATGAACTTTGAAATGCAACACCAATAAACTAAATGTTTACTGGTTTGCCCTACTCGCCCTGATTTGTAAAAGGATGAGGAAAATAAGGATAACCCTTTACTTTACTCGTCTTTTAGCTGATTTTTATTGTAAAATAAGGACAAATCAGATGTTGCACTTCGGGGGTAAATGCGAGCGAAGAAACCCAGTGGTAAGTATAAATCAATTAAAATTTAGTGTCAATAGTCCAAAAATTTGAGCGGGAAGATATAGTCCGAACTGCATGGCGACATGCAGAGTAACATACTTAAGCGAAATTCCTTGTGGGGTAAGTTCCCACGCGCATGAATAGCGGAACGACTGGGGGACTGTCTCAGCCAATAGCCCGGTGAAAATGCAATGTCAGTAAACGAGTTTTTATGCGTAGTGTAGTGGCGAGCCTTTGAAGTCATGTTCTTGGATGTGATGGAGGCGACAATGAAACAGCCATCTTAAAGACTTGTAATTCTAACTGGTGTAACCCTAGGAGGTAAAATATGTTTTCTGATAAAAAACCAATAGAATATTGGATGCAAGAACTAATGAATCTAAAACATGAATGTGATCTGATGACAGAAAGGATAAGGAGTACCAGAGCGAACATTGAATATCTAATAGATTCAATCAAAGACAGAAGTCCAAAAGGAGTTGACCCAGAAAAATGGAAAAAGTTTTTAGCAGAATGGAATTCGTTTCAAATTGAATATAGTAACTTCCAATTTTAGTTTAAGTCGCCCTATTTTTAGGCAAGTTTTATTTGCCTCTTCCTAGGGTTACATCAAGACAGTGCCTGGTGGGTAGTTTAACTGGGGCTGTTGCCTTAACGCGGTATTCGTTACACCGCATGGGGCCTACTGAAAGTAATTTCAGTATGCAAATTCGACTATATGCTGGAACCCCCGCGCATATCTGAATACTCTACTTAGTAGCTGAGCTACTAAGTAAGTGAAAATTTTGGATCGATGCGGACAATCAGCAGGGAAGTTCTTCAATTAAATTCAGGACCCCTCAACGACTGTACGTCGAGTGCCGCGAAGCGGCAATGATACAGTCTGAACTGCATGGCGACATGCAGAGCTGGGCAGAAATGACCCGGCCGCCTATAAAATTTGGTTTTTTAAGGCCATGTTTTATGGGAAGGGTTTAGCGAATAATGCCTTATAGCACCGTTGAAGCTGTGCGATTGCACGGTTTGCGAGCAGTATAATTTTTCACTGCGAGTAAAATCCACAGATTCAACGGAGCGTAGCAACCTCGCTGGGGTTGCAAGCGGTGATAGAAGGTATTATTCGCTAAACCTGCAAAGTAACACAATTGCCTAAAGAGTAACGGAGGCGTTCATTAAGGTCGGCTAGCTGCGGATGGAAATCGCAGCGATAGTGTAAAGGCAAAAGCCGGCTTAACTGCGAGACGGATGTGTCGAGCAGGTGCGAAAGCAGGACTTAGTGAACCGACCGTTGGTCGTAGGACCGCGGAAGATCATCAGACAAAAGCTACTCCGGGGATAACAGGCTGGTACTGCCCGAGCGTCCCTAGCGACGGCAGTGTTCGGCACCTCGATGTCGGCTCGGCTTTTAATCGACTTTTTAACTGTTTGAGCCCGAGGAAAAGACATCAAAATATAAATCACGGCGCAATAATATAGGAATATATTATTGACTGCTAACTTATATCGGTAAAACCCATTCGGTAAACTCGGGGTAATACCGAGAGAAGTTATTTGTTCAAATTTTTGGAAAAATAAAAAAGACCCTATTGGGTCATGTAAAATATGGCAAATGGTAAGGTAATGGCTAAAACAAATTGAAAGCGACAGAGACCATCAGTATAGATTTTTTTGAAAGATCCAAGGGCTATAAGAGAGTTAAAAATCCAGAAAATAAGCATTAAAACCAGAGATATTAGCAGTTGTTGGGAGTTCATTATTGCCTCCTAAATTAAATATAATTGATTATTAAATTATTGTCAATACCCAATTAATTTGACTCCAAAAATTTGAACAAATAACACTCGTAGAGACTAAATGTTAGCCATCCAATCTGCCAATCAGTGGAGGATGAAGTTATGGTCCAATGCACATAGTAATATGTGGAAACATGCGTGAGACAGGTTGGTCCTTATCTGGTGCGGGCGTTGAAGTTTGAGGGGGGTTGTCCCTAGTAAGAAATTGCTACTTCACGCAGTAATGCGTGATGACAACTCGGCTAATAACGGTGAAATCTTATTATTTTTGTGTTCGTTGATAACTACAATTGTCGCGGTCCGACAATTATAGTACAATTTACTTGAGGACCAGAAATAATTAAGACGATACCGTGGGAAGTCAATCTAAAATTGATTTAGCATATATTGCAGGTTTTCTTGATGGTGACGGAAGCTTGATGTTACAAATCAAGAGACGCAAAGATGGAACCAAAAAGTTTCGCTTTATGTCTACAATTTGTTTTTATCAGGATAGTAACCACGAAGAATTTCTGCATTGGATAAAAAATATTCTTGGAATTGGTTATTTGACTCAAAGAGATGATGGCATGAGTGAACTAAGAATTAATGGATTTAAACAAGTTAAAGATATAATAAAAAACTTATTGCCATTTATTAAATTCAAGAAAAATCAAGCCAATGCTATTTATGAAGCAACTAGCATGATGAGCAGTA
Organism: Candidatus Yanofskybacteria bacterium; assembly: GCA_016181175.1. Classification (NCBI taxonomy): domain Bacteria; phylum Candidatus Yanofskyibacteriota; species Candidatus Yanofskyibacteriota bacterium. The sequence continues at coordinate 117,114 of JACOZV010000001.1, forward strand.
AGATTCTAAGCCGTTTAACCAAGCAGGAATTGTTAAAAATCGTAGATTTAATGCTTATAATTCAAAAGCATAATTATAAATCTAGAAGCAAGAAAACCAAAAAAGAACTCATTCAATTATTAGATTTGACCCCGTAACGACTTGTCGAGTTTAGCTCGACGGATGATTAGCGATGAGATTGCATCAATGGTTAATCATAACATGCCGATTCCCTGAATCCGCTTTTTGCGGGAGGGAAAAGATATAGTCTACACTTATAGTGATATAAGATTTTGTGACGAGAGGACCGGGATGAACGAACCTCTGGTCTACCAATTGTTTTGCCAAAAGCAGCGTTGGGTAGCTATGTTCGGTTCCGATAAGCGCTGAAAGAGATTTGAGGCGAGGCGAAGCAAAAACAACGAGGCATGGCTTGTGCCATGTCAAGGAGTTTTTGTGAAGCCGCAGCTCAAATATATAAATTGCAGCAGAAATGATTATTAAGTCGGAGGCACAAAGATTCGTGAGAGATTATCACGTTGATAGGGCGCAGGTGTAAGCGCGGTAACGCGTTCAGCCGAGCGCTACTAATAAATCATCAATTCCTTACAAGATTAAGTCCTTATGACCTTCGCGCTTAAACTGCGGAGCCCCCAAAATCTAAGGGGCTGGCCGCAGTTAAGCCGCAAGGATTTGCCCAATTTCTTCGTTAAGCACTCCGGTGCTCCCTCGCCATACCTCTAGTATGGCTCGGTTCACTCCTCGTGCTTGCCTCGAACTTGGCCAAACGCGAAGGTCAAAAATGCAAAAACACCCCTTTAACTATAAAAACTAAAAACCATTTGCTTGGTGGTTATACCGGAAGTGTCCCACCCGATCCTCCCGCCCATGTACACATAGGCGGGATTGCGATTTGCAGTTGTGCTCGTTACACTGTGCGCAAGCAAATCGGTAACATTCAGACTTGCCCCGCACCAAAATTAAAAATTAAAGCCAGCAAGTTGGTGACTATACTGTGAGTGCTCCACCTGTTCCCATTCCGAACACAGAAGTGAAATCTCGCAAGGCCCATGATAGTACAGTGCTTAGCATTGTGCGAAAGTAGGTAGTCGCCAGCTTGCTGGTTTTAATTTTGGTGCGGGGACTCGGTAGTGAAATCTTCCAGGGCCTATGATAGTATCGTGCTTAGCATGATACGAAAGTGGGTCACCGCCAGACAAATGGTTTTTAGTTTACTTTTATTTTAGTAGTGATCCAGCTATAATTAATCTAATGAACGACTCTCAACGACTGCAAAAACAGATAATGGTTGCTATAATTTTCTTTTTGGTTGTGGGTGGTATTGGTTTCGGAATTTATCGTGGCGTTGCGCCAGTTTCTCCAACCCCCACACCTAATCCGACAATTAACTTGGCACCGATTCGGGTTCTGGATTCTAAATTTTTGAATATTGAAAATAATGACTATGATTTTTTAGCTAAAGTGAACAATAGCAACACGGAATACGGTTCACCTAATGTTGAATATGAAATTAAATTTTATAATTATGCTGGACAACAGATTTCAAATAAAATCGGACGATTTTACATTCTACCAGGGCAGACGAAATACATTATTGAGCCTTTGCTTAAATTTCAAACACCGATCAGTCGAGCTGATATTAAAATCACAAGCGTAGATTGGCAGAAACTTCAAACTCTAGCTACCGCGGGCGCTACTTTGCTAGTTAAAAATGTTTCGTATCTGCAGAATTCACAGGCTGGTGTTTTTGCAAAAGTAGGTGGGGAGATTTTAAATAATTCCGACTTAGATCTTAATACGATTGATGTTGTTGTTGTTGTTTTAGATGCAAGCCAAGAGCCGATTGCCATTAATAGAACAAACATATTTACGTTCCTTGCCCGTACTACTAGAGGATTTGAAGTCCAATGGTTTACGCCGTTTATCGGGCAAATGAATCGCGTAGATGCCGAGGCTAATGCGAATGTTTTTGAGAACTCAAACTTCTTGCGTACCTATGGCGGACAGGAAAGATTTAAGCAATTCTATTGAACTATCAGAAAACAAAAAATAGGAACTAGTTTCTGGTACTGATACGGATATTCTGTATTATCCCCAGTCCGATCATGAGCGTAACCAGATGACTGCCGCCGTAACTCAAAAAAGAAAAAGGAATACCAGTAATAGGCAGTAGACCTAGATTAAAACCGGCGTTGATGGAAACGTGGGCAAAAATTAAAGTTAAAAACCCTAAAGAGAAAAGCTTGGCAAAATTATTATCAGTCCTGGATGCGATAGAGCCAATGCGGAACATTAAAGATAAGAAAAATATAACTAGTACAATTATTCCTGCAAAACCGAATTTTCTGGCATAATTTGCAAAAGCAAAGTCATTATATGGTTCTGGAACAAGCGCCCGCTGGGTCGCTTTTTTGTCAAAAGCTGTGCCAAACCATTGCCCCGATCCTAAGGTTGTTTTGGCCTGTAAAATATTGTAGCCGCTTCCTTGCGGGTCAAGGTAAGGATTGATAAAAGAAGCGAGCCGATCTTTTTGGTATGGTTTAAGAATTGCGAACCAACCTATGGTTGCGATTATTACTCCAATCATCAAAATTGTTAAAAGATGATTTCTTTTTATTCCAGAAAAAAGGAGCATGGCCAACCAAATAAGGGCCAGTACTATTACCGAACCTAAATCTGGCTGGCTGAACATAAGAGCGGCTGGAATAAATGCATATACGGCCGAAGCCAGTATGTGGCGTGCATGATAAATTTCCACATGTTTTTGTGAAAAATATTTAGCCAGCAATACCACAAGAGAAAGTTTGGCCAGTTCGGACGGCTCAAAAGTGAAATTTTTAAAAATAATCCAGGAACTAACGCCTCGTATTTCCCGGGAAGTCAGGGCAATAAGTAAAAGGACGATTGCGACCAGATAAAGCACGATTGATGCCGAGGACATATTTTTGAAAATCCGATAATCAAAAAAAGATACCGCTAACATGATGGCCATGCCGATTATCAAAAATACAGCTTGCCTTTTTATAAAATCAGGAGATCTTGGTCCGATATTATAAAAACTGGCGATACCAAGCCCTACAGTCAGTACGACAATTACAACTAACCACAAATCCATTTTCCTTATATGAGATAGGAAAGACATGTACTCTTTTTTCTTTTACTCTTCTTCGGGTGCTGGCTTAGCCACATATTGGTAACCGGTACCGGCTGGTATGAGACGGCCGATGATGACGTTTTCTTTTAGCCCGCGCAAAGTATCTTCTTTGCCGGCAACAGCTGCATCAATCAATATACGTGCTGTTTCTTGGAATGATGCTGCCGATAAGAAGCTTTCGGTTGAAAGCGAAACCTTTGTAATACCCAATAGCAATTGTTCAAAAGTAGCTGGTTTGCCATTGTGATTTTGCACGTCTTCATTTGCTTCCAAAACTGTACGTTTTTCCACAACATCGCCTGGCAATAACTCTGTATCACCCTGATCAAGAATCTTGACCCTAGAGAACATTTGTCTGACTACCAACTCAACGTGTTTATCATTAATGCCTTCACCAGTGGCAAAATAGATACTTTGTACTTCGCGGATTACATAACGAGCAACATCTTGAACATTTCCTGTTGTGTGTAAAAGTTCTCTCAAGTCAATGTGACCATCTGAAAGTTGTTGGCCGGCCGTTACCAAGTCGCCAGCTCTAACCGATGATGTCACTCCCGGCATTGTTAGGTATTCACGCTCCTCGCCCTTATCAGACATTATTTTAATAAATGTTTGATTGCCTTTTTCTTCAACGCTTATTACTTTGCCGTCAATTTCAGATATCAGTGCTTTTCCAGATGGTGGCCTGACCTCAAAAATTTCTTGGACACGCGGCAGACCCATGGTAATGTCACCAACACTGGCGACACCTCCAGTATGAAAAGTTCTCATTGTAAGCTGAGTGCCCGGTTCTCCGATTGCTTGTGCGGTAACTATACCCACCGCTTCGCCTATTGCTACTAATTTATTTTTAGATAAGTCGTAACCATAGCAAACACGGCAAATGCCATCTTTGGCTTTGCAGGTTATAAGTGATCTGATTTTCACTTTTTCTGGTTTAGCTTGGTCAATTTTAACGGATGTTTCCTTGTCTATCAATTGGTTTTTTTTAGCAATAATATTGCCCTCAGTGTCTTTTATTTCTTCCATAACAGCGCGACCCAGCAAACGTTTTCCTATGCTATCTCCACCTATCGATTTGCCATCAGACGTATGTAGGGTATAACCCTCCTTGTCCTTACAATCTTCTTGTTGTACAACAACGTCTTGCGCCACATCAACCAAGCGTCGTGTCAGATAACCAGCCGTGGCAGTACGTAGGGCGGTGTCAACCAGTCCCTTTCTTGCGCCATGGGTAGAAATAAAGTATTCCAAAACATTTAATCCTTGCTTGAATGAGCTTTTTACTGGCAACTCAATTAATTCTCCGTCTGGTTTGACCATTAAGCCACGCATACCAGCGAGCTGGTTGACAGTACCCCAGTTACCTCTGGCTTTTGAGTCAACCATCATGAAAACGGCATCATCTTCTTTAAATTGATTGCTGACCATTTTTTCTAGTTTTGACTTGGTGACTGTCCAGATTTCAATAGCTTTTGATTTGCGTTCATATTCGGTCAGTAACCCCTGTGCATAAAGAGACTGATTTTCTTCTATAGTATTTTCTGCTTCGGTCATTATTTCTGTTTTTTCCTTGGGTACTCTAAGGTCGTCCATGCCCCAAGAGACACCGGAAACTGTTGCATAGTGAAAACCATATTCTCGCACTGCGTCCATAAACTCAACAACTATGTCTTCTCCATAATCATGCAGAATTTCGGCTTCAAGATTGCGAAGGTCGGTTTGGTTGAATGTTTTATTCACAAAGGCATGATCTTTTGGTAATGCATGGTGGAATATTATTCGGCCAATTGAGGTTTCAATCAACTTTGGCGAAGAATCTAAAACATCTTTTGGCAAGTAGACTTTTATTTTACTTCTTAGATCTATTATCCCGTGCTCAAGAGCTAACATTGCCTCTGACTCTGACGAAAAAATCTTTCCCTCGCCGATTAAACTAGTGCCAATGCTTGTGAGGTAGTAACAGCCAAAAGTGATATCTCTGGTTGCAATCGCGACCGGTTCACCCGTTGCTGGTTTTAATATTCCGTGTGTTGAGAGCATCAAGTCGCGCGCTTCTTTTTGAGCCTCTGCTGTTAAGGGTAAATGAACGGCCATTTGGTCACCATCAAAGTCAGCATTGAAAGCACGCGTTGGTAGGGCGGGAATTTTTATTGCCTTACCCTCAATTAATACTGGTTTAAAAGCCTGCACTGACAATCTGTGCAGAGTGGGGGCGCGGTTTAACAAAACCAGCCTGTCTTTAATGGCAAATTCCAATGCTTCCCAAACTTCAGGAACCTCTTGTTCTATAAGATGACTCGCAGAGCGAATATTGTGAGCCAACCCTTTGGTTTTAAGATAATTTATTATAAATGGCTTAAATAATTCTAGAGCCATAAATTTAGGTAAACCGCACTCGCTGATCTTTAAATTTGGGCCGATAACAATTACGCTTCTGCCGGAATAATCTACGCGTTTGCCGAGTAGGTTTTGCCTGAATCTACCCTGCTTTCCCTTAAGCATATCCGCAAGAGACTTGAGGGCTCTTTTTTGGCCAGTGGAAGCTGAAACAAGCGTTTGCCCCCGCCTCATAGAATTATCTATAAGTGCATCAACGGCTTCCTGGAGCATCCTTTTTTCATTTTTTGTGATAACCTCTGGTGCTTTAAGCTCAACCAAATGTTTCAAGCGGTTATTTCTATTTATGACGCGTCGGTAAAGATCATTTAGATCCGATGTGGCATAACGGCCGCCGTCTAATTGAACCATTGGGCGAAGTAGCGGTGGAATAATTGGCAGGACTTCAAGAATCATCCACTCCGGGCGTATATTATTTCTTAGCATTTTCTTGAGTATTTTAAGGCGGCGCATCCACTTTTTTTGTATAGTTGGATTATCAATTTCTTTTAAACCATTTTCTGCTTTCGTTATTTCTTCTTGCAGATCCATCTCTTCCATAAGTTTTCTTATTGCTTCAGCGCCTATGCTTGCTTCAAAAACTTCACCATATTTGAGTGATAAATCTCTGAATTCGAGTTCCGAGAGTATCTGGTATTTTTTTAAGCTTTTGAGATTACCTTTTTCTTCTTCACGCCGTTCTTTAATTCTTTCCTGTTCGCTTTTCTGCGGAGCGTTTTTAATAAGAGATCGGAAACCGGTTTCCATTTTTTTCATGGCCTCGGTTTTTAGGTCTTCGTTTACCCTCGTTACAATGTAAGCCGCAAAATATATTACCCTTTCAAGGTCTGGCAATGAAACATCCAATACTGTGGCAATGCGCGAAGGCATTCCGCGTAAAAACCAAATATGCGCAACAGGGCTAGCTAACTTAATGTGACCCATACGTTCGCGCCTGACGATAGATCTTGTCACCTCAACGCCGCAACGATCGCAGATAATTCCTTTGTAGCGTATCCTTCTATATTTTCCACAATAACATTCCCAGTCTTTTGTCGGTCCGAAAATAGACTCTGAAAATAGACCTTCTTTTTCAGGTTTTTGTGTGCGGTAATTTATCGTTTCCGGTTTAGTTACTTCGCCATAAGACCACTGAAGTATTTCTTCAGGCGAAGCGACTCGGAGTTTTAAGGCAGAAAAGTCCATATTTTAAATCTCTTTTAACTCTATATTCAACCCCAATCCTTTTATTTCTGACAGCAGCACCTTAAATGATTCTGGTAGGTGCGGAGCCCTGATTTCTTCTCCCTCAACTATTGCTTCGTATGTTTTTGCACGTCCTTGAACATCATCGGATTTGATGGTTAGCATTTCTTGCAATGTGTGAGCTGCTCCATAACCTTCAAGTGCCCAGACCTCCATTTCTCCAAATCTTTGACCGCCAAATTGAGCTTTGCCGCCCAATGGCTGCTGTGTGATCAATGAATACGGGCCGATAGAACGCATGTGCATCTTGTCTTCTACCATGTGCATCAGTTTCATGAAGTAGATAACCCCGACAGTGGTTTTCTGGTGGAATTTTTCTCCAGTGCGGCCATCATAAACGTATATTTTGCCATCTTCGGGCAATCCGGCTAATCTTAGCTCTTCCTTTATCATGCTTTCTGTTGCACCGCCCATCGCTGGAACCGCGGCTTTGTAGTCTAATTTAGATGCCGCCCAACCAAGATGGGTTTCTAAAACTTGGCCGATATTCATACGCGAGATTATACCAAGGGGGGATAAGATCATATCGACTGGATGTCCATCTGGTAGATAAGGCATGTCCTCTTCTGGTAGTATGGTGGATATAACGCCTTTATTTCCATGTCTTCCGGCCAACTTATCTCCGACTTGGACTTTTCTCATTTGTGCGACTGAAACCTGGACAGTTTTAATAACTCCCGCCTGAAGTTTGTCGCCCTGGTCTCTGGAAAATATTCTTACTCCAACGACGCGCCCAACCTTTCCATAATCTAGAGTTAAAGAGGTGTCTTTTACGTCTTGTGATTTTTCTCCGAATATTGCTCGCAGCAGTCTTTCTTCGGCGGTCAAATCGCTTTCACCTTTTGGTGAAATTTTACCGACTAAAATATCTTGAGAACGTACTTCGGCTCCGATGCGCACAACACCATCCGGATCAAGGTTTTTAAGTTTTTCTTCAGAACGGTTAGGAATATCATAGGTAGTAACTTCTGGTCCCAGCTTGGTTTCTCGTACATCTATGGAGTAATCTTCAATGTGGATAGAAGTGAACATGTCCTCCTTGACCAGCTTTTCCGAAAGTACTACAGCGTCTTCAAAGTTGGATCCTTCAAATGACATGAAAGCAACGACTAAATTGCGTCCCAAAGCTAATTCCCCATTTCTAGTTGCTGGGCCATCTGCTAAAACATCCCCCTTTTTTACCTTCTGGCCTGGTTTTACAATCGGGCGCTGGTTAATTGCAGTGAAGCTGTTTGATTTATTAAATTTCAATAAATTATAATTTAATTCCCCTCCTTTATTGGTGCGCAATATAATTTTGGAGCTATCTATTTTTTCAATAGTGCCCGCGTCATCTGCGATTATCATCATGCCCGAATCTCTGGCAACTCTTTCTTCAAGTCCAGTACCAACGATCGGTTCTTCAGGAGATACAATTGGTACTGCTTGTCGTTGCATGTTGGAACCCATTAGGGCGCGGTTAGCATCATCGTTCTCGAGAAACGGAATAAGAGACGTGGCAACAGAAAATGGCTGTTTGGTTGAAACATCGATGTAATCAATTCTGTCGGGTGTAACCAAGTCAGGTTCACCTTTAACCCTTGACGGTATTTTGGCTTCTGTAAATTTGCCGTTAGAGTCTAATTTGGCGCCAGCATGAGCAATGATAAACCGTTCTTCTTCGGTAGCATCAAAGTAATCAATTTGTTCTGTAACTTTGCCCTTAGACACCTTGCGATATGGCGAGAGTATGAAACCCAGTGGTGATACTTTGGCATGTAATGATAGATGACCAACCAATCCGATGTTCGGACCTTCTGGAGTTTGAATTGGGCAAATTCTTCCATAATGTGAAGGGTGAACGTCGCGTACTTCAAAACTTGCTCTTTCACGAGTGAGTCCGCCGGGACCGAGTGCCGACAACCTACGTTTGTGTTCCAGCTCTGCAAGCGGGTTAACCTGGTCCATGAATTGAGAGAGCTGACCAGATGAAAAAAATTCTTTGACTGCAGCAACAAATGGTCGCGAATTTATAAGTTGGCCCGGAACAATAGTCGCTATATCCAAAGTGCTCATGCGGTCTTTTATGATTCTTTCCATTCTGGCAAAGGACAGCCTTAATTTATCTTGTAATAATTCCCCGAGAGTTTTTACTCGACGGTTGCCAAGGTGGTCAATGTTATCAGGTTGGGCAGTGGGATCATTGTTCAAGTGTATCAGCTCCCTCATTATATCTATGATATCTTCCACCTTTAGCACCCTATTCTTCTCGTCTAGTGGATAGTTCTTTTGAAAACGTTGGTTCATTCGGTAACGTCCCACACGCGAAAGGTCATATCTGGAAAAGTTGAAAAACATGTTGTTGATCATCTGCCTGGCGTTGTCAACGGTTGCAGGATCACCCGGCCGAATACGCTTATACATTTCTATTAAACCCTCATCCTGATTTGAGGCGGCGTCGGCAACTATAGTAGAAACGATGTATTTCATTTCTGGATCGGTATCTACATCTTCAAAAAGTTTTTTAATTTCTTCATCTTTACCTATACCAAAAGCTCTCAAAATAGAAGTTGCCGGAATTTTTCTTTTGCGGTCGATACGTACAGATATTACACCGCTTGATTCTGTTTCAAATTCAAGCCAGGCTCCCCGAGAGGGTATGATTTTTGCACTAAAAAACCGTTTGAAACGGCTTAGGCGTGATAACGAAAAGAATGCGCCAGGGCTTCGAATAAGCTGTGAAATCACAACTCTTTCAACCCCGTTAATTACAAAAGTGCCGCGCGGAGTCATGATTGGAAAATCAGCCAAATAAATTTCCTGCTCATCCAACTTGCCGGTTTTTTTGTTTTTTAGAGATATTTTTACTCGCAGAGGGGCTTCATAGGTGATATTTTTTTCTCTGGCAACTTGTTCGCTGAATTTCGGTTCTTCCAATTTAAAATCCAAAAATCTTAGTTCTAAATCTTTGTTGGTCCAGTCTTCAATAGGAGAAATATCATTGAGAAGTTCTTTTAAGCCAACATTTAAAAACCATTGATAAGAATCAAGTTGAACCTGAACCAGGTTCGGTGGCTCAAAAGTATCCGGGGCGTATTTTGATAGTATTTTGCGCATCCCGTACGAGACAGGAAATGCTTAAGCATTTCCGTTGATTATAATTTATCCCTTAGAAACAGCTTTGATTTTATTTATCCGCCAGGTTATCCAAAAAAGTTCTTGCTGTCTCGTTCGGGACGCATAAGAACACAAAAACACCTCAACCCCGCTTAGCGGGGACGAATTAAAAACCTGCTCTCTTTAATTTTGCGAGATATCAGTTTCCACCCTTAGATATACAAATCTGGTAACTAGCAATTAGCAACTGGCGACTAGATTTGTATACCCGCAACGAAAGCGGCGATTATTTTGTAAGAAGTGCTGTCTTGGCCGAGATCGCTATGTATTTTATAGCTTTTTAATGACTTGACGTCAATGTTATTCCTTTTCAGAAGCTTGTCAAGATTAGTTATCAACACATCACTAAGATCATGATAATACTTTGCAGTTTGTAAGTCAAGCATGCGACCGTCTTGCTGAAGTTCTAATCTAAAATCCTCGGCACGTAAAACTATGATTAGGTCTAATTTCATTGGTAAGACTTTATCAAAAAATTCCCGTGTTTACAAGATTTTGCTTTTTATTTTTAGTTTTTATACAATTAGATTGTGAAGCGCAAACTCAAAAGCCCGAAAAGAGTTTTAAAAAAGTCGGTAGAAGCCCAGGAGGTTTTGGGGTTGTCGCAGGAGACCAAGAATGGCATCTGGGGCGTGGCATCTTTGGGGCTGGCCATAGTTAGCACTTTGGCCTTTTTTCATAAGGCAGGCAGTGCGGGTGAACTTTTTGCGTCAGCCGCCAAGTCGTTGTTTGGTTGGGGCATATTTTTGGTGCCGCTTGGTCTGGCCATGCTTGGCGTGGCATTTCTTAAATCAATTTCGCGCAAGATATATTCAAGCGCTATTATTGGCACAGTGCTTTTTGTCTTGGGGTTTTTGGCAGTCTTTCATGTTTTAGGCAATGGAGATTTGGCGGTTCGCATGCATCAAGGCGGATATCTTGGTTTAATTATCGGTTTTCCCATATTAAAAGCAGTCGGCTTTACTTCTTCATTCGTGGTATTGCTGATTTTGCTTTTTGTTTCGGTTTTAATAGCACTCAACATTCCCGTCCATAAACTAATATTGCGCAAGAACGAGGGCACAGAAGAAAACGAAGAGGAACAAGTTTTGAAAGATAATGTGGTAATAAAAAGAGGAACTCAAATTGTAGATATAAAAGCGGAAGAAGCGGCCGCAGTCGCAAAGGCCAAGGCTCAAGCATCTGCCCCCAAGGCGCAAACAGTAGCCAAGCACGACGAGGAAGAAAGGGAATTTATCATCAAAACATCGCGATCAGGCAAGTGGATCCTACCGCCTATTGAAATTTTGAATTCGGACAAAGACCAGCCGCGTTCCGGTGACATAAACGCCAACGTTTCCATTATTAAACGCACTCTTGCCAACTTCGGTATTGATGTTGAGATGGGCGAAGTTTCTATCGGTCCGGCGGTGACCCAGTTTACCTTGCGTCCGGCAGTTGGTGTTAAACTTGCCAAGATTACCACCTTGAGAAATGACCTCGAGCTTGCTTTAGCGGCGCATCCGATTCGTATTGAAGCGCCGATTCCGGGCAAGGCGTTAGTCGGGGTTGAGGTGCCGAATAAAAAATCGGCAATAGTGGGGCTGCGCGACATGTTTGAGTCGGAAGAATTCAAGAAAAGCAAATATTTTTTACCGATTGCGGTTGGGCGTGATGTTGCCGGTTTTCCTGTTTTTGCGGGACTCGAGAAGATGCCACACCTGTTGATTGCGGGAGCCACGGGTACCGGCAAGTCCGTTTCCATTAACACCCTTTTGCTCTCGCTTTTATACAAACATTCGCCGGACACTTTGAAATTCATAATGGTTGACCCTAAACGCGTTGAACTCTCCCTTTATAATGGTATTCCTCATCTTATTACACCCGTTATTGTCGATTCTAAAAAAGTTGTAAACGCTTTACGCTGGGCTGTCAGAGAAATGGAAAAGCGCTATGAGCGGCTGTCCATGTCTGGTTCGCGCGATATATTTTCTTTCAACATAAGACAAGCCGCGGCTAAAGAAGATCTAATGCCGGTTATTGTTATAGTCATTGATGAATTGGCTGATTTGATGGCGGCTCATGGTCGCGATGTTGAAGCGGCGATTGTCCGACTTGCCCAAATGGCTCGTGCTGTTGGCATACATTTGATCGTCTCAACTCAACGGCCTTCGGTTGAGGTAATAACCGGTTTAATCAAGGCCAATATTACGTCCCGCATCGGTTTGCAAGTTGCTTCACAAGTAGACTCACGTACTATTTTGGACATGTCTGGCGCGGAAAAATTGTTGGGTAACGGCGATATGCTATATCTTGCCGGCGACGTGTCAAAACCGCGTCGAATTCAGGGTTCATTTGTGAGCGAGAAAGAAGTAAAGGACGTGGTTAAGTTTATCAAGCAACAAGCGGAACAACTTGACGAGGAAATCGGGGAAGAAAAAGAGGAAGAACTGAAACTTGATCCCGATGAGGTCGTGACAAGCACGGCTGGCGTTGATGGCGGCAATATGGGCGATGATCTGTTTAATGACGCCAAAGAAGTGGTGGCTCAAGCCGGTAAGGCCTCGGCATCTTTACTCCAGCGTCGGCTTCGCGTAGGGTACGCACGAGCGGCCCGACTTTTGGATCTGCTTGAAGAAAAAGGAATTATTGGTCCGGGCGAAGGCGCCAAACCAAGGGAAGTATATATTGGCCCTTCGGTGGGCTCAGGACTAGGAAAGGGCGGCGGCGTGCCTCCGACACAAGACAACTTTGTAGATGATGGTTCGGTGGCCGAAGTCGTATCGTCTGATTCAAAGCTAGACGATAAAATTGCGGTTGAAGAATAGCGTTAAATAAATACATCGTTGGGAGGCGATAGTATTTGTAGTTATGGTAAAAGAAAAAGGTAAAAAGGAGGAAAAAACAGCAAGGACAGATGTTGCGAATCGCGGTGTTGATTTAGCCATTAAAGAGATACAGGAAAAATACGGCGATGGCTCAATTATGAAGTTGGGTGATGCACGCAAGGTTGATGTGGATGTGATACCTACAGGTTCGATTTCGCTTGATCTTGCGCTTGGTGTCGGTGGTATACCGCGAGGCCGCGTTACTGAGGTCTACGGGCCCGAATCAAGCGGAAAAACTACACTGGCCCTACATCTTGTTTCTGAAGTTCAGAAAATGGGTGGTGTGGCCGCTTATGTTGATGCCGAGCACGCGCTGGACCCGGACTATGCCAAAAAAATTGGTGTTAGGGTTAATGATCTTTTGATTTCCCAGCCCGATACCGGTGAACAGGCTCTTGAAATAGTCGAAACATTGGTGCGTTCGGGTGGTATACAGCTTGTCGTGGTGGATTCAGTCGCAGCGCTTACGCCGCGGGCCGAGATTGAAGGCGAAATGGACCAACAGCATATGGGTTTGCAGGCGCGGTTGATGTCTCACGCTTTGCGTAAACTGACGGGCATAGTATCTAAAACCAATACGGCGGTTTTATTTATAAATCAAATCAGACAAAAGATCGGAATTATGTTTGGCAATCCCGAGACAACGCCAGGTGGTTTGGCGTTGAAATTCTATTCTTCTGTAAGAGTTGAAATCCGCCGCGCGGCGCAAATACAGTCAGCCGAGAAAATTATTGGCAATCGCGTTAAGGTTAAAATTGTAAAAAACAAAGTTGCCGCGCCGTTCAGGGTTGCCGAGTTCGACATACTTTATAATGAAGGTATCTCCCGCCATGCGGATCTGGTAAATACCGGCGTAGTGCTTGGCGTGGTTGCAAAAAGTGGTGCGTGGTACAACTTCGGCGAACAACGTCTTGGCCAGGGCATTGATGGCGCCCGACTGTTCCTGAAGGAAAACCCCAAAGTAGAAAAGGAAATTCTCGGAGCCGTTAAAAAGGCCGCGGCGGTCAAAGAAGCGTAGTTCCATCAACAAAATAAAATCTCCACCGATCGGTGGAGATTTTATTTTTTAAGAGTTTGTAATTTTGTATATGGCATGAGTCCCATATATCTGGCATTTTTAACTGCGTTGGCTACCATGCGCTGGTGCTTCTGGCACAAGCCGGTGCGGACCGAAGAAGAAATCTTAAACTGGCCCGAAACAAATTTGCGGAGTATATCCGTGTTTTTATAATCAACATAATTAATTTTTTCCTGACAAGCGGAACAAACCATGCTTGGGTGAATTTTTAATTTCCAATTTTTAATTTTTAAATAAATCTTAATGTTTTAATTTTTAAACATTAGAAATTATTTATAAAATTATAAAATTAAAAATTATAAAATCTCTTTTTCTTCAATATCGCTATCAGAAATTATCGGGTCACTGGTAATGGGTGCATCCTCATTTATAACAGGTATGTCTTCTTCTTTCACTCCATTAGAAATTGCGCCCGCGCTTTGCGCGCCCGAAGGGCCTTTGGGCGGGCTATTTCTAACGGGGTTCACCTCATTGTTATATGAGCCCGTTCCCATTGCCTTGGGTCCCAACTGCATGCCATCAGCAACAATCTCCGTTCGATATCTTTTTACTCCATCTTGGCCTTGCCAAGTTCTTGTTTGGAGACGCCCCTCAAAAAGCGCCAACTGTCCCTTGCGCAAGTATTTTGAAATTACGTCGGCAAGTCCACCCCAAGCTGTTACGGTGTGAAATTCAACCTGTTCTTGTTTTTCACCTGTTGCGCGGTTGTTCCAGACACGATTTGTAGCCAATCTAACAGTGACAACCATTTGTCCCGATTGTGTTGTCCTTGATTCCGGGTCAGCCGCTAACCTGCCGATTAAAAATACTTTGTTCAGATTCATCCCGTACGAGACAGGAAATGATTTATCTGAGTAAATCATTTCCGTGCCCATTTAATCTACTTTATTAATCCCGCCTAGATAACCATCGTAACCATTTCTTGTTCAAGTTGCTGTTTTTCCGCTTCGGTTTTTTCTTTGGCTGGTTTTTTGGCTATTTCCGCTGTGGCCGGTTCATGTGTTTTTATTCTTGGCCTGGATCGGTATTGTCCCAAAATTCTTAATTCCTTACCCTCGTCCGGCTTTTTAAGAAGCAGATATCTCAATATGCCGCCCTGCAATTTTATTTGAGAATTTATTTTTTCTATTGTTTCAGTCGGTGCTGAAAAATCCAATATGCCAAAGTTGGCATATTGTTTGTTTTTTATCATATATGACAGATGCACGCGTTGGGGAACTTTAGAAGTTAAAATTGAACCGCCGGCCTGTGTTACTAAGGCAGAAAGTTCCTGTGTTTGCGCCTTAATATCAATCTCTTCGAGATCAGGACCTAAGTGATAAGCAAGCTCATAGGTTTTCGGTTGTATATCAGCTTCCGTCATCTTGGGAAAAAGGTTAGCAGAATTTATCGTTAGAGTCAAATTTTTGCGGGGGTTGAATTAGTTTTGCTGGTTTGATATAAATAAAAGTAATGAATCCCGAACGAGACAGCCCTTGTCAACGGCATGGAAAGGTTGCGGCGGCTATCTAATTGGTGATTTATAAAGTTAATTTAAATAGACACGGAAATGATTTACTCAGATAAAACATTTCCTGTCTCGTACGGGATGAATTTTAATCGATTAAAAGAATTAGTTGGTAAATTGGGCGGGCTTTTGGTGTTGGACGGTGATAAGCCTGAGTTGGTGGTATTGACATACAAAAAATATCAAGAAATTGAAACCGGAGAGGAAGTGGCCATTTCTAATCCTAATCGGAATGGAGCAGACGAAGGAAGTATTTTGAGCGGCGAAGGCGGCGAAGATGGTAGTGACGACGACAGAAAAACTCTTGATCAGTTAAACCAAGAGATACTTGCATTAAAAGAAGAGATAAGACAAAAAGAGGAGGCTGAATTGATTGGAAATGGACAAGTGACGGAACCGATAGCCGAAATTGTTGACCCCGCACCTTTTTTGGACTAGCGCTCCGCGCCAAAATTTAAAAAAGTTGTCCACAAAAGGTGCGGGGTTGACTTTGATTAGGCCTTGTTCTATAATGGTTTTACTTGTCTTTTTTTAATAATAAGAAGGTTACAGGTAGCGGTTCCAGGTGTCAGTAAAGTTAATTGACTGAAAACTGCAAACTCTTCTCTGTAAACTAAAGAACGCAAATGGCAGGAAAATTTGAGAGATCAAAGCCGCACTTGAATGTCGGCACAATTGGTCACGTTGACCATGGTAAAACCACCTTGACGGCGGCTATTTTACACACGCTAGATCTTTTTAAAGATGAGGGCTATGGTGCTCGCGTTGAAAAAGTTGATCAGATTGATAATGCCCCTGAAGAAAAAGCTCGCGGTATTACTATCGCATTGCATCATTCAGAGTATGAAACACCGAAACGTCACTATGCTCACGTTGATGCTCCTGGTCACCAGGATTATATCAAGAACATGATTACGGGCGCTGCCCAAATGGACGGTGCGGTTTTAGTTGTGGCTGCAACAGACGGTCCGATGCCGCAAACCCGTGAACACATTTTGCTTGCTAGACAAGTTGGCGTGCCTTACGTAATGGTCTTTTTAAATAAGGTAGATCAGGTTGACGATCCAGAAATGCTTGATCTGGTTGAAGCTGAAATACGTGAGCTTCTGAACAAATATCAATTTCCCGGAGATAAAACGCCCATAGTCAGGGGTTCGGCTCTGAAGGCTCTTGATGCCAAGAGCAAAGACGATCCGTCTCTCAAATCAATCAAGGAACTTATTGATACGCTTGATTCATATATTCCTGATCCAGTTAGAGAAATAGAAAAACCGTTCCTGATGCCTGTGGAAGACATCTTTTCTATAGAAGGTCGTGGCACTGTTGTTACTGGTCGTATTGAGCGTGGAAAAGTTAAGGTTAACGAAGAAATTGAAGTGGTTGGTATTACTCCTACTCAGAAAACCGTAGTAACTGGTATAGAAATGTTCAACAAACAGTTAGATGAAGGAATGGCAGGGGATAATGCTGGCATACTGTTAAGGGGTCTTAAAAAAGAAGATGTGTCCCGTGGCCAGGTACTCTCTAAACCAGGTTCAATAACCCCGCATACAGAATTTGATGCGGAGGTTTATGTTTTGTCTAAAGAAGAAGGTGGCAGGCATACGCCGTTTTTCAAGGGTTACAAACCGCAATTTTACTTTAGAACAACCGATGTTACAGGGGATGTTACTTTGCCTGAGGGAACAGAAATGGTTATGCCTGGAGATACAGTTAACTTGAAAATTAAACTTATTGCCCCGATTGCTATGGAAGAAAAGCAACGCTTTGCTATTAGAGAAGGGGGAAAGACAGTAGGTGCAGGCGTTGTCACAAGAGTTATAGTATAAAAATAACCACGCCCTTGAGCTTATGGCTCAAGGGCGTGGTTATTTGAAGTTCTTTTTGTACCATTAAAATGCCAAGCAAAAAAGACAAAACACCAGAAGTAGCCCAACAACGAATTAGAATCAAATTGAGGGCTTATGATAATAAGATTATTGATAAGTCTGCCAAGCAGATCGTTGAAACGATTGAAAGAAACGGTGGCAAGGTTATTGGCCCAGTGCCATTACCGACAGAGATCCGCAAGTATACAGTCAATCGCTCCGCTTTTATAGATAAAAATTCCCGTGAACAATTTGAAATGCGTGTTCACAAAAGATTAATAGATATTTTCGGTCCCAATTCCAAAATTATAGATTCCCTAATGAATCTTAACCTACCAGCCGGTGTAGATATTGAATTGAAAATGTAATTTTCAATTCAATATCTACACCGCAACGAAGGGGTCGGGAAACAATGATGGTTTCCCGATGAGGAAGTTGGAAACCGCTTGGTTTCCAAGAGTGGGAGCGGTGCCCTAGCGAGCGAAGCGAGCGGTGGAGGGGCCCACGATGGAATAGATATTGAACTTAAGATGTAGTTAAGACATAATCGGATTCAATGGTGCCAGATGTCGTTATCGTTTATCGATGCCGACATTTGTTACTTTCTGTGAAGTAACAATATAACTTAATGGTTTTAATTTTTAATAAAACCTAATTCGCACAAACTGATTTAGCTTTTGGTTATTTTGCCCAGCTAGATCTGGGTTTTTGTTTTATGTCATTTATCCTTGGTAAAAAAATTGGAATGACCCAAATTTTTCAGGAAGATGGAACCGTAACTCCCGTAACTTTGGTTGAAGCCGGTCCAGTTACTGTTACGCAGGTAAGGGTTAAAGACAAAGATGGCTACGAAGCGGTGCAGGTCGGTTACGGTAATGACAAAAAACTTAATAAACCCAAGGGCGGACACTTAAAAGATCTCAAACCGCTCAAAGTATTAAGGGAAACAAAAGTACTGAATGATAAAAAAAGAGGTGACGAAATAGATGTTTCCGCATTTGGTATTGGTGACAAAGTAAAGGTAAGCGGTTTCTCTAAGGCCAGAGGATTTCAGGGTGTGGTCAAGAGACACGGTTTCCATGGAATGCCTGCCAGTCATGGCCATCATCACGTTTTACGCCATGGCGGTTCCATCGGCCAACGTTTTCCCCAGCATACTCTCAAGGGTATGCGCATGGCCGGACGCATGGGCGGCAAGAGAATAACAACGAGAGGATTAAAAATTTTAAATATTGATAAAGAAAATAATCTTTTGGCAATAAAGGGAGCAATTCCCGGCCGCCGAGGAACATTATTAGAAATAACAAAAATATGAATCCCGTACGAGACAGCTAGGTCTAAAGTTAAAGGTAAAAATAATAAAATTAGCACTAACTGTTTTGGCGGGATAACTTAAAAGATATGGATTAGGTTTATAACCTAATCCTGTCTCGTACGGGATGAAAATAGAATTATACAATCAAGCTGGTGAAGTTGTTGGTACGGTTGATCTGTCCGATAAGGTTTTTGGTTTAACTATGAATGGGGAGTTGGTAAAGCAAGTTGTTGATGCGCAGGTAGCCAATTCAAGACAAGTGATTGCTCATACAAAAGACCGCAGTGAAGTGCGAGGTGGCGGTCGCAAGCCGTGGCGGCAAAAGGGAACAGGCCGAGCCAGGCATGCTTCTATCAGATCGCCGATTTGGAAGGGCGGGGGTGTTGCGTTCGGTCCCACCAAAGAAAGGAATTTCGAGAAAAAAATAAATAAAAAAATGAAACGCAGGGCATTGTTTATGGCTTTATCAAGCAAGGCCAAAGACAAAGCATTATTATTATTAGATGACCTTAAATTAGAAACTCCAAAAACCAAACTAGGAGCCAATGTAATCAAAACCTTATCTTCCAAGATGGAAGGATATCGGGCATCCAAGCAAAAGATGGATTCGATTTTATTGATAACTTCTGATCAAAATCAAACCATTGTCCGCACTTTTAATAATTTACCGTTTGTTGGCATATTACCAGCCAAAAGTTTGAACGTTAGAGATGTCTTGAGTAAGAAGTATCTGATTTTGTTACAAAATGCGGTGCCGGTAATTGAGAAAACATTCAGAATTTCTAATTAACCCAATTACTAATTGATCTAAACAAATCGCAATACCCAAAATCTAATTAGTCATTTGTTGTTATTTAGTAATTAGAGCAATTAATAATTAGAAATATATTTATGGCATTATTTAGTAAAAATAAAAAAGAAAAAAAAGAAAGCCGCAAAGAAGAAGGTCAAAAAAATGTTGAGCAAGTCTTGCCTGTTAGCCCGTCTTTGCCTAAGGGTGAAAATGCCCATTCTTACAGCGTCATACTATATCCGCACATAACCGAGAAGGGAGCATTATTGGGCCAGGACAATAAATATTTGTTTAAGGTTGCTGTTGGTGCCGACAAAACGGAAATAAAAAAGGCAATTGAAAGTTTGTACAAAGTTGCAGTTCAAAAAATTAATGTTCTTTATGCGCATTCTAAGCTCAGGCGAGTTGGAAGACACGAAGGACATAAACCAGGATTTAAAAAGGCAATAGTAACATTAAAAGAAGGGAGCAAAATAGATATAGCGGCATAAATTTCTAAAATGTCTAAAAAATACAAACCCACAACCCCGGGACGGCGACAAATGCTGGGATATGATTTCTCAAATTTGTCGCGCGTAGAATCACTCAAGCCGTTGACGGCTGGTTTTAGGCGTGCGGTCGGCAGGAATAACCAGGGAAGAGTAACATCGCGTCACCGTGGAGCAGGGGTCAAGCGGTTATATCGAGTTATAGATTTTAAGCAGAATAAATTAAACGTACCGGCGAAAGTTTTTTCAATAGAATATGACCCCAATCGTACGGTAAGAATAGCGCGATTACACTATATTGACGGAGAAAAACGTTATATATTAGCTCCGGGTGGTTTAGCTGCTGGCAAGCAAGTTGTTACTGCCGAAAAGACTGCACTTGAACCGGGAAACAGAATGAAACTCAAAAATATTCCGCAGGGCACGATGATCCATAATATAGAATTACATCCAGGCAAGGGAGGTCAATTAATACGTTCAGCTGGATCTGGCGCGACTGTATTGGCCCACGAAGGTGAATATGTGCAAGTGGTTTTACCATCATCTGAAGTGCGAAGATTTCATGGTGAGGTTATGGCATCAATCGGCCAGTTATCCAATTCCGAGCATAGCTCTATAGTGATTGGCAAGGCAGGCAGGTCAAGATATCTCGGAAGGCGGCCAAAGGTGCGGGGTACGGCAATGAATCCAGTGGATCATCCGCATGGTGGCGGAGAGGGCAGACAACCTATTGGTATGCCGCATCCCAAGACTCCGTGGGGCAAACCAGCACTGGGTGTTAAAACAAGGAACAAAAAAAAGAAATCAAGTAAATTTATAGTTAGACGTAGAAAGAAATAAATTTATGAGTCGAAGTATCAAAAAAGGCGTATATGTGGATGAGAAACTGATGAAAAAGGTCAGCAAACTTAGAGTTGGTGATAAAACAGTAATCAAGACGTGGGCAAGGGCTTCAACGATTGTGCCTGAAATGGTGGGTTTTACTTTCGGCGTGCATAATGGCAAGACACATTTACCGGTTTTGGTTACAGAAGATATGGTTGGACACAAACTTGGCGAGTTTTCACCGACGCGCAAGTTTAGCCGTCACGGTGGCAGAATGCAGCGTGAGATAGAAGCTGCGGCCAGACAAAAAGAAATAGAAGCGGCGCAGGCGGCAAAGGTGGAACCCGAAGCCAAGAAGTAATTTTTTAATTTTATAATTTTATAAATAATTTCTTAATTTTTAAACATTAATATTTATTTAAAAATTAAAAATTGGAAATTAAAAATTTAAGGATATGGAAGTAATCGCAAAACTTAATAATTTACGAATTTCGCCTAGAAAAGTAAGACTTGTTGCCAAGGCGATTAAGGGGATGGATGCAATGTCGGCGAAGCATCACCTCGATTATATTATAAAAAAATCAAGCAATCCGATTTCAAAATTGCTTAGTTCGGCAATGGCTAACGGACACAATGGTCTCGGTCTTGTTAAAGAAAATCTTTTTATTAAAGATATTGTGGTTAACGAAGGACCAAAATTAAAAAGAATTATACCAAAGGGATTTGGTATGGCTTCACCAATCGAAAAGAAAACTTCGCATATAAAAATAATATTGGAAGAAAAAGTTCCCGGGTTAAAAAGAGAAGAGACAGTGGTTAAAAAACAAGAGTTAAAAGTTGCGGAGCAGGAAATCCAAGCTGAGTCGGGTGGAACGAAAGAAGGAAAAATGCAGATCAAATTAAAGCCGGATATTAAAAAAGAAATTGGCAAAAAGGGCGGGATATTCGGACAGTCCGGTAAAATTAAAAAGTTTTTCAGAAGAAAAACGATATAGATAACAGCGATTCCAATGCAATGATGACGTCCCACTTCGTGGGTCCCCGCCATCACATTGGAACCTTCGATGACGTGGGACAGAAAATTTCTCCAACATCAATGAGAATTTCGGTAAATAAGGATTGGCTATCCCGCTGGTTTAATGTTAAAAAATATCCTGAATTTTTAAAGGAAGATGTTGCTATCAGAGAATTTTTATCAAAAAAGTTAAAAAATATGAGCGTTGATAGGGTGGGGATTGAACGTAGCCCAGATGTTTTAGCGATTACCGTGCATACTGCACGTCCAGGATTAATCATTGGTCGTGGCGGAACGGGTATCGAGGATTTGAAGCGTGAACTTGTAAAAATAGTTAAGCGCAAGACGGCAATTCGTTTGGATATCCAAGAATTTAAAAATCCGGAAACTTCAGCCAAAATTGTTGCTGAACAGATGGCTGAACAAATAGAAAAAAGAATCCCGTATAGGCGCGTGCTCAAACAATCGCTTGCCAGAATTTTGTCTAATCGTGATGTAAAAGGTGCCAAAGTTGCTCTCGGTGGACGTTTGGACGGTAACGATATAGCCAGAACAGAACATCTTGAGCAGGGAAGTTTGCCATTGCAGACACTAAGAGCAGATATTGATTTTGCTAAATTTACGGCCCACACGACTTATGGGACTGTGGGTATCAAGGTTTGGATTTATAAAGGACTAAAATTTTAATTTATGTTACAACCAAAACGCATAAAGCACCGCAAGGTTCATAAGGGAAAATTGAAAAAAGTCGCAACGCGCGGTCATTATTTAAGTTTTGGTAGTTTTGGATTGAAAGCCATGGAGTCAAGTTGGCTGAAGGCTAATCAACTAGAGTCGGCAAGGCGTGCAATCGCTCATTTCATCCAACGTGGTGGCAAAATTTGGATAAGAGTATTTCCAGACAAACCACGAACTCAAAAGGGCGCTGAAGTGGGAATGGGTGGTGGCGCAGGATCACTTTCGCATTTCGTTGCGCCGGTGGAGGCCGGCAGAATTATTTTTGAAATGGATGGTATAACCGAAAAAGCGGCAGCCGAAGCGCTGCGATTGGCTGCGCACAAATTGCCTATTAAAACCAGATTTATTAAAAAATAACTGCAATTATGAAATTTTCAGATATAGAATCAAAATCTAAAAATGAATTAGATGAAATGCTCAAAGAGTTTAGGATTAAGCTTGGAAAATTTAGGTTTGAATTGGCAGATAAGGCCCTTAAAGATGTTAGCCAAATCAAAAAAACAAAAAAAGATATAGCTAGAATTTTAACTATTATAAATAAATAAAAAATGGATCCCGTACGACGTAGCCCTAACGGGTTAAACGAACGGGGTATTTAATAAATAACAACAGTAGTTCCGCGCACGTAACTTATAAGTATAACTGCGTAGTCCCGTACGAAGTCCGAAATGTTATTTCGGCAGAAACCGGAGGTTTCTTACTTCGTTCAGGACGTAGCAGCTACTTCGTACGGGATGGATAAAATAAGTAAAAAAATAAAAACGCTTAGGGGAGAGGTTGTTTCAGACAAAATGACCAAAACTGTGGTGGTTTCTGTTGTGCGATTGAAAAAACACCCAAAATACAAGAAATATTACAAAGTTACTAACCGATTTAAGGCCCATGATGAGAAGGGTGAATATCATGTCGGCGACAAGGTTATGATACAAGAGACAAGGCCAATGTCTAAAGAAAAATGCTGGGTTGTTGTTGGGAAAATATAGAATTTAACTTTTAGAGAATATGATTCAACTACGTTCAATGTTAAATGTTGCTGATAATAGTGGAGCCAAAAAAGTTGGCGTAATTAAGGTTTTAGGCGGATCTAAACGCAGATACGGACAAATCGGCGATATCATCGTTATATCCGTGAAAGAGGCAGAACCGCGCAAGACGGTAAAAAAGAAAGATGTTCTTAAGGCTGTAATTGTACGCCAAAGAAATAATTTTCGCAGAAAAGACGGTAGTTATGTCAGGTTTGATGATAACGCAGTGATCATACTCGAAGGAAGCAGTAAAGAACCCAAGGGCGGTAGAATGTTTGGGCCGATACCGAGAGAAATTAAAGAGAAAGGATTTGATACAATTGCTAGTTTGGCCCAGGAAATTGTCTGATTGACAATATGCCCTTTGGGAACTTCAAAAATCCCAGCGAGATTTTTTCATCTTTTGTGATTGCCGCCATTTGTCAAGGTGCGAGATGTCACTCGACCTATGACAAAACCATGCTGGCGGCAACCCCAGAAGTCCCAAAAGGCATATTGTCAATCATTATTAGCTAAGCATGAATATAAAGAAAAACGACAATGTAATAATGCTATCTGGTAAAGACCGTGGCAAAACTGGGAAGGTTTTGTTTGCTTTTCCAGCCGAAGGCAAGGTTGTAATAGAGGGATTAAATAAAGTAGCCAGGCACTTGAGACCCAAAAAGCAGGGACAGAAAGGTCAAATCGTGCACAAAGAAAGAGCGATAGATGTCGCGAAGGTAATGCTGGTTTGTAAAAATTGTGGCAAGCCAACCAGGTTGGGGCATAAGACCGTAGGAGATAAAAAAATTAGAATTTGTAAAAAATGTGGAGCTGAAAACTAACCATGACAAACGCACCAAGGCTTTTAATTAAATATCGTAAAGAAGTAATACCAGCAATGCGGGCGAAGTTTGGCTATAAGAATGTGATGGAAATACCCAAAATCGAAAAAGTAACAGTGGGTGTTGGATTTGGACGCAAGGCTGTAGCAAAAGAGACAAAGGCTATTGAAAAAATTGACCAGGATCTTGTCAAAATAACCGGCCAGAAACCTGCGGTTAGGAAAGCCAAGAAATCAATCGCTGGCTTTAAGGTACGACAAGGGTTGTATGTTGGTGCGATGGTGACCTTGCGTGGAAAGCGCATGTATGATTTTATAGATAGATTAATTTCTATAGCATTGCCGCGCTCACGTGATTTTCACGGTTTAGACCAAAGTAAATTTGATTTGCACGGCAATTTAAATCTGGGCATAAAAGAACAGACCATTTTCCCTGAGGTTTCTTATGAATCGCTGAAAGACATATTTAGCTTGCAGGTGACAGTTGTAACAACGGCCAAGAATAAAGAAGAAGGAGTTGAGTTATTACATTTGATAGGCTTTCCTATAAAGTTTTAGTTTTAAGCTTCTGACTTTTAGTTTACGGTGAATACCATGAAACTAGAAGTTGGAAATCAGAAACTTTAATTTGCCAAAAAAATCCACAATAGCAAGATCAAATAAAAAGCCGAAGTTTTCAAGCAGAACCGTAAATCGCTGTTTTATGTGCGGTCGTAAGCATGGTTACATGAGGAAGTTTGGTTTATGCCGTGTGCACTTCAGAGAGCTTGCCAGCCAAGGCTTGTTGCCGGGAGTTCACAAAAGTAGCTGGTAATTTAAAATTTAAACATGAGTCCAATTGCTAATATGCTAATACAACTTAAAAATGCTCAAGCGCGCGGTTACGCCGAAGCGGTTTTACCTTTTTCAAAAATTAAATTTGATATTGCCCAAATTTTGAAAAACAAGAATTTTATCAGCACGGTTGAGAAAAAGAAAAAAAAGACAAAAAAAACAGAATTTGATGTTCTTGCGATTGGATTAAAATACGATAATGGTGTCGGTGTCATAAACGAAATAAAAATGGTATCCAAACCTTCGCGAAGAATATATTCAGGAAAAAAGGGAATGAAAAAGGTCAAAGATGGCTATGGCATTTTAATTGTTTCAACATCAAAAGGCGTGATGAGCGGTGAAGATGCAAAGAAAGCGGGACTTGGCGGAGAGGTGTTGTTTGAGATTTGGTAAAATAATTTTAATTTTAGTGGTTTTAAATATATGTCACGAATCGGTAAAAAATCAATTAAAATTCCCCAAGGTGTTGAAATAAAGATTGACGGTCAGTCAGTGAAGGCCAAGGGTGCTAAGGGTGAACTGGAAAGAGTAATCCCAGATATTTTAGATGCGCAAGTTAAAGACGGATTTATTGATATAAAACTCAAAGACGGCACCATTTACAACAAAGATAGCTCAAGATTATGGGGTTTGGGCAGGGCTTTGGTGGCGACCATAGTGATTGGAGTTTCTAGCGGTTTTGAGACGGCTTTAGAATTTAGCGGGATTGGTTTTAAGGCGCAAGTTAAGGGCGACTCTATTGAATTAAACTTAGGCTATAATAACCCGGTAATTATCCAAGCGCCTGCTGGCGTTACATTGCAAGTTGAAAAAAACACTATAAAAGTTAGGGGAATAGATAAGGAAAAAGTTGGTCAGACGGCAGCTTTAATCAGAGCGGCTAGGCCACCTGAACCCTACAAAGGGACAGGAATTAAATATAGAAACGAGATAATAATAAGAAAGGCTGGAAAGAAAGCAGTAGCAACAGCTGGATAAAATTACTATGAATAATACAAAAAGACAGCATAGAACAAAACGACATAAACGCGTGCGTGCCAAAATCAAAGGGACAACAGAGACTCCGCGCATTTCGGTTTTCAGAAGTAATCGGCACATTTTCGTTCAAGTTGTTGATGACACTAAGGGTAGGACGTTGGTAAGCAGTGTCGTCAAATCAAAGAAAAAAACACAAGCGAAAGGAAATAAAACCGAAGTTGCTTCTGCAATTGGTGAAATGCTTGCAAAGAAGGCACAGGAGACCGGAATTAACAAGGTGGTGTTTGACAGAGGTGGTTATAAATATCACGGAAGAATTAAAGCTTTGGCAGAAGGGTTAAGAAAAGGCGGGTTAAAATTTTAAAAATGGATCCCGAACGAAGCTACCCTAGCGGGTTCGGGGCATAAGAATATTTATTATTTTTTTTAAGCTATTTTAAGCAGTCATAACTTATACTATTATAGGCTGTGAAACAGTAGCTTCGTACGGGATGGAAGAACAAAAAAATAACCAAAGGCAAGGGGGTAGGCGTGGTTTTGGCAGGGGCAGAGAAATGCCAAAAGAAAAATCGGAATTTGATTCCAAGGTTTTGGATATTGCGCGTGTTACAAGGGTAACCAAGGGCGGCAAGCGTTTTAGTTTTCGTGCGACAATAGCAATAGGAGATGGCAAGGGCAGGGTGGGAGTTGGTGTTGCCCAGGGTCATGACGTGGTTCAATCTATGCAAAAAGCAACACATCAGGCGCGCAAAAATGTAGTAACGGTACCCACGAAAAAGGGAACAATTCCCCATAGTATCCAATTCAAATACAAGAGCGCCGTAGTTTTACTGAAGCCGGCTCCCTTGGGTAGTGGTGTAAAAGCTGGTGGTCCGGTGCGCGTTGTGGCCAAACTTGCCGGTATTGAAAATATTACAGCAAAATTAATAGAAAGAACGGGCAACAAAATAAATATAGCGAGAGCCACAATCGGAGCTTTATCTAAACTTAAGATATAATTTTATGCAGTTACATCAACTTAAATCTACAACTAAAAATAAAAAGAGAAAAAGAGTGGGTCGCGGTGGGAAACGTGGCACTTTTTCTGGTCATGGCAGTAAAGGTCAAAAATCTCGTGCCGGAGCTCGTATTAGACCCGGTTTTCGGGGTGGCGATAACCCAATTTGGAAGCTTTTCCCCAAACAACGTGGTGCCACCAAGAAAGTGGATATAAAACATGCGAGGTTTCAGGTCAAAAGAAGCAAACCCGTAATTGTCAATTTGGATATTTTAAACTCAAGCTTTAAAGAAAATGAAGTCGTTACACCCAGAACCATGATTGAGAAAGGCATTGTTGATAATGCTAAAAAAAGATTAAAGATTTTGGGCGACGGCGAGATTCTTAAAAAACTAAATTTTTCCGGATTGAAGTTTTCAAAATCAGCAAAAGAAAAAATTCTGAAAGCCGGAGGAACAATAAAATAAGCCATGATTTCAAATCGCGTTATAAAACTTTTCAAGATACCAGACCTGCGTAATAAGGTTTTGTTTATTCTAGCTCTGCTGGTTGTTTTTAGGGTTACTGCGGCCATTCCAATTCCTGGAGTTGACGCAAGTCAGCTTAAGAATTTTTTGCAGAATAATCAGCTTTTCGGCCTGATCAGTGCTTTTACCGGTGGAGGATTGGACAACTTCTCAATTGCAATGTTAGGACTTGGTCCCTACATAACCGGATCCATAATTATGCAGCTTTTGACGATGATTTTTCCATCGTTGGAACAGATGTACAAATATGAGGGTGAAGCCGGTAGGCAAAAATTTAATCAGTATTCCAGGCTCTTAACCGTGCCGCTTGCCATGCTTCAAGGCTATGGTTTCATGGTGTTGCTTTCGCGTCAGGGCGTACTTGGGCAGATGAATCTTTTTACATGGGCTAGTTCACTTTTGGTGATTGCTGCCGGCTCCGTTTTTCTAATGTGGTTGGGGGAACTTATTTCAGAAAAAAATCTTGGCAACGGAGTTTCGCTTCTGATTTTTGCTGGTATTGTCGCCGGTTTTCCAACCACAGTCAGGCAATCACTCTTAATTTATAGCTCACAGCAGTTATTTACTTACATCGGATTTGTCATAATAGCGCTTGCCGTTATTGCTGGTGTAGTTTACCTAACGGAAGCCCAAAGGAATATTCCCATCAATTATGCCAGGCGAATTCGTGGATCACGGGTTTTTGGAGGCGTTTCAACTTATCTGCCGATGCGGGTTAATAATGCCGGTGTGATGCCTATTATTTTTGCACTTTCTATCCTTCTTTTTCCCGGCATGATCGCAACTTTTTTGAGCGGTTCCAAGATTGCTTTTGTATCTGGTATTGCAGCTTTTTTCAATAAATTCGTTCAGGACCAGGTTATTTACGGAATATCTTATTTTTTGCTGGTAGTTCTGTTTACTTACTTTTACACTGCTGTTACCTTTGATCCCAAATCAATTTCCGAGAATATACAGAAACAAGGCGGTTATATACCGGGTATTCGCCCGGGCCAGCCAACATCGCAGTTCCTGCTACACCTGCTAAATCGCGTAACGCTTGTTGGAGCTATATTTCTTGGGATAATCGCGGTCTTGCCCCAGGTCGTCAGGGGTTTTACGGGTATAACCACATTTACTGTTGGTGGTACTTCGATTCTGATTGTCGTCAGTGTCATTTTAGAAATTATGAAATCAGTAGACGCGCAACTTTCAATGTACGAGTATTAGAAATTATAAAATCTAACAAGAAGATAAAAAAATAGGCTCAGGCCTATTTTTTTATCTTCTTGGCGCAAGTGCATAAAGTTGTTAGGATTGATATATGTTAAAAGTAATAATCTTTATCGCGCCTCCGGGAGCAGGCAAGGGTACGCAAGCAGAACTGATTGCTAAAAAATTTGATTTGGAACACGTAGAGACATCCAAGCTCGGAGAAGACCAGATTAACAATCCCGAACTTGTTAAAACCGATTCCGAAGTTGCCGAAGCCAAAAGAAGATATGATTCTGGGGACCTTTTTCCACCGCCTTGGACAGCGAAATTAGTTATAGGAAAGGCCAGAGAATCAGCTTCTGCTGGAAGGGGGATGGTTTTTAGCGGATCGCCTCGAACTTTATATGAAGCTGAAAACGAGATACCTGAATTCGAAAAATTATATGGTCGTGAAAATATTAAAATTTTTTATATAACCCTAAGCGAAGAGGAATCAATCAGGCGTAATACCAGTCGCAGGATTTGTGAAAAAAACAGGCATCCTATTCCAGGTTTTCCGCAATACCGCGACCTTGTTACCTGTCCCGAAGACGGTTCGCTAATTATAACTAGAAGTCTTGATAAGCCGGAGATTATAAAAGAAAGATATCGCGTATTTTTGGAAGAGACCAAGCCGGTATTAGATTATCTCAAAAACAATGGTTATGATGTTATAACTATTGAAGGTGAACAACCCATAGGAATGGTACAGGAGGATATACTCAAAAATTTCTAACCCCTAATTACTAATGTGATTGAAATCAAATCAGCTGAACAAATTCAAATAATGCGTGAAGGTGGCAGAATCCTGGCCAAGATTTTGAAAAAATTATCAGAAGCAGTGAAGCCGGGGATTACCACCAAAGATCTTGATAAGCTCGCGCGCGAGCTCGTTTTGTTTTACAAAGTTAAACCCGCATTTTTGGATTATGGAGGTTATCCGGCCGCAGTATGCACGTCGGTTAATGATGAGGTTGTGCATTGTGTCCCGTCAGAGCGCGAATTAAAAGAGGGTGAAATTATCAGTTTGGATATGGGCGTAGTTTATAACGATTTTAATTCAGATGCCGCATTGACAATACCGGTATTGGGCAAACTTAGTTATATGGAGTGGGCAAAGTCTAACCCAAAACTCCATAAGTTAATTGAGGTAACAAGGGAAGCGCTTAACGCCGGAATCAAACAGGCAAAAATTGGTAATCGTGTTGGCAAAATCGGCCATGCCGTCAAAACTGTAGTTGAGAAAAACGGTTTTAATGTTGTTCGCGATCTTGTCGGTCATGGTATCGGACGTGAACTTCACGAGGAGCCACAAGTGCCGAATTACGGTCCTGCTGACGCTGGACCCAAACTAGAGTCAGGAATGGTGATAGCTATTGAGCCGATGGTAGTTGCGGGTAGTTGGAAACTTATCAAAGGCAAAGACGGCTTCTCCTACAACACCGTCGATAGCTCTCCTGCCGCCCACTTTGAACACACGGTTGCTATAACTAAGGATGGGCCGATGGTATTGACAACAAATTAAATAAGTAGTACTTTAAGATAAAAGCCCCTTTATAACTCATAGGAGGTTCAATGTTTGAAACTCTGCAAATAGTATTGGGAGTTTTGTATGACCGATTTGTTTATTTTTTACCTTCCGTTTTGGTTCATTTTGCGTCTAATCTCATAGTCGTATATTTAGTTATGGAGATTTTGTTTAGATTTAGGAAAATTATTCCTAAAAAGTTATTATTAAAAATTGTGCATTCTAATTCCACTTAAAATTACAAACAAAATAAAACATTTTTCCATTTGCCGCTAGCTAAGCGGTTTTTCTTTTTTATAAATTCTGCCCACAAATCTATGGTCATCGCAAGACCATAGATTTGTGGCGAAGCGATATTTTTTGCTATAATTTATTCATGTTTCTTTCTGTTATTATTCCAGCCTATAACGAGGAAAAAAGAATTGAGAGAACGCTTTTAGGCGTCTATGAGTATTTGGCGCGGCAATCTTATGAGTACGAAATAATTGTGGTAAGTGACGGTTCAAAGGACAACACTGTTGGTGTTGTCTCAAACCTAAAATCGCAAATTACAAGTCTCAAAATAATTGATAATGAAGAAAATCACGGTAAGGGCTGGGCGGTGCAGAAAGGTATGTTGGAGGCCCAAGGAGATTATAGGTTGTTTATGGATGCCGATAATTCAACATCCATTGAACAAGTTGAAGGATTTTTACCATTTTTTACCATGGGTTACGATATTGTAATCGGTTCCAGGAGAATTACGGGGGCAAATATAGCGGTTAAACAGTCATGGACAAGAGATTTTTTAGGAGGAGTTTTTCGGCTGATCGTACACACTCTTGTACCCCTTGGGGTCAAGGATTCGCAGGCAGGATTTAAAGCATTTTCTCGTAATGCCACTGACTCGGTTTTTGCCAAACAGACTATTTTTCGGTGGGCGTTTGATGTTGAGATTTTGGCGATTGCCCGAAAACTTAGTTTTAAAATAAAAGAAGCTCCGATACGGTGGGTAAACGACGCGGAAAGCAAAGTTAAATTTTCGGGTATGATTAAAATGCTATTTGAAGTATTGCGTATTAGGTGGAATTTATTAACCAACAAATATGCTTAACGAATTTAGGGAAGACCTGGTTTCTGGCGAGTGGGTTTTGTTTGCGACCGGCCGCACCCGGAGGCCGGAACTGACAAAACTAACATATAGAGTAAAAACACTGTCTAAAAACAAGTGTCCTTTTGAAGATCCCGAAAAATACGATAATACTGTCGTGGCGACATATAATAACAAAGAACAAACCGACTGGTTTGTTAAAGTAGTAAAAAATAAATATTCGGCAGTTTTAGAGGGAGTAGCTAGTCCGCTGAAGTCCGCCGGTCCGTTCAGAACCCAAGAAGCTACAGGCAGACACGAAGTCGTTATATTCAAAGAACACGACAAATTTCTGGATGATTTTTCCAAAGAAGAATTAGCTGAAACATTTAAAATTTATAGGGATAGGTATTTATCCATGTTGGATCATGGTTCAAGCAAATATATTTTAATTTTCCATAATCACGGTCTCCGCGCCGGGGCCAGCATGGTACACCCGCATTCTCAGATTATGTCTATTCCGGTTTTGCCGCCAGATGTCAGAAGGAGTATCAACGGTTCGGAAAAATTTTACAGCGAGAATAAAAAAAGGATATACGATGTGATGATTGAATGGGAGAAGAGCGAGAAAAAAAGAATCATTTATGAAAATAAGTATTTTATTGCTTTTTGTCCATTTGTTTCCAAAACTCCATACGAGGTTAGGATATTTCCCAGAGAAAGCCATGCCCACTTTGAGAAAATGCCAGAAGAACAATTTATCTATCTTGGCGAGGTAATGCAATTAATATTCAAAAAAATACAGGTAGCCCTCAAGGATCCGGATTATAATTTTTTTATTCACACCGCACCGCTTGAAAATACAGTTACGGATGTCCATGAATTTTATACGTGGCATGTCGAGATTATACCCAAGATATCTACGATCGGAGCTTTTGAATTGGGTAGCGGTGTAGAAGTGAATATTGTTGATCCTGACGAAACTGCCAGATTACTTCGCGAAACCGAAATTTAATAAATCCCGTTAGAGGTCGCGCCCGCGCGCTACGCGCGGTCCGAAGGACCTTGGGCGGGTTACTTCTAACGGGATGAATTTATTTTTTGGCACAATTGGTGTCTGGTCGCTGGAGCTCATGGAGCGGTGTGGTTACGGTGGAGCTTTTTTAT
Organism: Candidatus Yanofskybacteria bacterium; assembly: GCA_016181175.1. NCBI lineage: Bacteria > Candidatus Yanofskyibacteriota > Candidatus Yanofskyibacteriota bacterium. The sequence goes on from JACOZV010000001.1 coordinate 149,744, forward strand.
TGTCAATTTTGGATAGAGTTAGCATATCTTTAATTCCGACGGAAGTTTTGTTGCCTCTGTATGGTTTCCTAAGCGGACGTGGCGTTTTTTCACTCTGGGTAATTTTTATAATTGTCAGTATCGGCGCCCTGATCGGCGAGTTAGTTCTTTATATGATTTTTGCCAGAGGCGGCCGACCATTTTTAGAAAAGTATGGCAGATATTTTCTGATTTATAAGCACGACTTAGATCACCTTGATAGGTTAGTTGCCAAACACGGCGCGAAATTAGTTTTTTACGGGCGTTTCTTGCCGTTTGCTCGCTCAATTGTAGCTATTCCGGCTGGCGTATCAAGATTGAATTTCAAAAAGTTCGCCGTTTACAGTTTCCTGGGTATGCTGCCGTATAATCTTTTCCTGTTATTTTTGGGTAAAAAAACAGGAGAAAACCTTTCTTTAATTAAACCGTATTTTGATGTCTTAGAACGGGTTGCCATGCTAATCTCGGCAGTTTTTGTTTTTTGGTATATTTATCGCCATCTTAAACGCAAGCATGCCACTCATTGAATAATTATTAGTTTTTAGTTTATATATTTTATAAAAATGCAAAATAAAATAATAATCGCGAATTGGAAAGCTAATCCTACCACACTGGATGAAGCCATGGAGATTTTTGATTTTTGTTTAGGTGAAATTTCGAAATATCAAAATATACAGCTTATTATTTGTCCACCGTCTGTATATCTTGAGGAGTTGTCTAAAAAATTAATAGCCGACAACCGACAGTTGGCAATTGGATTGGGAGTGCAGGATATTTTTTGGGAAAAATCCGGCCCTTATACAGGCGAAGTGTCCATAGATATGTTGAAAGAATTTAATATTTCTCACGCACTGGTTGGCCATTCAGACAGGCGATACAAGATTGGCGAGTCAGACGAGATAATAAATAGAAAAGCAAAAGCAGCGCTTGCGGCAGACATTACTCCCGTACTTTTGGTGGGTGAAAAAAATTGTGGCGACGATTTAGCGGCTGTTTTAGAACAACAGTTGTCGGCAGGTTTGGCAGGACTAACGGCAGAGCAAGTTACAAAAATTTTGATTGCTTACGAACCGGTTTGGGCAATTAGTACGACTCCCGGTGCTGAATCAGATACACCCGATAATATTCTCAAAGCAATTGGCCTAATTTCTAATTACCTAATTTCTGGATATGATTTTCGGACAGGTCAAATGCCCGGATTTTTGTATGGTGGAAGCATTAACGATAAAAACATAGTTGATTTTTTGAAACATCAAGAGATCTCTGGTGCCGTCATCGGCGGTGCGAGTTTACGCAAAGAGGAATTTGCCGAAATTTTGGAAAAAGTTTCTAACTTGTTATGAAGTATCTGTCAGACTTAAAAAAACAAGAATTAAACGGCAAGAGGGTCCTATTGAGGGTTGATTTTGATGTGCCAATTTTAAACGGTAAGATTGTTGAAGATTTTAGAATCAAATCTTCAAAAGAAAGCCTGGATTATTTGATAAATTACGGAGCCAAAGTTTTGTTGATCGGCCATTTGGGTCACGACACTTCGAATGCGAGTTTCGGTCCGATTGTTGAGGGATTGGGTGAGATTTTGGGGTACACCCTTACGCTTGTGCCCCATTCAGAGTTGCCAAATATTGATGTGCTTTTTGCGGCAGGCCAGACTTTGCTTTTGGATAATATCCGCCAAGATCCACGTGAGATTAAAAACGATGAAGGGCTTGCCGTCAGCTTGTCGAAAGGTTTTGATTATTTTATCAACGATGCTTTCGCAGTGACGCATCGCAATCACGCATCAGTTGTTGCTATAACAAAATGCTTGCCGTCATACGCGGGATTTTTAATAAAAAAAGAAACAGAAAACTTTAAACAAGCCATGGAATCTCCGGTGGAGGGTAAAATTTTGGTATTTGGCGGAGCAAAAATTTCAACTAAATTACCTGTTATCAAAAATTTTCTAGATAAAGCAGAGAAAATTTTAATTGGCGGAGCACTAGCAAACAATTTTTTTAAAGTTCGGGGGATAGACGTCGGTGCATCAGTGGTTGATGACGATTTTTTACTTAACATAGAAAGTGAGAAGATAATATTGCCGGAAGATTTATTGATTTCTGATGATAAAAGCGGCCAATCCGGAGGAGAAATACAGCAAGTTAAAAACATTGATCCCGGTCACCTGATTCTTGATATTGGGCCAGAGACCGCCAAACATTATACTGAAATTATAAAAGCGGCCAAGATTGTTATTTGGAACGGACCGATGGGACTATCAGAGATTGACGCTTTTGCCGGTGGTACCCGCAAGATTGCCGAAGCAACAGCATCGGCATCCAAGTCTATAATCGGCGGCGGTGATACCATTGCGGCAGTTGATAAAATTGACTTACTCGGCCGTTATTCATTTGTCTCTACCGGCGGCGGAGCCATGCTTGAGTTTCTTGCCGGCAATAAATTGCCTGGGCTTGAAGTTCTGGTATATTACTAAAATAATGAACTACCACTTATATTTCCATAACGATCTAGACGGCATGGCATCCGGTGCGGTGATGCTTAATTTTTTACGTAGCCGCGGAGATAATATCATTTCTTTCAATCCGATTGATTACGCACCCGAGATTTATAAAGGGTGGGTAAATTATAGATTCAAAAAACCATTTATCCTGCTTGATTTTCGTTATCATAGCGCCGCAAGCTGGTGGTTTGATCACCATGGCACATCTTTTGATAGCCCATCTTTATCAAGTTGGAAAAAGAAGTATAGAAACAGCGTGACCCATTATCGTGATCCCAAATGTAAATCTTGTTGCGGTATGATACTTTTTCATCTGAAAAAATATTTTAGTTTTAACGCTCCGAGTTACATTAAAGAATTAGCCAAATGGGCTGATATCATAGATTCCGCCGGCTATAAATCAGCTCGTGATGCTCTAGATTACAGTAAGCCAGCCATGCAGTTTAGTTTGTTTTTAAGCAATGATAATAATTTGAAAAATAGGCCAAGCTTATTGAAAAAACTTGCCGAAAAGTCGTTGGAAGAAATTGTCAGTGAAAAGTCCATCAAAACAAAAATTAGCCAACTTATATCCGGGCAGAATAAGGCCCTACAAAATTCAAAAAAATCATCAAAACTTTATAAGCGCGCAGCATTTTTAGATGCCACCAATGCAGACTCTGACTACAATCACTTTATGATTTACTTGGCATATCCGAATATAAAGTATTCCGTTATTCTTGAAAAGACGGGTAACAGTTATCATCTCGGAGTGGGCAAGAATCCGTGGGTCAAATCGTTGGGCAAGGTCGATGTCGGTAATCTCATGTTGAGATACTGTGGGGGCGGTCATAAAAATGTAGGTGCCACACAGAGTAGTTCCAAAAAAGAAATTGTTAAAATTGCCGAAAAAGTTATAGAATATTTAGATAATCATGAGTAAATACTTAATTCATACCGACGGTGGGTCGCGTGGCAACCCGGGGCCTGCAGCTATCGGCGTGGTCATTGAATCAGCAGACGGATCATTGAAGAAAGAATACGGCGAATATATCGGTAAAACCACAAATAACGATGCCGAATATCAGGCGGTAATTTTTGCTTTGAAGAAAATAAAACTTTTAATTGGCAAGCAAACTGCCAGTGAAGCAGAAATCAAGGTACACGTTGACAGTGAACTTGTCGAGCGTCAGCTTAGCGGCCATTATAAAATCATGGACCGTAATATCCAGCAGCATTTCATAGAGATATGGAATATGAAAATGGATTTTGCTAGCGTAACCTTTAAGCATATCCCACGGGAAGACAACAGTGGTGCTGACCGTTTAGTGAATGCGGTACTGGATAAAGAACTAAATAAACTTTTGTAACTTAATTTACCCCGCCCTTTTCAAGGGCGGGGTTTTGTGATAAACCCTACTTGCATAGTTGCTCTTTTAAAACGGGAGAAAAACATGATGCGAGGTGGCGAGTTCATATTACCGGTTGATAAATTGCCTGATATTTTCAGTATTGACGACTTGAGCGTAGAACAAAAATTAATCCGTCAAACAGTTCAAGAGTTTGTGGCCGATACTATCGGAAAAAAAGAAGTTTATGCGGCATTGGAATCTAAGGACTTTGTTTTAACTCGCAAGGTCATGATTGAACTTGCTGAAACTGGTCTTCTGGGCGTTGAGATTCCGGAAGAATTCGGCGGCGGCGGTTTGGATAAAATATCTTCCATGATTGTTACCGAGGAGATTGCCCCGCTCGGTTCAATGGCAGTTTCCGTGCTTGCCCACAAAGGCATCGGCACATGGCCCATCGTGCTTTTCGGTACTCGCGAGCAAAAAGAAAAATATTTGCCGAAACTTGCAAGCGGCGAATGGATCGGGGCATATTCGCTTACCGAAGGCGGATCTGGTTCTGACGCAAATGCCGCCAGGTCTACTGCGGTTAAAATAAATGGCGGTTACATGTTAAACGGCGAGAAAATTTTTGTAACCAATGGCGGTTTTGCAGACATATTCACTGTTTTCGTAAAACTTGATGGTAAATTAACTGCCTTTATTGTTGAGAAGAACTTCAGCGGTGTAGTTATTGGCAGAGAAGAGCACAAAATGGGTATCTGCGGTTCGTCCACAACTACGCTTATTTTGAATGATGTGTTTGTTCCCGATTCCAATTTGCTTGGTGAATCGGGCAAGGGTTTTAAGATTGCCATGAACGTTTTAAATCTCGGCAGATTCATTTTAGGTGTTGCTTGTTTGGGTTCGGGAAGACTATGCCTTGAAGAAGCAACTAAGTATGCAAAAGAGCGTAAACAGTTTGGCAGACCCATCATAGAATTTGGTTTGATCAGACAAAAACTTGCCGAAATGTCCGCAAAAATATTTGCCATGGAATCTGTCATGTACAGACTTGCCGGACTTTTGGAGGAAGCATGCAGTCAGATAAATGCCGAAGATTCGAACGCGGTTTTAAAGGCGATCGGTGAATACGCGATTGAGTGTTCGTTGGTAAAAGTTTTTTGTAGTGAGGCTTTGGATTACATTACCGACGAAAACGTGCAAATTCACGGTGGTTCCGGTTTTTGTGAGGAATTGCCCGTGGCAAGACGCTACAGGGATGCTAGAATTAATAGAATTTTTGAGGGAACGAATGAAATAAATAGACTATTCGCTATTTCTGTTTTTTTGAAACGCGCCGGTGAACTTTCTTTGCCTGCCGCTATCAGTCAGGTTCTAGGCGAGGCTATCGCGCCAAGCCAATCGGTTGGGCCGAGCGATTTGATTGGCAAATTATTATTGCAACTAAATAGTGCTAAAAAAGCTACACTATTGGCCAGCGGGACAGTTGCGCAAACATTTCATAAGCCCGAAGAACTGGAGTCTCATCAGTTTATTTTAAGCCAGCTATGTGATTCCATTATTAGTATATATGTTTTGGAAAGTGTTTTGGCCGTTTTGGCAAAAAATAGCGGGGTTAATGATTGTAGGTCATATTTAACCAGATTGCTTTTTTCACAAATGTTGCCTGAAATAGGGGAAAGATTGAAAAATGTTGTTGCTGGCTGTGTTATGGGTGATGATTTGCGGATGCGACTGTCTGCAATCCGGCGATTCTTGAAAAGTGAGCCAGAAAATATTGAATTTTTACATAAACAAATTATGGGGGCCTAGCCCCTTTTAAATTTGTGTTTTCGTTGCTTTATGATATAATTAAATTGGTTTGGTAAATCGGGTGATTGCTGTGGAGTAGCTCGCCTTCGCCCTTTAGGCGTCGGTTGAGGACTTCATGGAGGAAAGTCCGAACACTACTTCGCCGAAGCCGCACAGTGTGTAGCGCGGTGAAGCCAAGGGCAGTGGTTAATGGCCACCAGATATAAGTTTCGCCATTCTTCCTCTTAAGAGAAGAGCGGCGAAATAAAATCTAGGGAAAGTGGCACAGAAACTATTCCGAGCTCCCGGCGGCTTACGCTGGGACTACGGGTGAAAAGTTCCCGAACGGGATCGCCTCGTGGTGACACGGGTGCGTGCCAAACCCTGCCTGGTGCAAGTACAGCGTTTTCTTTGATGGGTGACGGCTTGTCCTGAGCTTGTCGAAGAATTCGAAAAGTTCGTACGCTAGAGCCGGTTAGTAATAATCGGCCCAGATAAATAATCACACAAATACAGAATTCGGCTTATAGATTTGCCAAGCCACCTAAAATCCGCCAATGAGGCGGATTTTAGGTGGCTTGAATAAAGACTAATTTCGGAGTAGTTTGAGTGCAATGAATCCCGTACGAAGTAGCCCTAACGGGTTAAACGAACGGGGTTTGAATGTATAACAACAATAGTTCTGCGCCTGTAATTCATGTTAATAACTGCGCAGCAGCTACTTCGTACGGGATGAAAAAATCGGAATTAATATTTAGTGTATTACTTCTGCCGCTTGATTTTATAATGCTTATGGCGGCTGGTGTTGTCACTTATTTTTTGCGTACCCGCATACTGTCGTCATTTAGGCCGGTGTTTTTTGAATTAAATTTGCCGTTTGATAGGTATCTTATTTTAATATTTGTTATGTCGTCTGTGTTTATAGTTTTTTATGCTATCTCCGGTCTTTACCAGCTTATAAGTACCAGGAAGACTCTTGAAGAATTTTCTAAGGTTGCGATTGCTTCTTCGGCTGGCATAATGGCGATCATTATATATATTTTTTTGAGGCAGGAATTGTTTGATTCCAGGTTTTTGGTTTTGGGCGCTTGGTTCTTTGCAATTGTTTTCGTTTCGCTTGGACGGTTGCTGATGCGCTACATCCAAAGATACCTTGTTTCCCGGCATGATTTCGGCATTCACAAAGTAATGATAATCGGCGAAGATAAAACTTCTCAAAAAATTGTCCACCATATCATGGATAATCCTGCCTTGGGTTATCGTGTGGTCAAACACCTGAGTAATCCAGAAGTGGTTGAGGTCAAGTCAGCAATAGGCAATCCCGGTATTGACGAAGTTTTATTAGCCAATCCCAACTATCCAGCAGATAAAGTAATAGAGATTGTTGAATTTTGCCACGAAAATCATCTGACTTTTAGGTTTGTACCAAATATTTATCAGACAATGACGGCGAATTTTGCTTTTGACGCATTGGCGGGTGTGCCGTTGGTAGAGTTGCGTCGAACCGCTTTGGAAGGTTGGAATAAGGTTACAAAAAGAATTATTGATATTTTTGGTTCCCTTTTGGGTCTCATAATTTTGTTGCCACTTTTTACATTAATCGCTTTAGCAATCAAATGGGAGACAGAGGGTTCCGTCTTTGTCCATCTTGATAGGGTGAGCAGGAATAAGCATTTCAAACTACACAAGTTTCGCTCTATGATTAAAGACGCCGAAAAGTACAAGATATATTTAGCACCGCTCAACGAGCGTACCGATAGTCCGCTTTTCAAAATTAAAGATGATCCTCGCATAACTGGGGTTGGGAGGTTTTTACGTCACTTTCGTTTGGATGAGTTTCCGCAGCTTTGGAATGTGTTGGGGGGCAAGATTTCTCTAGTTGGCCCCAGACCTCACCAGCCGGATGAGATTTCCCAATACGAAAAGCATCACAGGCGCGTATTGGCCATCAAGGCCGGTATAACTGGACTTGCCCAGATATCCGGCAGTTCCGATTTGCCGTTTGAAGAAGAGGTGGCGCTGGACACGTTTTATATTGAAAACTGGTCTTTGTGGCAGGATATCAAAATCCTAATTCTCACTGTTCTAAAAATTCTCCGCGATAAATCGGCGGCTTGACATGTAAAACTAGCTGTGCTAATATATTATAGCAAAGTTCTCTTAAATTCACCAGTGAACTGCAACTCTTAAGGGTTACTTTCTTTTAATATACCAGACTCCTTGGCCACCTCATAGGCACTGTGGTAGCCTAGAGATTTTCGATACTTGTGATTTAAAATTGAAATATATTTTTGTAACTCTGCATTTTCTAATTTAGACAGATTGGTCTTCTTGGGAATGAACCATCTTCGCAGTAAGCCGATATTGTTCTCGACATGTGGCTTCTGCCAGGGACTGTGCGAATCACAGAAGTAGGCAGCAATCGCAAACCGCTCATGATAGCGGTTTTCGATTCTCCGATCTAGGGTTAGTGTGTGCATCTTTACTTGCTTATCGATTTTGCTAACGGCCTCAATCATTGTTGTTGGTTTTCGATTTATGATTTTTTCAGCCACTAAGTACTGGCTCTTGGGCAGGCAGACCATGGCCACTGAGGCCGGAGTCTCTGCACTCCTAGGTGATACAAACAGATCGCCTTCGGCATGTTGCATCCATTTATACTTCGGCCGCTTAAAAATACTGATTTTATTGGGAATTGTGACTCTTTTTTCCATACGCTGTCTCTTGGTACAAAGATACTTGCAGTGGCCGTCACCACAAGAACTGTATAGCCAGTGATAGATGGCTTTCTTGCTGGCATAGAAGGGTTGTCGTTCTAGTTTCATTCTACCAGCAATTTCGTCTGGGGAACGGTGCTTCTGTAGATTTTTAATGACATATTGCTTCAACTCAGGATTATCCTCCACTTTCATGCCCTGATACTTACTATTACCTCTTTTGACTCTGGCCTTATGCTGGGCGGTATCTGAATCATAGATACCGTTTTTTCTTTTTCGCTTCCTGATCTCTCTAGAGATGGTACTTCTGTTTACTTTTAAGACCTGGGCGATCTCGACCTGGCTATAGCCTTCCCGCAAAAGAATCTCTAGCCGATCTCGGTCAGATCGATCCAAATGCCGAAATGTTTTTTTCCTCTTCATACACTCATTTTATCGAGTTGCATTTCAAAGGGGAATTTTCGTTTTTTCACAATTGGAGTTGGAGGCAGACATGTGGATTAGAGGAGTAGGCAAGGTAACAAATAAAGAAGAAAATCAATTCATGGAATTATATAATCGACTCCCGGGCGTTACTCTTTTTGTAAGAAACTTTACAAAACCTGGCGGTCGTTCACCTTGTTTCAAAGTTATAGTTCCTGGGGAAAAAGATGGCTTTGGTTTAGATAAAGCTCTTTTTATGAGAATGGATCGCCTTTTTGAGATATTACAACTTGATTTGCAAAAGTTGTCTCAAATATTTGTCAAAGAGCCATGGAATTATTATACTAAACCTCGAGCAAAAAGATTTGTGCAACAGACGGCACCAAGCTACAGCGAATTGGGAACTTGTCGTGCAATTGACGATGAGGGCTGGATAGAACTTGCAAAATTAATGCAAAAAAATATTTTGCAAATTCACGAATTGGGTGGAAATCCTCCAGAATATCCAGTCCGAGCAATATATTACTCAGATGGGAGGTTTTCTATAATTGATCCCGATACATGGTTCGAACTAGAATTCGTAGATGATATTGATATGAAAATTCTTACAGGACAAATAAAACCCCAAATATCCCTTGTTCAATAACCGGCCAATGAGCCGGTTTTGTTTTTTTAGTTTTTTACTAGGCCGAATGATTTTTTAAGATCTTGGTCATAATCAATTTCTTTTATATTAATAAATCTCGTGAAGCGCTTGATGCGCTCTTCCCATAATAATTCTTTAAGAAAATCGGGAATGGGGTAGGGCGTAACCCAAGTGCTTTTTTGCAATTCCTTGAAGCCAAGAGTTTTTAACATTTGTCGGAGGTAATCGCGGTATTTTCTTTTTTTCTCTGGCACATCAAATATAATCATCCGCCAGTAACCATCCCATTTTAGTTTTTTAGGTTTATAGAGTAACGCTTGCGCGTCCAAGTGAGCAAAGAATGCTTCTTTCTCGCCCCTGCGTGTTAATCGAAAAGTACCGTCAATTTTTTTAATTAACCCCCGTTTATTTAAGCGGTGAATTGCCAAATAAAAATCTTGTTTATTTTTGTGATTACAGAAGATATGCGAGTAGGGATGGGGAAAGAATGACTTTATTGTAATTCCGACAGTTTCCTGCAATACCGCCAAAATTGTTTTGACCACCCCGAATGCCCTGACGTTCTTTAGTGTTTTGGTACCTTTGTTTTTAGATTTATTCATCCTTTCTTATTATCACGATCGTATTAAAATGCAAGGATTGTTACAGACTATTTATCGGGCATATTTCTACCTCACCTTATTTTTTTATTTACTTTCATTCCAACACGATCGTATAATATTGAAAGTAAAATATTTATCCGTATTAAATTATCATAAGATTCCCGTTTTTTATTTAAGGATCTTTGTTTTTTATTTTCGGCCGTGATAGGCTTTCAAACATGAAAATTGCGCTTGTTCACGATTATCTGAATCAATATGGAGGAGCGGAAAGAGTGTTAGAGGTGCTCTGCGAGATTTTTCCGGAGGCGCCTATTTACACTTTAATTTATGATGAGCGGATGACCGGAGGAGTATTCAAGGAACGTGAAATTCATACCTCTTTTTTACAAAAATTGCCTCTTGTTCGTGGACATCACCGCATTTTCCCGCTTCTAATGCCGCTTGCGGTGGAGCAGTTTGATTTGTCTTACTATGATGTAGTTTTGTCGGTGTCGGCCTCATTTATAAAAGGCATAATTACAAAACCGCATACCCGCCATATTAATTATTGCCTTACTCCGACTAGATTTCTGTGGGACGGTAGTCATCGTTACATTGAAGAATTTCGCTATTTCTGGCCAATTAAAAAACTTGTGCCGTTTTTTATAACCTATCTTCGTCTTTGGGACAAAGAAGCGGCGTTACGTGTTGATCGGTTCATAGCGACATCGGGTTTTGTAAAATCTAGGATTAAAAAATATTATAATCATGATGCGGAAGTTATTTATCCGCCGGTTGACGCGCACAAATATCACATAAGCAGTGAGGTTGACGATTATTTTTTGATGGTGGGCCGACTCGTACCGTATAAACGTTTTGACCTTGCCGTGAAGGTGTTTAACGCTATCGACAAACCACTCAAGATTGTCGGTGACGGGCCTGAACGCAAACATCTTGAAAAAATAGTCCGTTCGGTGAATTCGGGCCGAGTCAAACCCAATGTTGAGTTCCTGGGTTTAGTTTCGGATTATAAAATACCGGAGCTCTATGCTCGCGCGCAGGCGTTGATATTTCCACAGGAAGAAGATTTTGGTATCGTGCCGCTTGAAGCAATGGCTTCTGGCCGCCCAGTGATTGCCTATAGAGGCGGCGGCGCTTTGGAAACTATTATAGAAAATCAAACCGGCATATTTTTTAATGACCAAACCGAGATTTCTCTTGCCCAAGCGATAGGCCAATATTATCAAACCGACTGGAATTCAAAAGTAATCCGCGAGCACGCGTTGAAGTTTGATAAAGATGTCTTTAAAGCCAAGATCGTTGACATTATTAAAGGCAAGCCATACGATTGAACTGATGTTTTTTTAAAATCGGAGCTAGTATGTTGATTATGATTCCTTACGTCGCCCTGTTGTTAATCGGATTTTTGATCGGATATTTTGCGAATCAATATTTATTGTTAGTGCTGGGCTATGCTTGGTTGTGGTGTTGGTATTATGAGAATAGTTTAACCGGCCGACATCCAGACGTTCCGGGATCTGGTATTGTTCTTGTTATTTTTGGGGGAGTAATTTTATTTGCCGGCGTTTTTCTTTTAACTTTCCAATGGTCTGGCATGAACTTATTAAGTAAGATTTTCACCGCTTTTTTAGTTGTTTGGATTTTCAAGATTCTAGGTCCATTGTTTGCCGATGTTCACAAGAGGAGGATCGTATAACAGACAGACCAAAAGCACCGCGTATTCGCGGTTTTTAGTTAGACGGACACACAATCCACAGCTGGTAAATCTGGATTAGTTGTATAATAAAAGTAGATGCCAAAGAAAAACATTCTTTTGGCCATGTTTGATATACGGCCGACAATAAAATCGGCAGGTTTTATTTTTTCTCAAATCAAGCGAGAACTCAACTTACAAGCCCAAAAGACGCAAAATTTAGAAAGTAAAAAAACCAAAACAGTCATTGAGAAAACAGGAACCTTGCCTGAGGAAAATTATTGGGAAGAATTGATGATGAAATTGCCACAACGTCCTGATTTTCCTAAAAAATATGAGTTAACAACATTCAGTAAGGGTGCCATATTAAAAGAACTAGAGAGGACCATGTCGGAATCTATTGATGTGAATGCCGAATTGGCAAGTGTTGGAGGCAGGATTCATCAGCAGATTTCGTCAGGATCACGAGTGAAATTTGTTGGGCATCAAGGTGTTGATGATATAGAGCCAACTAATATCGTATCAAACAATGAAAACCTCAAGAATTTTTGGAATTCCGTTGCTGTTGAGTCAGTGTTTGCTGTTGGTTCTGAAGCGAAGAGCATCGTGCCAGAAATGGGGTCTGACGAGCAAACTCAAACTATTCATGCTGCCGATGTCCATCAGCATTCACCCGCTTCTCGTGAGATAGAAATATGGCTTGAAAATCTCCAAAAAAACCGTGAACTGTTATCGCACAACCCCGCCCTTGAAAAGGGCAAGCGGCTTTCAGCCGCAAAATCCAAAAAAGCCTTTTTCAAGGGTGGGGCAAAGTGGTCATCTTGGTTCAGATTCAACCGCAAAGCCATGGTTTTTGTTGCAAGTATCGCATTACCGGGACTTTTAATATTGGGTTTGGTAAGGCATCGCGGTATCTGGGCTCGTAATAATATTATTCAAAACGGCAACAACGCCATGGCTAATCTGGAAGAAGCCAAACGCAAACTGGAAGATTTAAGTTTTATTGGGGCCGCTGACAGTTTTGCTTTAGCATACGACGATCTTAACAGGGCATCGGGGACGCTCAACCAATTGGGGGCTTCGTTTCTATCTGTTTTTGGTGAATTGCCGGGCCTGAATAAAATAAAAACAGCCAATAATTTGGTTGAGGCCGGCCAGAGTCTTTCTAAGGCAGGAGAAAATTTATCGCTGGCATTTGGAACTCTTTATAAAACAAATCTGTTGGCTTTTTTAGATCCTTCTGTTGGTAGCTCAGGACGAGGACTAAGTGGTAGTCAGAAAAGTAGCGTATCAATTTCCAAGTTGCTTACAGAGTTCAAAGACATCCTCAACTTTGCCGATAAAAATATAAATAGGGCAGATCGTTTGCTTGCCGATATTGATGCCGCCACGATTCCGTCCGACAAGCAGGAACTTTTCATTAGTTTCAAGAACAAAATTCCGGAGTTCCAAAGGTATATCGGTGAAGCCGCTGATTATTCCGATTTTTTGCTTAAGCTGGTTGGCAGTGATAGCCCTAAAACTTATTTAATTTTACTGCAAAATAACAGCGAATTAAGACCAACCGGTGGATTTCCAGGTACTTATGGTTTGATAACTTTTGAGAACGGAACACTTAAGAAAATTTTTGTTGAAGACATTTATAGAGCCGATGCCAATTTAAAGGAAAATATAATTCCGCCCATTCCGCTTCAGCACATTACGCCCAGTTGGGGAATGCGAGATGCCGCTTGGTTCGCTGACTTTCCGACTTCAGCGCGCAAAGTGATGGAATTTTATAAACTTGACGGTGGGACGGAGGTTGACGGCGTGCTTACGATTACCCCGGACGTAATTGCCAAAATTTTTGAAATCGTCGGCCCGATTGAAATGTCGGAATACGGGTTAACGCTTGGTGCTGACAACTTTCTGACTGAAATACAAAATGAAGTTGAATATGTTGCGGACCGTTCCGCGCCCAAGCAAATACTTACCGATTTGCAACCCAAGTTTTTTGAACGTCTTGCTCAACAGGATAAGGATCAGTGGCTGGCGATTTTTAACATAATTTCCGAAGCCGTGAAACAAAAGCACGTTTTGGCGTATTTTCAAAATTCAGACCTAGAAAACATGGCCCTTAAAAACGAATTAAGTGGAGAAATCAAACACGTCGGCGGTGATTACTTGCAAGTCGTTTTTGCCAATGTTAAGGGTTCTAAAACTGATTTCGTGACAGAAAACTCAATGAATTTGAAAACTGAAATTGGTGTTGACGGCGCATTAGAGCATACGCTCAAAATAAATCGTGCCCACAATGGCGGGGGATCCAAATACGGATTTTATAATCGCGACAATCCAGCGTATATAAAGGTTTATGTTCCCAAAGGATCTAGTTTAGAGAGCATACAGGGCCATTCAATAACCGATTTCAAGTCTCTTATTAACTATGACAACATTGGATTCAAGAGAGACCAAGATCTTGCGCGTGTTGAGGATGGCACAACCAGACCCTTTGCTGGGGTAGACGCCTTTGAAGAGTCTGGCAAGACAGTATTCGGTTTTTGGCTGATTACAAAACCACAACAAACTAAATCCGTTGTCCTTAAATATTCAACACCGTTTATGGTTGCCGACGGGAAATACAATCTTTTATGGCAAAAACAATCTGGTACTGGACAGGATCAGATTAGTTTCAGTTTTAAATTGCCAGAAGGGGAAAATGTATTAAACCAAAGTGCCGGACTGCAAACCATCGGAGATAATTTGGTTTTGAATTCCGACTTGTCAATTGATCGCGAAATCAACATCAATTTTAGGTAGTGAGTCATGAAAACATAAAACAACACAGTCGCGCTAGGCGGCTTTTTTGTTTTTGGAGTCCGTGTTAGCTTATTTATATGCAAAATATCAGAAATTTTTGTATTATTGCGCACATAGACCACGGGAAGTCGACTCTAGCTGATAGGTTTTTGGAGTTAACCGGAACAGTGGAGAGGCGCAAGATGCAGGAACAATACCTTGACCAAATGGAATTGGAACGCGAACGCGGGATAACAATTAAACTCCAACCTGTTCGCATGAATTATGTACTACTTAATACGAGTTACGTATTAAATCTCATAGATACTCCTGGCCACGTAGATTTTTCCTATGAAGTTTCCCGTTCGCTTGCCGCTGTTGAGGGGGCGATTTTGTTGATTGACGCTACCAAGGGTGTGCAGGCGCAGACACTTGCCAATTTGCACTTGGCTCAAAAGCAGGGTTTGACCATAATCCCGGTCATTAATAAAATTGATTTGCCCAACGCGCGTGTTGTTGAGGTTGAAGAAGAAATCAAGAACTTACTGCCAGAAAACAGCATGGAAATTTTAAAAATTTCCGCCAAAACCGGCGAGGGAGTGTCAGCGGTTTTGCAAAAAATAATTGAAAAAGTTCCATCCCCAACCACCGGTGACAAACCGCAGAATCACGACTTGTTGCGTGCCTTGATTTTTGATTCTGCTTTTGACACGTATAAAGGCGTAATCGCTTACGTTAGGGTTTTTGGCGGTTCAATAAAAAATGGAGAGAAAATTAAACTATTCGCGTCAAAGGTCGTTTCTGACGTTGTTGAGGTCGGATATTTTATGCCGCAACTGAAAAAAGAGAATCAGTTATTGTCTGGAGATGTTGGCTATATTGCAACGGGCCTTAAAAATCCCGGTCAGGTCAGAGTCGGAGATACAATTTTTAAATTTGACGACGGCGGGTTAATTGAGCCACTACATGGTTATCAAGAACCGAGGCCGGTGGTATTTGCCAGTTTTTTCCCCGAAAATAGCGAGGATTATGATGTTCTCAAGGACGCGCTTGGCAAATTGAAGCTTACGGATGCCTCCTTAATATACGAATTGGAGTCGTCGCCGGCTTTGGGGCGAGGTTTCAGACTGGGGTTTTTGGGCATGCTGCACATAGAGATAATCAGTGAACGGCTTAAGCGTGAATTCGGACTCAAACTTATTATTTCCACCCCATCCGTTGAGTACAGAGTTACAACCGGTAGAGAAGAAACTGTGATGGTCCGATCAGCCAGCGCCTTGCCAGATCAGGGTATTATTAAAAAAATTGAAGAACCGATGGTTGGTTTGGAAATATTAAGCCCCGTAATTTATATGGGACAGTTGATGAAACTGACTGCGGAGACGCGCAGTCAATATGAGGCTACCGATTATTTATCCAAAGAGATAGTGGTATTAAAATATCGCGTGCCGTTGGCGGAAATAATTACCGATTTTTATGATCGATTAAAAAGCGTCAGTTCCGGTTATGCCTCTATGAGTTACGAACCGGCCGGATATGATATATCAGATTTGGTACGGCTGGATATTTTGGTGGCAGGGGATATGGTTGAGCCGTTTTCTAAAATTGTGCCGCGAGAGCAGGCACATCGTGAAGGCAAAAGAATAGTTGAGAAACTGAAGACAACAATACCGCCGCAACTATTTGCAGTAACGTTGCAGGCCGCTATTGGCGGTAAAATTATTGCCCGCGAAGATATTCGGGCGATGCGCAAGGACGTTACGGGCTATCTTTACGGTGGTGATGTAACCCGCAAAAAGAAATTGTTGGAAAAACAGAAGCGCGGCAAGGCCAAAATGAAAGAAAGGGGCAGAGTAGAGATACCGCAAAAAGTATTTTTGGAAATGCTTAAAAAATAGAAACCGGCGTTCGCCGGTTTCTATTTTTTAACCGCCAAGCTATAATTTATAGTAGCGGGACTAGTAAAAATGCGACCATTGAAATGATTGTGAGGAAAGCAACTACAATAGAGATATATTTTATGGTTTTTTTAGAAAACATATGAGTATAATTTTACGCCAAAACGAAGAGTTAATCAAGGTTGCGCGCAAGCATATTATGTTTCTGCTGCCGGTATTTTTTACTTGGCCATTTCTGATAGCCGGAATGATATTAATCAGATATGCACTTAATTTTGATTTTTTTGGTTATTGGTGGTTATTGCTCATCGTCGTATTTTTAATTGTTGTCTTGGTAATTTTGTATAGGTATTTTCTTTGGAAGACAGATGCCCTGATAATAACCAACCAGAGAATAGTTGAAAATGAACAGCGTGGGTTTTTCTCCAAAACTGTAACCGAACTTTTGTTTCAAGATATTTTGGAAACTTCTTATTCTAAGGAAGGGCTTTCAGCGTCCCTTTATGATTACGGCAATATCAAGATACGTACAGCCGCTAATAACGAAATTATTTTTGATAAAATTGCTAAGCCTGACGAAACAGTTGAGCTGATAAATAGGATTAGGAGGAAAGATGAGCGAGTAATCTTAGACGAAGAAATAAATGTTTAGGTATATTCTTCAATCCAGATGGTTTTCCGGAGTGATTTTATTAATAATTGTATTTTTTTTGTTTTCAATTATCAAATTTGAACCGTCGCTTGTTGCCGTTAACAGAGAGCTTAGTAATATCAACAAAAAAATTGATGAAGCTGAAAAAGTCGGTTTAGAATTAAAAAAATTAGGCGATTATCTGAAAAGCGATGCCTATTTGGAACGGCAAGCGCGGCTAAAGCTTAATTACAAAAAACCCGATGAAAAAGTTGTTTTTGTATATCAAAATCCAAAGACAAATATGCAAAGTAATGACGCTCAAGCAGGTTCTATTTCAGATTTATTTTTTTTAACTAATTTAAAAGAGTGGTGGAAGTATTTGGTGAGTAATTGAAGGCGAGTGTAGTACAGTGGTAGTACACTAGCTTCCCAAGCTAGGGACGGGAGTTCGATCCTCCTCACTCGCTCCAACCGTAACGCACATAAAAAATTTGGTTGACTTTGTTTTGTGATTTGTGGTAATATTTTTTCGGAGTTAGTAAAAAAGGATCTTTTAAATAGGTAAAAAGTGGAGGACTTATGTTTCAAAAATCAGATACTGATGCGGTTATTGTGGCGGCCTGCCGTACACCCGTGGGCAGGATTGGCGGAGCATTAAGCCAAACTAGGCCTGACGATCTTGGTGCCGCAGTAATAAAGAATCTTTTGCAAAGAGTGCCGCAACTGGACCCGCATTGGGTTGACGATGTCATATTTGGTTGTGCCATGCCTCAAGACGTGCAAGGAATGAACGTTGCCAGAATTATCTCGCTTTTGGCTGATTTGCCGGTTACTGTTCCGGCCCAGACCATAAACCGTTTTTGTTCATCCGGGCTTCAGGCCATTTCGCTTGCCGCCGATAGGATTAATGCTAACAAAGCCGAAGTAATCATAGCCGGAGGCGTAGAGAGCATGAGCATGGTGCCCATGCAGATTCTTGAAAAAGTTCCACCCAACCCCACGCTTCTTAAAATTGATCCCGGGGCGTATATTACAACCATTGGCGGTGCAGAAGTTTTAAGAAAAAAATATAGCATTTCGCGTCAGGAACAGGATCAGTTTGCCCTAGAGAGCCATCAGAAAGCCGTTCAAGCCCAAGATGCTAGAAAATTTGTGGAAGAAATTCTTCCCGTGAAGATTAGATTGGGAATTGAGCCCGTAAAAATTACATCTGAAGAAGTAATTATTGGGAGCAAGGGAATTAAAGAAATTTTATTTGAAAATGACGAGGGACCTAGGCGAAATACTTCTTTGGAGAAACTGGCCAAACTTGAGCCGATAGAAAAGGACAAAGATTCTGACTCTACGGTGACAGCTGGAAATGCTTCACAAATGAGTGATGGAGCGGCGGCGGTTGTTATTATGTCGCGCAGATTTGCAAAAAGGTTAGGCATAAAACCAATGGCCTGTTTGGTTGACTATGTTGTTACTGGGGTAAGGCCAGAATTTTTTGGCATTGGTCCTGTTTATGCAATTAGATATTTATTGCAGAGAAGTTGGCTTAAACTTAATGATGTTGGCCTCATCGAACTCAATGAAGCGTTTGCCGTGCAGGCTCTCGCGGTGTTGCGAGATTTACCTCTTAGTCGCGATATTCTCAATGTAAATGGTGGAGCAATTGCGTTGGGTCATCCGTTGGGATGTTCCGGAGCCAGGATTGCCGCTACGCTCATCTATGAAATGAGGCGGCGCGGTGTGGAATACGGTCTTGAGGCAATGTGTATTGGCGGCGGTATGGGCGCGGCCGGCTTGTTCCGACTTGAAGATTAGTAACCGTGTTAAATTCACGGTTTTTATTTTTTCTGCCGTTCTTTCAAAATCGCAAAAAATAGGTTAATATAAACCCATATTTTATAAGGCCGGAGTAGCTCAGAGGCAGAGCAGGGCTTTCGTAAAGCTCAGGCCGTGAGTTCGAGTCTCACCTCCGGCTCTGTTTTAATCGCGAGTAATTTTTGATACAATTAAACCATGCATAATTCCCAAGAATTACTTCTGGACATGCAAAACAAACTCCCCGCTATTCGGGGGCGGCTTTGACTTAGACGGAGCAAGGCTAAAAATTAGCGATATTGAATTTCAGATGCAGTCGCCGGATTTTTGGAAAGATCATGAGCGTGCCGGCCGATTGTCAAAGGAACTGAATGCTTTCAAAGAGGAGATAGCTTTTTGGGATAATTTTGATAAAAAACTTGAAGAGTATTTGAGAACCAATGAAGAAGAACTTGGTACCAAAGAAAACGAAATAAGAAAACTCAAAAAAGGATTTGACGGGCAGTACGTTAGGGCTTTCCTCTCAGACAAATACGATAGCGGTAGCGCCTTGCTATATATTTATTCCGGGGCCGGAGGGGTGGACGCGCAGGATTGGGCATCAATGTTGTTGCGTATGTATCAAAAATATGCCGAGAAAAATAATCTTGAATTTAAACTGTTAGACCAAACATTGGGCGAGCAGGGAGGTATTAAAAGTGCAGTGGCTGAAATTAGCGGGCGATACGCTTTCGGATTTTTAAAGGGCGAGTCTGGCGTGCATCGTTTGGTGCGCATATCGCCTTTTTCCGCAAAGGGTTTGAGGCACACGTCATTTGTTTTGGCGGACATTTTACCGGAAATTGAGGATACAAAAGTTGAGATTGATCCAAAAGATTTGCGCGTGGATACTTTTCGTTCATCCGGTCCCGGCGGTCAGAACGTCAATAAATTGGAAACCGCGGTACGCATTACGCACATCCCGAGCAATATCGCCGTAGCTGTGCAGTCAGAACGTTCACAGGCCCAGAACAAAGAGAAAGCAATGCAGATTCTTAAGTCGCGGTTGGTCAAACTGATGGAAGAAGCGCAAGTCAGTGAGCTTTCAAAAATTAGAGCCGAGACTCAAGGCAAAGAAATAGAATGGGGAAGTCAGATAAGATCATATGTCCTAAACCCCTATAAACAAGTCAAAGACCATCGTACCGGAATTGAGTCCAGCCAGCCGGATAAAGTGTTGGAAGGGGAGCTGGAAGAATTTATTGAAGCCGAAGTTGCTCAAGTATGATAAAATTCCACAAAGTAAAAAAAGTTTATGAACCGCACAATGTCGTATTGAATGATATTGACCTGGAGATTAAGCCGGGTGAGTTTGTGTGTTTGGTGGGGCTGTCGGGTGCGGGAAAGTCAACATTGCTCAAGATGCTGACCAAGGAAGAGCGGCCGACGTCTGGCAAGGTTTTTGTTGAGGGCGTTGACTTGGCTGAAATAAAAGATGGCGACGTTCCTTACTTAAGGCGCAAGATAGGCACAGTTTATCAGGATTTTAAGTTATTATCCAAGAAAACCGCTTATGAAAATGTTGCCTTTGCTATGGAGGTATCGGGAACGGCGCCAGAAGAAATAGAAAAAGACGCGCCCCAAATTCTGGGAATTGTCGGACTGGGAGACAAACTTGAGAGTTTTCCTGAGCAACTGTCCGGCGGCGAGAAACAACGGCTAGCCATTGCCCGGTCAATGATACACAGACCCAAAATACTGCTGGCCGATGAGCCGACCGGTAATCTTGATTTGGTAAACAGTTATGACGTGGTAAAATTGTTATTAAAGATAAACGAGCTTGGAACAACGGTGGTTTTGGCTTCGCACGATACCAATATAGTAAATACCATCGGGCGCAGGGTAGTGAGTATGGATAAGGGAAAGATAGTGCGCGACCAGTCGCATAATGGTCGTTATGTTATTTAAATGGGAGTAAACCTCAAAAAAATTATTGAATCGGGATGGACTAACTTTCGCAGGAATAGTTATTTGAGTTTTGCCGCCACCGGTATTATGGCGTTGGCTTTGATTTTATTTTTAGGCCTTTTGTCGTTGCAGTTTCTGACTTCGCAAGTCGTGTCTTCTTTGCAGGAAAAGATTGACATAAGTGCTTATTTTAAGACTGATGCTACGGAAGAACAGATGCTCAAGATTAAGTCAGATCTTTCGGTATTGCCTGAAGTAGTCAATGTAATCTATACCTCACGTGATCAAGCACTCAGTGATTTCAAGGCGCGCCACATAGAGGATGACCTGATCCAGGAATCTTTGGAACAGCTGGACTCCAATCCTTTGGCCGCATCTCTGAATATTAAGACCAGAGATTCGTCGCAGTATGCTTCAATTGCGCAATTTTTAGAAAATAACAGCCTTCGCAGCGTAATTGATAAGATTAATTTTTATGAAAATAAGGGTGTAATTGAGAGAGTTGAAAACATTTCCGGCGGGATCAAGGGTTGGGGTCTTGTAATAACTCTGGTGCTAGCCTTTATTGCAATATTGGTGACATTTAATACTGTACGTCTCACTATTTTTAACCAGAAACAGGAGATAGAAATAATGCGCCTTGTCGGTGCTTCCAATTGGCATATTCGCGGGCCATACCTGGCCGAGGGTGGTCTATATGGACTATTCGCGTCGGTAATCGCGTTATCGATTTTTTATCCGTCTGTTTATTTTGTTTCCGATAAGATTACCGCTTTTGCGCCTACTGTAAACATTTTCGGCTATTTTCTTGTTGGAGTTCCGCAAGTCGTGTTGATGGTCACCGCGCTTGGCGTGCTTCTCGGCGTGGCCTCAAGTTACATTGCGATCAGGAAACATCTCAAGATTTAGTAACTAGTAACTGGTAACTGCTTGCCCCGTAGCTCGCCGACTTGTCCCGTAGCTCGCAGGAGGCGATGGTTCGGTGGTAATTGGGGCGTTGTAAAAACGCCATTTTTGTTGTATAATTTAATTTATTTTGCGGGATCGTCTAAAGGTAGGACGTTTGGCTCTGAACCAAAAAATTGGGGTTCGAATCCCTGTCCCGCAGCAGCTTCTGACGAAACGAACTCTGAATTTGAAGATGAGAGGGTTCGCTCAACCAGCCCCGCCTTCGGCGGGGCTGGTCTCGCTTGGGCGGCGGCTTCGCCGCCGGTATTCGCCAAATTGAAGCGGATTTTAATGCTTTCGGGGGAATAAGAAATGTTTGAAAGAAACCTTTTTGCTAAAAGATTTCTTTCAATTCCTTTTGTGGTTTTGAGATCGGCAAGAAAAAATTTTAGAGTGTCCGAAATGGTTTCGGTGGAAAATTTAGAGCATGAATCGGTTAGTTCGTGTCCATCTCGGTATCCGGCTTCAATATTGTGATTTAGTCGAAAAACAAGGTTTTCGAGATAACTTTTGTCCACTAAAATCCTCTCTAAATTTTCCAGACAATAATTTTCTAATCGTTCGGCGGATACTTGTCGCACTGAGCAAGTGTTCCAGTCAAATTTTGTGGTGGAAGTACAGCGATAATAGTAATAGCGACGGTCAAATTCTCCGTTTGTATGCTTGTTACTAAAACTGGAACTCATATTTGAGCCGCACTCCTCACACTTTATCAATCCGCCGAACAGAAAATTCTTGTACACTCTAAAATTTTTCAATTTTTCCTTATGAATCTTTTGAGCAAGGGCAAAAATTTCTTCTGAAATTATCGGTTTATGGATGCCATCATAAAGTTGGTTATTGTGCTTTATCTTTCCAGTATAAACCGGATTTCGTAAAAGATAGGCGATAATTGTTTTTGAGAAATTTTTGCCGAACTTACTTTTTACATTCCTATTTTTCAAAATTCGGTAAGTTTCAGCCAATGAGCCAGTTTCAATGTAAGTTTCAAAAATTGATTTTATTTCCTCCGATTCTTTTGGATTTATAACTAACTTTTTCTCTTGTCGCGAATATCCATAAGGAGTATATCCGCCATTGCACAAACCTTTTCTCGCTCGCTCTAACATTTTATCCTTCGTTCTCTCACTTGTTAGCTCTCGCTCAAATTGAGAAAAAGTTAGCATGATATTTCTCAATAATCTTCCGGCTGGAGTTGAAGTATCAAATCTTTCTGTTATAGAAATAAAATCAATTTTTGCTTGCTCAAAAAATTCAATCAGTTGGTAAAAATCTTTCGGCGAACGAGTGAGCCGATCAATTTTGTAGACCAAAACCACATGCCCCTGAAAATCCACCATCGTTATATACTTTG
The DNA here is from genome assembly GCA_016181175.1 of Candidatus Yanofskybacteria bacterium. Classification (NCBI taxonomy): domain Bacteria; phylum Candidatus Yanofskyibacteriota; species Candidatus Yanofskyibacteriota bacterium. Next base: position 172,833 of record JACOZV010000001.1, read on the forward strand.
AAAACTTTCCAATTATCTTGGCTCGAAACATAAGAGCGTATCTTTTGTTCCTGTGCCTCGCAAGACGAAAATTCTTTTTCCGCTTGGTTATCGGTTGAGACGCGAGTATAAATGGCGCAATTTTTCACATTCATAATTTTATTTTATCAGTTTTTTGAAAAAAGAAAAATTGATCCCCCGAAAGCATTAAAATCCGCTTCAATTTGGCGAATACCGGCGGCGAAGCCGCCGCGAAAGCGAAACCAGCCCCGCCTTTGGCGGGGCTGGGTGAGCGAACCCTCTCATCTTCAAATTCAGAGTTCGTTTCGTCAGAAGCTGCTGCGTATTTAGAACATTCTCAAACTTTTGAACTTATTTTACCAAATCTGATACACAAATCCAAGAAGCGAAACCTGCGCTGACCCGCCGCCAGCCGCCGCACCTGCCCGCCAAAGCCTCGGCGCAGGCGGGAAGCGGCGGCTGTGCCTCGCAGAAAATTGCCTTTTCCTTTAAAAATTAAAAACGGCGCGCGCAAATAAAAAATGCAAAGGCAATTTTTCTGCTCGACCCCGCGCTATCGCGTGGGCGGCGGGATTTCGCTCGTGGGCAAAAAATAAAATTCTAAATATTTATAGAGGACTAGAGACCTCCATGATAACTGCCTCCACAATCAGAATCCTGAGAACACTCACCAGTTAACTGATTAAAAGTTTTCCCAGTATATTGAATCCAAAGATTATCGGAATAGGTTCCTGATTGTAATGCTTTATGTAATTTGAAAGGTATTTCTGAGCCATACTTACCTCCAACAAATTTAAGAAATTTGTATGTGCAACCATATACTTGTGTCTGATTTTGCATATCGTTTGAAAAATGATAGCAATCACTTTCTAGATCGTTAGAGTAGCCAGCTACGTAAGATCCATAATCCGCAAGAGCCTCTACTAACCATCCGGGGTATTCCGGAGTATTATAACCATAAAATGACTGAATGACATGAGTTATTTCATGCGCGAGAATTTTTGCATCGTAAGGAAATTCGGTGCGCCAAGAGTCTGTGCTAAGAAAGACCCCGGAGCTACCCGCATAAGCACGCGAGTCTGCTCCGGTGCCTTGGCTACCAGACCCAGGGGTATAGAATTGAATTTTATATGGAGGAGCACTGGGCCCGCGACCAAATTTTGCTTCTAGTTTAGGAACGTCAATTTCGCAAAGATTAAGTAATCTTCTCGCGTTACTCTCAGATTGAGGTGCCAAAGAAAAATCAAAAGTACATAATGACCCACTCAATAGAAAACCATTTTTAGTTATCTGGCCTGGCAACAAAGTTGGTGTAGGGGTCGGTTTAGGAGCGGCAGAATAATTTGGTGTTTTTGTGGGCGTGGGAATCTGTGATGGTGGAGGTGTGGGTGTGAATACTGGAGTTTGTGATGGCGTGGGTGTTGATGTTGCAATGGGTAACCCCACTGAAACAGTCGGGCTAGGTGAAACTGGTAAATACGAGGTTATAACTTTATTCCTGTTATAGATAAAATAACCCAGAGCACCAACGCCAACAATTAAGACCCCGATAAATACGAACACAAAAAGTTTTTTACCTGAAATATGTTTTACCTGCTCAGAGTTAATTGATTCAGGAAATAAATTAGTAGCTTGACTTATCGCATCATTAATATCATTTTCTTGCCAACCAGCACCAAGTAAAATATTTTTGATTTCATCTTTGCTAGTACCCAAAACTAATTGCTGATTGACATAATTTAGAAGTTCTTGATTAGCCATATCTATATATGGGATTAAATTAACAACGGATAATAACATCATAACACATAGCAAGGAAAATAATATCTAATTTTTGCCCACGAGCGAATCTCGCCGCCCGCGCGTACTCGCGCGGAGCCGAGCAGAAAATTGCCCTTACTTTTTTGTTTTTGCGCGCGCCGATTTTTCTCTTAGAAGGGAAGGACAATTTTTCTGCGAGGCACAGCCGCCGCTTCCCGCCTGCGCCGAGGCTTTGGCGGGCAGGTGCGGCGGCTGGCGGCGGGTCAGCGCAGGTTTCGCTTTTTGGACTTGTGAATCAGATTTGGTAAAATAAGTTCAAAAGTTTGAGAATGTTCTAAATACGCAGCAGTCCTGTGACAGGTTCTTGCGACCGCGACGGGTCTACGCTACCTACTTCGCTAAAGCTACGAAGGTCAATGAAAGCTACGAACGGCACCGCGGGTCGCGCCGTCACAGCGGTACTTTCCCGGCCAAGTCACTGTGTCCGTCCGGAGCTTTAGCGAAGGAGGATACCGGCTGCCCGCCCGTCCGAAGCTTTGGCGAAGGCGGGAGCGTCGTATTCAAGACAAAAAATCACCCTAGGGTGATTTTTTGTTTCCTGATAGAATAAGGATATAGGATTATGAATAATCACCGGAATAATTTTTTATTGCAAGATGTTGCTATAATAATTTTGAGCGTCTTAGCGTCGGTTGTCTTGGTTAGGACTGAAGTTATAGTCAAGTTCTTGACTTCAGCAAAAGAGCTGGAGATATTAGGAAGTTTCGTCGCTGGAATGTTTTTTACTTCAATTTTTACCACTGCACCGGCAATTGTTGCTCTGGGTGAAATCGCTAATGCTAATTCTGTGTTTATTACAGCTCTTTTTGGAGGCATGGGAGCGGTAGCCGGAGACCTTATTATTTTTAAGTTTATAAAGAATAGACTGTCTGAACATTTAATGGAATTGATTAAACATCAGAGTGGTAGAAAAAGGCTTAGAGTATTATTCAAACTAAAGTATTTCAGATGGCTAACCTTTTTTCTTGGTGGAGCTATCATTGCTTCTCCCTTGCCGGATGAACTGGGGATTAGCTTATTGGGTTTTTCGAAAATGAAGACGTCGCTTTTTATGGTTCTTTCCTTCTCATTTAACTTTGTCGGTATCGTTCTCATTGGTTTAATTGCAAAATCTCTATGATTCAAAGAACTGAAAAGGAACAACTATTTTGGGCTCTGCCATCTTCAAAGGTTGTCAAGGCGTTGGAAACTGACGCTCGAGGCGGTCTTTCAGAAAGCGAGGCCGAGAGAAGAATAAAAGTTTTCGGACCCAATGTGATTGAAAAGCCCCGGCGAGCTCCCGGTCTTTTTATTTCATTAAACCAATTCAAAAGCCCGCTGATTCTGATTCTGTTATTCGCTGGTATTGTCACCTTATTTATTGCTCATTATCGGGACGCTCTGTTTATTTTCGCAGCTGTAATTGCCAATGCCGCGCTGGGCTTTTATCAGGAATATAAGGCCGAGAGAGCATTAGCGGAACTTAAAACATATCTTAAGCAGAGAGCCAGAGTTATCCGTGACGGCATCGAACGTGAAATAGATGCTTCAGAGTTGGTGCCTGGAGATATAATCCATCTTGCCCAAGGGGATCGTATCCCTGCTGATGGGCGACTCATATTTGTTAATGACTTACAAATTGATGAAGCGATTCTTACGGGAGAATCTCTGCCGGTGTCAAAATCAGTTGAGCCGGTAAATGCAGAGGCGGTCATTGGCGATCAGTACCCTATGGTTTTTGCCGGAACCCTTGTAACACAAGGTATTGGTACTGCGGTTATATGTCGAACTGATTTTGCGACAGAACTGGGAAAAATCGCAGCCTTAGTTTCAGAGTCACAAAGAGAAGAAACTCCGCTACAAAATGCAATCAAACTTTTTAGCCTAAAGGCGGCAATCTTTTTGTGCGTCCTTACGCTTATCATCTTTGGTATGGGTCTTGCTTTGGGATATTCACGCGTGGATATGTTTCTGACATCCGTAGCGATAGCCGTTTCGGCCGTTCCGGAGGGTCTGCCGGTAGCCATGACGGTTATCTTGGCAATAGGAGTTCAGCATATGGCAAGGCGTAAGGGTGTTATTAGAAAACTGATCGCAGCAGAAACACTTGGGGATACTAGCGTAATTCTCACTGATAAAACAGGAACATTAACAATGGCAAAAATGGAATTAAGCAAGGTGCTTCCTATTGAAGGTGTGGAAGAAAAAAATCTGCTCGAGTTAGCTCTCATTAACACCAATATCTTAATAGAGAACCCCAATGATCCGCCGACAGAGTGGCGAACAAATGGACGAATACTGGAGACGGCATTGGTTAGGTCGGCTGCCCTTCGAGATATATTTGTGGAAGATGTTAAGAAAAGAACCTCAATCTTAAATTCACTGCCATTCAATGCGGCTAATAAATTTTCCGCTTCATTGATACATGACGGAGAAAAACATTTGCTTTTATTCTTCGGTGCGCCGGATGTTTTTATCAGTCACTCAACTTTAAATAGCATGGAACGAGAGACTGCTTTAAAAGAAATCAGTTCTCTTGCGGGATCCGGGGAACTGGTAGTTGGTATAGCAATAAAAGAAATTGAAAAAAAAGAAGATTTTACTTTCTCGAAGGACTTGGAATTAGCGAATCTTGTATTTCAAGGATTAATTACTTTGCGGGATCCGATAAGGCCAAATGTTAAAGAGGCGGTCCAAAAGGTACAAGAATCCGGCATAAGGGTAATGGTCATGACTGGTGATCATCGCGGTACCGCTGAAGCTGTAGCGAAAGAAGTTGGCTTTGAAATTGAGAAAGAAAGTGTTCTTGATTCTTCAGAATGTCGACTACTTTCAGATGCGGATCTCAAAAAGCGTTTGCCGTCTCTGCGAGTTATTTCTCGCGTATCCCCGCTTGATAAAATGCGGATCGTAAAAGCATTTCAAGAAACAGGAGAAGTCGTGGCAATGACTGGCGACGGCGTAAATGATGCGCCGAGTATTAAACAAGCCGACATAGGGATTGCTATGGGTTCAGGAACAGAGGTGGCGCGTGATGCCGCAGACCTTGTGTTGCTGGATGATAATTTTGAGACCATTGCTGCTGCCGTGGAAGAAGGCCGTCAAATTATGCACAATATCCGCAAGGTCCTCGTATATCTTCTTTCTGATACGGCTGACGAGCTTTTTTTGATCGGCGGAGCTTTGATAACCGGCTTAGCTCTTCCGCTGAATGCGCTTCAGATTTTGTATGTGAATTTTTTCTCGGATAGTTTTCCGGCTGTCGCATTCGCTTTTGAAAAAAATATTGACGGTTTAGCTTACCGCCCCCGGAGTACAAAAACTGGCCTCTTTGATCCCATGATGAGATTCCTAATTTTATTTATCGGCCTTTCCACGAGCGCTCTCCTGTTCGTTCTATATTGGTTCTTACTGCGAGCAGGTTTCGCGGAAGACCTCGTGAGGACATTTATATTTGCCAGTTTCGGAAGCTATACATTATTTTTGGCCCTTTCGGTCAGAAGTTTAGACAAAAGTATTTTTAAATATCCTGTTTTTTCAAATCGTTATCTGGTTGCTGGTGTCGGTATTGGAATTATTCTTATGATTGTAGCTATTTATGTTCCATTCATGCAGTCTTTATTAAAGACAACCTCGTTGCCACTTCATTGGCTTTTGGGGGTTGTGCTGATAGGCCTCATTAATATTCTGGCGGTTGAATTTGGGAAATGGATTTTTCGCCGCAAAAGATTAATGGAAAGAGTAAACTAGGTACCCCCTTTGGACTCAAACCTGTTTTGCGGATATTTAAAAGAATAAATGTTAGATTTTAAGCCAATCCTTAAGATTAGTTCGAATCCCTATACCGTGGCAGTGTCAAATATTGCAGTAAAAAGCGTGTTATATTAAAATTAACGATGAGAACTGTTTGGCGGTTTTTATAATTTAACAAATACAAGTACTGTTACACACCGCAAGTTTGCACTGGCGGGGTATTGAACAATACTTGCCCTTTTTGGCGCATGAACATACCAAAGAGATTAGCGGTTACCCTGATCGCAGCCGTTTTGGTGGTCGGAATGACGGTTGGATTTTTTCTGACCAGAAATTACGGCGATATGGCAAATGCCCAGAGCGGCACAGCTGTTGATGGCGAAATGCTTGACGATTTGTATGACGCCGTTTTCCATAGACCGGCTGACGCCGGTGGTAAAGGATTCCATCTTGGCCGTGACCTAAAAGACGTGCTAAAAGATTTCAGGAATTCACAAGAGATGAAATATTATGGAGCCTTGTTTAAGTCCGTGAAGTCATATGAAGAAGCACAGCGAGCGCCGGGCACGTTAACCGATGCCGAAAAACAGAGCCACCTGGATCTTATAGATTCGGCCCTCTCCAATTTGTTAGCATGGGTTGCTACATTGCCCGACCAAGATGCTTGTAAGGCCACGGTTGGTGCCACAGAGGCCAGAGAAGCTATTCAGGCCGCTTATGACGGTATGAGCACCTCGGCAAAAGCTGCCGCAGAGAAGGGAATTTTCAACGCTCTCAAGCAACTTGGAAAGCCAAGGATGTTAGCCATTCATCCGAAGTGCTTGAGGACGCCGACTCCAACAGTATCGCCGACTCTTACACCGACAGCCACCCCCACTGCAACTTCCACGCCGACCCCAACGCCGTAACATTTACTTCAAACAAAAATCAGCCCAAGGGCTGATTTTTGTTTGAGGAGTATTGTCTGGCCAAGTATTTAACGAGGTCTATAAAAATCGAAAATTGAAACAAAACATATCTAAATAAAAAAAGCGCCGTCAATAATTGATCGGTGCTTGTAAGTTTTGCATGTTTTGTTCTAGAAAGTGTAGCCAACCGTGAATGTAAGAGGTACTTTCACGCTGGGGTTTTGGGGAAAGATATTCCCGTTGGAAAAGTGTCCGATGCCTACTTCCATATTAATGTGTCTTTGTTTACCCATGTACCATCCGAGACCCAAAAGATCTTGGAAAGTAAAGCGTTGGCCGATGTCGCGGCCATCGGTTATAGTTTTTGTAATATATGTCGGACCAGCCAGAGAATAACCCAAGTACAGGTCAATCTGTTTGAGGCGGATAAGCGTGAATCTAAACTGGGGGAATAAAGAGAATGTGTAGAAGCTAATTTGGTTTTTGGCACCTCGCCAATTGGCGGCACTCACGCCCAAGTCTAAAGAAAATATTTTCTTGGTATGGAAAACATTACGCTGATAGCGCAGGGTGACCCCATGTGTTACCTCATGGCTGCCACCCCAGAAAATCTTAGCCCGTGACACAAAGCGATTTACGCCGGTTCCGAATGTATTTGTCGCATAACCGATCTGAACAAGATTTTTTGGAAATATAACTCCCAATTGAGCGATATTTTTAACCTTTTCAGCAGATAATGGTCGCATATTAAACACAATACCGCTTGAAACCAGGAATGTATGTGGTTGCATGAAACTTTTGTTAGGCGGGGCATAAGCAATGCTTGTTTGTAAATCCAATGAATCGCTTAGGCGATATTGAAGCCCGGTGCCTAGGAGCATGGTCGGGTAATTCGCGTCTTTTACAATGTTGCGATTTTCCAAATTGAACCCGCTTCTTGTTACTATGCCCAAGCCGCCTTCGGCATAGATAGAAAATAAACTTCCAATCGGTGCTGTCGCTCGCCCAGTTATGCTTGCCAAATTGGTACGCACGGTATGTTCGGAAGTAATCCCGTTTATGTTTTTATATCTGACCCAATGCACGGGCCGCTTATATGTCAGCTGTGCCGAAAAATTTTTGTTAAAATGATGGCCAAATAGTGTTACGGAGACCATTAACTTCGGGTTCTCAATTGTCGAGGCTTGATATCCGCGCTCTAACTGAACATGCGTGAAGGTCTGTTTTACATATCCAATGTTAAAACCGATATATGAATTTGAGAGCCAGGGAGGATATTGGGCGCGGCTGTCTTCGGCGGCTCTGCAAACATTCCCAGATAGAATAAATACGGCCAAAGCGGTGGACAAGAATACTGTTTTCACGAATAATTCTCCTTCCCTAGCGATTACGATTCTTTATTTTAATGTGCTTATGCTTAATATATTGCGTTTGATGATACGCGTCAAACACGCTTGTTAAATTTTTTGATTGACTCTAACTCAAGTAGTGATAGTCTAAAACATGCCGGTCTTTAAAATAAAAAGGTGGTGTCAGATGAAAAGAATAGTCATGTTTCTTGTGCTTTTTGTGGTTATGACTTGCACTGTGGTTTTTGCTCAAGATAAAGTTTTGCAAAAAGCCCCCAAATCGGAGGTTTTGCCAAGCGCGACCTTTACGGCTGGTTTTGAGAAACTTTTTGAGAATCCGTTATTTTCCTGGCGGGCCGATATAGACATGGACTTTGTCGGCTATCGCAAAGGACGGCATAATCTAACCGGCAGAGTTAGATTTCTGACTGTTGGCGCAAGGCCAAGTCGGGGCAGTATTAACATTGCCGGTTTGGCTTACGGTTTGGACGCGTGTTATAAATATTATAGGACTGAAACAAACTGGTTTTCGGTTTGCAACAACCATCTTTCTTTGCACAGAACGGAAGAGTTGTTAGTACTGGAAAAAGAAGAAATTGAGAAGGGAAGAATAACACCCTCAATCTATACAATGGATGTGAACGTAATTTCTTTCGGAGCAGGTTTTATGTTGAAAGCGCCGGCCGAACCGAAATTTGTATTTCTATTTCAGCCGATAAGATTTCATTATGGTGGTGGCTTTGAATTTTACGGCCAGCCGCTGTATTTTACATCGCGTTTTGCGCTTGTTAAGGGGCGATATGTAAAATTATCATTTGCCACTGAACATGAATTTGGCATCAGTCCTTTTAATGTCGGCTATCTAAGTGTTGACTTATTTTTACACGAGCAAGAAGATGGACGGGCACAAATTTATATCGGATACTCTCCAAATCAGCAGTTACAGCCGAGCGTTAACGAGGGCGTACGCCGTGGTGGTTTCAAAACTGGAGTTCGATTGATCTGGGATGCACACTAGGTTAATTAGTTACAAATGAGACGGTACAAGCCGTCTTTTTAAATTTTTGCTATACTGGGAATAATGGAAAGCTTGAAATTTCCTAAAAGTTTTTTATGGGGAAGTGCTACCTCGGCATATCAAGTTGAGGGTGGGATAGAAAACAATGATTGGGCGGAAGCGGCAAGGCAGGGCAAAATACCACCAGCCGGGCGCGCCTGTGATCACTACAATCGCTACGAGGAAGATTTTGATATTGCCAAATCTCTTGGGCAGAACGCCCACAGATTTTCAATTGAATGGGCCAGAATTGAACCGGAGGAGGGGAGATTTGACGAACGTGCTATTGAGCACTACCGCAGTGTATTACGGGCGTTGCACGATAGAGGGCTGGAGCCGTTTGTAACTCTTTGGCATTTTAATTTGCCGGTCTGGTTTGCGCGTATGGGTGGTTTTGAAAACAAAAAAGCCGCTTTTTATTTTGAGCGATATTGTGAGTATGTTATGAGCAAGCTTGCCGCCTCCACTAAGACTACCGCGAGTCAAGGGGGGATAGGGGTAAGATTTTGGATTACAATAAATGAGCCGATAGTTTATGCAAGCCAAGGATATTTGCGTGGTGGCTGGCCGCCATTTAAAAAAAATATTTTCAGGTTTATTAAGGTTGTGGATAACTTAGCCGTGTCGCACAATGTGGCATATAAAAAAATCAAATCAATCCAACCGTTAGCTCAAATTGGAATTGCTAAAAATCAGTTTAACTTTGAAGCCGATAGAAATCCTATCAATCGCCTACTCGCCAAATTTTTAATTTGGTTTTGGAATCATAGGTTTATAGGCAAAATTTCTGAATCGCAAGATTTTATCGGGATTAACCATTATTTTTATAAAAAATTTGGCGGCAAAAATATCCATGAAAAGTCCGATATGGGCTGGGATATTTATCCCAAGGGCATTTATAATGTTCTTATGGAACTCAAGCGATATCACAAGCCAATTTACATTACTGAAAACGGTATTGCGGATGCTACTGATACCAAACGTACCAAATTTATAAAAGATTATTTATACTGGATTTATCGCGCGATTCATGACGGAATTGATGTCCGGGGTTATTTTTATTGGTCGCTTTTAGATAATTATGAGTTGCACCACGGTTTTAAATATAGGTTTGGTTTGATAGAAATGGATTACGAGACAATGGAGCGCAAAATTCGACCATCAGCCCATGAATACAAAAGAATTTGCGAAGCAAATTCTTTATAGTATTTAGGGATAAGTATTATGTATTAAGCGCAAAATAAACCCTTAATACCTGCTACTTAATACTTGCTACTTTTTTATGCTCTGGATCTATCTAATAATTTTTGCCCAATTTCTGAATGCTGTTGTAACGCTTGTTGATAAGCATTTTGTTACCTCGGCTCTTATCGGCAAACCGTCGGTTTACGCTTTTTATATTGGAGCCATGTCGGTGGCCGCGATTTTGCTCTTACCATTTGGTGTTGTAGCGGTTCCCACTCCCGACGTATTTTTGCTTTCTCTTGTGGCCGGGGTCAGCTATGTTTTTTCGCTACTTTTCTTGTATAAGTCTCTCAAATTATCTGATGCGTCAGACGTGGCGCCGGCACTCGGCGCGGTAAGCGCCATCGCAACGCTTGGTTTTAGTTTTCTGTTTTTGGGCGAGAACCCAACCGGCAATCTTTTATACGGTTTTATTTTACTTGTTTTTGGAACTTTTATAACCTCATATTTCCACCTTACAAAAAAGGCAACACTATTTTTGATAACTGCCGGTATTCTATTTAGCCTGTCAACTATTTTTTTAAAAGAACTTTTCAATCAAACAGCTTTTTGGAACGGCTTTTTTTGGTCGCGTTTGGCCAATGTGCTGGGAGTGGCATTGTTGTTGATTTGGCCAGGTAACGCAAGAGCCATCCGGAGAAACATCAAAACTTCATCTGCCGGTACCAAAACCGCAGTGGTTGCCAATAAAGTAATTGCCGGTTTTGCCTTCCTTTTGATACTTTACGCGATTAAACTTGGTGACGTTTCCATAATTAACGCCTTGACTGGGGTACAGTTCGCTTTTTTATTGCTCTTTGCAATTTTGTTCACCAAAAAATTTCCAAATTATTTTTACGAATCGGTTCACCACCACCATACTGTTTTGCGCAAAACTGTTGCTACGGGAGTAATAGTTGTCGGATTGGCCCTGTTATTTTTGTAATTATCAGTCCGTGGCCACCATAGATTATGAAAAATAAATTAAAAATACCTTTGATTGTAGCATTTTTATTAGCAGCTGTTTTTTATGTTTTATCTATTCGATCCTTGCCAGAAAAAATTACTTATGGTGCTTCTTTTAGCAAATTCCATTCCGATGAGTTGGGTTTGGACTGGAAACAGGCCTATTTGGCCATGCTCGATGATTTAAAAATTCGCCATATCCGGTTAACGGCCCATTGGCCGATGGTTGAGCCCGAAGACGGTGAATTTAATTTTTCGGAACTTGACTTTCAAATGAACGAAGCGCGCAGACGTGGTGTCCCGGTAATCTTGTCTGTTGGCCGGCGTTTGCCTGGCTGGCCGGAATGTCACGAACCGAAGTGGCTTACTGATCGTGAGCAAAGACTTGGCAATCAGCAAGAAGCTATAGAATTTAAGCAACAAAGGACTTTTAAATATATTGAGGCGGTTGTCAGGCGGTACAGAAATTACGAAAACATAAAATATTGGCAGGTTGAGAACGAACCGCATTTGGCATTCTTCAGCCGTTCGTTGTGCGGAATGTTGGATGAAGAATTTTTACAAAAAGAAATGGATTTAGTTCACAAAATTGATCCGTCACGGCAGATATTGGTAACCGATAGCGGTGAGTTTGGATTGTGGTATAAGGCTTATCGTCATCACGGAGCAGTTTTTGGCACAAGTATGTATCTTTATGTCTGGTGGAAATGGGGGCCAATACGCTACCCAATTACGCCTGCATTTTTCAGAATTAAACAAAGCATGGTGGAACTGGTTTACGGTAAAAAACCAAAAATGATCATAGAACTTTCTGCGGAACCGTGGTTACTCCATCCCATTGTGGATACGTCAAACGAGGTGTTACTTAGCCGTATGGGCATAGACAAGTTTAACGAGGTAATTGATTTTGCAAGTAAAACCGGATTTGACGCGCAGTATCTTTGGGGTGCGGAGTGGTGGTATTATATGAAAACTAAACAGAATCATCCGGAGTTTTGGGAGCGTGCCAGGTTATTATTTTGATATATGTTCGGATTAATTTTAATCTCGTTGGGAACTTTTTTTGAAGAAATCGCCGGTTCCATCGGGAAAAAGAAAGTAAGAGAAAAGAAAGAGACCATATACGCGATGGCTTTCTTGTTTTTGTTTTGGGGAACGCTTTGGTTTCTGGGGGTCATATTATATAAGCAAAGATTTGATTTTTCCTTGGGTTCATTGCCCACCTTTTCTGTGCGCCTCGTGCTCGAGGTAATCCAAGTGTATGTCTCAATGAAAGCGATTGTTCTAGCCGAAAGGAGCACTTATGGTTTTATCCGCACTGGTACTTTACCACTTTTGCTTATTGTGGATTTGGCGCTTGGTTATACTATTTTTCCGATGCAGATTGTTGGTATAAGTTTTATCGTCTTGTCATTGTTGGTGTTGTCTTTAAACCATGGAATACAACGAGAGGGATTAGGCCTTGTCTTATACTCAACAGTCGGGGCCGTTGCGACAATTTCATTGTTTAAATACAACATTGCAAATTTTAATTCCGTGGAAGCAGAGCAGTTTTTGATGCACCTGTTTCTGCTGATATTTTTCTATTTTTCCGCCATAAGGAAACATGAACAGAATCCGATCAAACTTCTCAAGGAAAGGATATTTTTTGGTCAATCTTTTGCGGAGGGCGCGGGTTCGGTGCTGGTAAGTTTTGCTTATCTGTTTGCCCCTGCTTCCATAATTACTTCCGCAAAGCGGTCTACGTCAGTGTTTTGGGCTATTTTATTCGGCAACGCTTATTTTCACGAAAAACATATTGTGGTAAAGATAATTTCTTTCCTCTTTTTGGTAGTTGGCGTTATTTTACTTGTGGTTTAGGTAAGTGCGGGTTAAAAAAACGGCAATGTCTATTTGACTACCGCTAAGAAAAAGTAGTAAGAGTTATAAGATGAAGTCAGGGGACGATTTAGTCAAAACATTTGCTAACTGTTTTAGATTACTTGCCAAAATTAGCATGTCCATTGAGGACAGCTTCTTTGGTAATTTACTGCAAGATTGTTCTCAAAGTTTGTTAACGGAATATGTAAAATTTTTGAAAGCAGGGAACGGTGCTCACGTCGCACAATATGGGTCAGCATTAATTTTCCAAATCGGGAGTATCACTGGAATCCTTGAGATTATAAAACATCTCAAATTAATAGATCAAATCACTCCCCTACTCCTTGAATTGGAACTGCTGGAGCTCAAGTTATTGTTGTTAAATTTCCGTAAAACTACGTCCTCTGGTGGGGATGTTAATACTAATAACGATTTGGCCGCCAATACCAAGAAGAAAAATATAAAAAAAATTACTAAATCTCTGGAATTAAGTGAATTACATAAGCAAATCGCCGATTTTATAAAAAGCGAAAACCGTTCACAAAACTTAGAAATCTTTAGCAAATTTGATTTCATTAGCCGGCGCACCCTAAAACGCAAACTAAGCGAGTTGGTCGGTGCCGGCGCTATCAAGCGAATCGGTCTCGGCAAGAAGGTTTTTTATACGGCGCCAGCCGACAGTATTAAGTAAGTTGAAAATGCAAATGTCGCAACCTGTTGTTGATAACTTGATGATATATCTGTTGACAACCGAAAATAAACCCAGGTAGGATTGTGATAGTAATGGCTAACGGTAATAATATCCAAAATACCCGATTGAGGGTTTGGTGGCGGCACTGGAGTGTCGTTTTAATTTTAGCCATTTTGGCCGGGTTGGTGATTTGGAGCATGCTAAATCTTGGGCCATGGTTACGGTCATGGCAGGATCAGAGAGCTGCCAAAAGCGCGCAAGAACAGTTGGAGAAACTATATCGTAATGACAAGTATGGCGGCAAAACTCCCGAAGAAACTTTTGATATGTTTATTGCGGCCCTGGAAAATGATGATGTGGAACTGGCCAGCAAGTATTTTGTATTGAACAAACAAGACCAATGGAAAAAAACACTAGAGGAGTATAAGGCACAAAATTTACTAAAAGATTTTGTGATTGAATTAAAAAATCAAAAAAAAATATGGAAAAGTGAAAAAACTAACGACCCTAACGCCGCAGCATTTTATTACCCAGTTACCATTGAGAAAGATTCAGTGGTTGATTTTAATGGCCAGAAGATTTCAATAGAAGCTGGAACATCAACCAACACATCATTATTTCAAAAATATTCTAATGGAATTTGGAAAATCAGTATTTTGTGAATAAAAAACGTAAACGGAAATTAAATAAATTTGCGCTTGGAGGGGCGCTCATCGGAGGCGCTCTTTTTATTTCTGTAAATTTCGTATCTAGCTACGACCAGCAAAATACTCACCCCGCGCTTACAGATGAAGCAGTTGATTTTTATAATCTTAATTTTCCAACCAACCTGTTATCTAATGAAGACAAAAGATTATTAATCAAGGGCGCGATTGAAGAAGATACTCCTCCGCGCTGGCTAAATCATTTCTATGATCCAATTTACAATATCGGTTGGATTGGTTATACAACATCCAAGAAATGGGCCATAAGTTCGGGTACCCAACAAGCGTTTACTGATTCCGCCTATAACTATGGTGGTTTTGCCAATTTATTCAGTGATGGTTTGTCGCCGACAGATTTTTCTTACGAGCGGGCGTTGCATGATTATGCAAGCGGCAACAGAGAGCGAGCAATGCTTGCAATGGGGCACGTGATGCACCTGCTTGAAGATTCAAATGTGCCAGAGCACACAAGAGGAGATACGCACTTGCCGTGGCATGGTACAGAAAGCCCATATGAAAAAACAATGGCGAAATGGAATCCGGACAATATTAACATCGCAAGCGAATTATTTAAAAAATCTAAAAAACCAGTTTTATTAAATCAAATCGGTAGTTATTTTGATGAAATTGCTGGGTACTCAAATAAATATTTTTTTAGTGAGGATACCATAGATTCAGAAAAGTATAATCAACCAAAAATAACTAAAATCCAAACATTTGAATTTGACGGAAAATTTTTAAAATTTGCAATTGGCAAGGATAAAAATCTCCAGGATTTAAAACTGGCACTTTTAAATACAAGAACAAGTAGAAATATAGTTGAAATTAAAGACGCTACACTTGTTGACCCTAGTATTGGAACTCTAATCCTTGACGACTACTGGTCCAGGTTATCCACAGATTTTGTGATGCACGGAGCGGGGGCATTAAAGTTGTTTTTAGATCAAGCTGAAAAAATTAAACAAGAATATGCAACAAATGATCAATTCAGGAGACAAGATTCAGGTATGGTAGGACAATTTTTGGTATTTTTGGGTTTTTCTGGAAGTGGCAGTGGCCCCGTGATTTTTAATCCTGACCTAATCGAGTCAATAATTAGCCAACCAATGGTACTTGGTGACAGTACAAATGATGTCAGCAATGATGACAATGATGTCAGCAATAGTATAAATGATGTCACAATCATCACGACACCATTATCACTATCCGTGACATCATCGCAGACACCATTGACACCATCACCATTACCGAGTGTGTTGCCAGGCCAGTCACCAAGTCAGCCATTCAACGATTATTATGGACCCATCAGTGGTTCTGGTGGCGGTTCGTCAGTGGTCACAATCAATGATATCACTCCATCTCCAAGTTCCTCTTCTGTGTCCACCCCAACACCTATGCCCACTCCCGCACCCAGTGAGGAAGCAACACTATTGCCCTCACCCACACCAGCGCCCGTACCCACCGAAGAAGCAACACCACTACCAACACCCACTCCAACGCCAGTTGTTACAAGACGGGTTATTATAAATGAAATTGCCTGGATGGGAACTGAAAAATCGTCCAATGATGAATGGTTGGAATTGTTTAATACAACATCAAGATCCATTGATTTAACTGATTGGACATTAAAATCACTTACTAATACCGCCTCAAGTTCTCAACCCGATCCGCTAATCACATTTGTCAATAAAATAATTGATCCATTTGGTTTTTTCTTGTTGGAAAGAACCGATGATAATCCGGTATCTGATATTGGGGCTGACCAAATATATAACGGTGGTTTGGATAATATTGGCGAGACCTTGGAGTTAAGGGACGGAAAAGGAGATCTGCAAGATGTGGTTTCTAGCTCACAAGATGGCTGGTATGCTGGTATAAATGAGAAAATAAGTAATGTGTGGCAAAGATTTTCCATGGAAAGGATTGATCCTCTAAAACCTGGCAATGATGCCACAAATTGGGCTACCAATAATGGTCTAATCGGTAATGGCCAAGACGCTGGTGGCAACCCCATAAATGGCACGCCAAAAGCTCAAAATAGTGTTTATAATGCTAATCAAAACATAACTCCAAGTCCCACTCCCACTCCTACCACAACCCCAACGCCTAGCCCGGGCATAGTCTGGCAATTTGAAGTTCCTGATGCTAATTATATCGGTCAATCGGCGGTTGCAAATGATGGCACGGTGTATTTCGGAGCCCCCAACAATACGACTGGTGAGTTTATGTTATATGCTATTGGTTCTGACGGTGTTGAAAAGTGGCATTTTGAGGATACCGGCATGCCTACAATTCCAGCCGTATCTGATTATGGCACGGTTTATTTTGGTCACCTGTCGGGTCCCGGGGTCTATGCTTTAAACCCGGATGGCACGATTAAGTGGTTGTATGACACTAGCCGTGTCAACGGTGTCAGTGTTGATGATGACGGCAATGTCTATGCCACTTCAAATAATAAGATGATAAATAAAATTGGCCCGGATGGCAGTGAAGCATGGCGTGTCCATAATCCTTTTGCTTTTGGGTTTACGCCGGTATCTGTTGACGATAGTGACAGGGATGTCTATCTGGTAACAGATAGCGCCGGGTTACCGGAATTTTACCGCTTAGGCAGTAGTGATGGTTCTGTGATTTGGCAAAATAGGGTATCAGACGGTCATCAATACCAAGCATTCGATCCGGTTTTTGACAAAGTATCAGACAAGTTTTACACCACGACAACGGCCGGACATGTAGTTTCTGTTAATCACTCTGACGGAGAAATATCCAGTCATTTATTTGCTTTTGGAGTTCCTACTACCTCAAAAATAGTTATTTTTGAGGATATTTTGGTATTTGGCGTTGATTTTACCCTACAAAATCCCGCCTCCGGTCAGGCGGTGGTAGCTTTAAACAAGTCTGATAAGTCAAAAATATGGACTTTTCCCGTTGATTCGCGTGTTATTAGCCAAGTAGCCGTGGATCCAGGTAGTAACTTTTATTTTGCAACACGATCCGGCAAGGTCTATAGCTTGGATAAAAATGGTCAAAAACGGTGGGAGGTTGATTTGGGAGTAATTGTAGATACTTATCCCGTATTTGCTGATAATGCGGTTTTTGTGGGCGCAGATGGAAAATTATTTAAAATTGGAAACTGATGTTTGAGCTGGCTTATCCACAGATGGGACTTGTGGTGTTTTTTCAGGGATTTATAATGTATGTAAGTTAGTTATGATTATCCACACTTGGCAATTGTGCCGATGTTGTAATCTGTTAGAATTAAAGAGTATTTGATAAAGGCCGAAGATGCTTATTGACTTGAGTTTAATGGGTTGCTAAGATGATTATGCAACCTGTTTAATAGGCACAATAAAGGCTTAAATTAGCAGAAATAACAGGAAAAATATGATATTTTTGAATAATTACGCAACCGTTTTGGATTAACCATTTTGGTTGCTTTGTTGTTTTTGTGGGTTAGTGTCAGAATCGCCAGATTTTATAGAGATTCTGACACGAGTCTGCAAAATGAAGGAACGTTGAAAACTGAATAAAAAGTTGCTGATGTTAAGAAGTTGAAAGTTTAAAAGTTTAACGTGTAATTTAGCGGGTTTCTGGACGGTCGAGTATTCGCAACGATATTGGTATTCGCGGTCGAAAACGAATTCCAAAATTACAAGTTGCAACAAAAACACGAACAGGACCCGATTGTTTCGTTCGATATGTATTGACTATTAATTTTCTTTTTCGCTTTCCGGTCTCTAGACAGGAAACGATGAAGACCAAATTTTAAAATTATGAGTAAAGCTATGACTTATAGCGATACCACTAAAGTGGTTGTCGCGATAGCAACAGCGATGTTGCTCGTCGTAGGTCTGGTTTACTTCATTGGTGTTCGTAACACCTTTGCGGTGGCCCCCTCCGACTATGGATTGAAGGAAGGCGACACAATTAGCGCCGCCGGTTCCGACGACCCAGACGTGTACATTGTAAATGACTGGGGTTACAAGAGATTATTCTTGAACCCCGCGATCTTCAATCTTTACGGTCACCTAGGCGGATTTGCGGCGGTGAAGAGTGTGTCTCCGGCAACGAGAGATGCCTTCGTAACTTCCGGCTTATTCCGAGTTGACGGAGATGAAAAGGTCTACGGTTTAGAAACGACAGGAGAGGACACAGCCGTTCTCCGATGGGTTAATACATCAGGAGCACAGGCGGTTGCCGATGATCCAAATTTCTTCAAGAAAGTTTTCATCATCAACGCTGCTGAAAAAGCCCTCTATACCATGGGAACTGACTTTACTTCTGTAACTCAGGTTCCTGCATATACAAGAGGCGGTTCAGTAACTCCGGTTGCAACCGGTCCATTAACTGTTAGCTTGTCTCCGTCCAACCCGCCAGCCCAAACCATCACCATAAATTCTTATGGTATGACGGTTATGGCTTTAAGATTCAGCGGGAGTGGTACCGTCAATGAATTAACTCTAAAGAGAGGCGGCGCGGGTGCCGTTGGCGACTACGATAACTTATATGTCTATGATGGTGTCCGACGCTTAACTGGCGGCAGATCACCGTCTTCATCTGATGGTACGGTTACGTTTATCAGCTTGGGTGTTGCGGTTAGCGGGACCAAAGATTTACTTATAGTTGCTGATCACTCCGGTGTTGCTGGTAATGTCAACAATTGGACATTGACCAATGTTGGAGCTTCAGGAACTGTCAGTGGCTATCCTTTAACCAGCAATAATTTCCAAATTTCCGGATCTAACTCAGGAACCCTGACTGTTTCAAAGAGCGGTTCAGTTTCAAATCCAAAAGTTGGCCAAAAGAACGCCATACTTTCGGAATTCAAGATTGAAACAGCCACGGAAGCCTCGGTGCTTAAGAGAATGCAGTTGCTTAATGGTGGCAGTACGAAGTCAGCCGATCTTACCAATCTTCGCTTAGAAGTCAGCGGTGCTAAAGTTGCTGATGGTTATATGTCCGGTGACGGTTATGCCGTATTTGACTTCGGTTCCGGTTATACTATTACCAAGGGCGACAGTAAGATATTTACGATGTATGGTGATGTTGCCAGCAAGAAAGACGAGACCATTAAGTTCTACCTTGAATATGCTTCTGATATTTACGGTTGGGGCGATCAGTATGGCCAAGGAATGAAAGCAACAATCACCGCGTTTGACACTTCTGCTTCAACTGAATCTCATAACCTTACATTGGAAGGTGGCGTGTTGACTATTACCTTTAACGGTCCTAGCGCGACCAATGTTAGCACGACAACTACCGATAGTGTTTTGGCCAAGTATACTTTTACAGCCGCCGCAAACATTGAGGTTAAGAAATTGGGGTTGGTTATTTGTTGGGATAATGATGGAAACGGCTTTAATGATGCCGCCGATACAACAAACGGTGTCGGAGACTTAGAAGATATTAAAATAACCGATGAAGATTCTGGACAAGTTATTGTCGGTCCAGCCGATGGTTCTGCCTTTACCACAAGCGAAGCGACCGGCTGTCCGGATTCTGCAACAGGCGCGAGTAAGATATTCACTGATACGTTTGATTTGTTAGCCGGCAAGCCGAGGAATTTCAAGGTTACTGCCGATGTTAAATCGGCCAATACTAATTCCAGCACAGCTACTTTGGGCGCTGCCGACATCATAAAGGTTGTCCTTGACGGTTATGGTGAAGCAGATTTGGCTACTACCGCAGGCGATATCGGTGTTATGAAATACAGCGGAACAAGCACGGCGGTTGATGATTCGGACATTTCTCCAAATACAGACTTATCGGGTAATAATATGACGCTTCAGGCATCTACGTTAACCCTCGGATTGTCATCTTCACCGAAGAGTGCGACAAGCGTGAAGGGAACCAAAGATGTTGAAGTTGTAGCGTTTTCATTTGCCGCATCACTGGCTTCTGCTATCAAGGTTACCGACATTACCCTAACCGGATATGTTGATGACGCCAGCGTTAGCTTTGATGTGGGTGTTTCTTCCGGCTCTGATGCCAACTTGTCAGTAGGTAATTTGGTTTCAGCCGTGAAGTTATATGACGGAAATACCGGAACATTGATTTCCGCCACCCCGTATAGCAACCAGCTAA
This sequence comes from Candidatus Yanofskybacteria bacterium, assembly GCA_016181175.1. Taxonomy (NCBI): domain Bacteria; phylum Candidatus Yanofskyibacteriota; species Candidatus Yanofskyibacteriota bacterium. The sequence goes on from JACOZV010000001.1 coordinate 193,229, forward strand.
ACAACTCTACCGGTACGATTAAGTTCAACAATTTGAACTGGACAATTCCGGCTGGTCAGACGAATAAATTATTGGTGAAGGCAGACCTTTCATCCAATGCCACTTCAGGTTCAGGAACGGATTACTTCACCTTTGATATCAATGCCACTTCTGATGTGACTGGTATTGACGACAGAAGCACAACGGTTAATTCGGGTAATGCAGATCCGAACAATGCTGGTGCTCCTACCGTTTTTGCGGGAGTTGCAAACAGCGGAACTATTGTTGCGGCTCTAGCTCCAGCTAATCCGATTACCGAAGCCAAGTATTGGGGTCAGACAGATACGGAGTTTACTCGTATCAGGTTAAGATCAACCAAAGAAGCATTCCAGGTTGAAAGATTGAATTTCTACAACCTTACTGCCAATACGGCGACTGCTTCAACCAACAACATTGATAAGGTTAGGCTCACATACACCAACAAGGCTGGTACTACTTTGACGGCGGTTGGTTCGCTTAATACAAGCACACTACCGTCCGTGTCATTCGGATTTACCGGTGATAACAGGCCATACATACCAAAGGATTCAAGCACTGATATCATTGTAAGAGCCGACATGAAGACTAAGGCGCAGGGTGCTACATCTGAAGTTAACTTCGCGCTTAGCTTCTCAGGCGGCGCCGCAGATGAGTTCCGAGCTGTTGGTGAAGGTTCAGGTTCATTGATTGAAGGCAATACTGGCACTAGCACGATCGCTGATCTTAGCGGGAATAGCATGTATGTCTACAGAGTATTCCCGAAGGTTGAACAGTTGACATTAGCTGCCAGCGAACCTCTGGGTACTAAGGATACGTTGAAGTTTAAGATTACCGCGATGGGTCTGTCAGATTCAAAGATATTATTTGACGACCCCACTTCCACATCCTTGGCGTTTGAGGTGGTCGCTTCCGGTGGTGCTGATCAGGCGCTATGGCATTACTTGTATGATATGGATACCGGAGAATTGGTAGCCAGCATTCAAGATACCCCGGATTCAATTCAATTAACTCCAGCGCAAAACGCTTCTGTCACCTTCGACAACTGGGAGAAAGACGTTGAAATTCAAGGTGGCCAATCCAAGTCATTCAGAATTGAAACGGCTTTCCAGAACTTACTTGACAAGTCAGATTACTACCAGCTTATCCTTAGGGATGATGCTAGCGTAATCAAATATGTTGATGGTGCCCGCTCAAATGAAGATCAAGAGATTACGAACACCGCAGGCGTGTTCAAACTCTTGCCAATGAACGGACCTATCTTCGTCAAGCAGTAAACTCTAGTTAAGTCCCGATTTTGTCCAAATCTTCGATTTGGTTACAAAATCGAGGATCCTCGATTTGTCCCGATGCCGAAGGCATCGTGGACAAATCGGGACATCCGGTTTACCTGACCTTGCAGCAGGGTTTGACCGGGTAACCAAAAACCGCTTTCGGGCGGTTTTTGGTTGCTGGATAGTGATTTTTATGCTATGTTTTTAGTATGATTAAATTTTCTTCCAAAGCGGTATTTTGGGTGCTGGTTCTTGTCGGCGGGTTTGGTTTTATTATTTTTTCCTCGGTTTCAAGAAATAATGTGTCTGACGTGGAAAATCCGTCTTCTTCATCGTTGGCCATGGTCTCACCTACTATTTCACCAGCTAACTCATCAGGCATTGTTTCCAAAATAACCAAGATCGTTTCTCCATCTCCTACGCCAAACGACGATGAATCATTTAAAGGAATTCCAAATCAGGGACTAGTCCAGACCTCCGTTCCAAAGGAGCAAATTATCGGTCCTGCAACTTGCCGTCTTGAAGGTAGCATAAACTTTATCAGTGAAGATCTTTATGAATCAAAGGGTGCTAAAATAGTTTATAATAACGTTGATAGTCCTGCGCGCCTGATTTTTTGGAAAACAACACCCGATGATGGAGTCCTGAAAATAGGGCCTAATATTTTTTCTGGATTGCCGCTTCCTAATGGTGAAAGAGAAATAGGGGTATCTATAGAAAAAGCTGCATCGGCAAAGTCTTATACTCTTACCGCTTCTGTTACCTACGGGGAAACAGACGAAAGGGATGTGGAGAAAATAAAAGAAGCATCTTGTTTTGGGATAATAACCGTTACTATGCCTTAAAATGGATCCCGTTAGAGGTCTCGCTCGCGACATAGTCGCGAGTCCGAAGGACCTTGGCGGGGCTACCTCTAACGGGATGGATTCAATTTTTGCAAAACTATTTTTATCCTTTGCTTCAATTTTGGGGGTCATTTCTGCACCGTCTTATATTCAATTAAGCACGGCCAGTGTTGTTTTTGATTACCAAACCGGGGATGGCAGGCCGCTTTACTATTTTAACCTCAAAAACATTGGGTCGCAAAAAGAAAGATTTGATGTTTCAGTAAATGTTCCTTGGATTTTTATTTCGCGCGAGGGTTACGACAATGTAACTTCTCTTTATCTTGAAAGTGAAGGTGCTGTAAATTTTACACTTGATGTAAGACCGGAGATGGTGTCCGACGGCTCTTATATTGCCGAGATTTCAATTAAGGCAGTGGATGTCTATGATTATTCAGTCATAGAAACAAAGACGATTAATGTAACATTCAACAAAAATTTTGTTGCTACTCCCGTGCCTTCTGAAACTGTGACTCCAGCACTTTCAGTAACCCCGGCTTTATTAGTTTCTCCAGTTGTTTCGTTGACCCCGACCACGGTTCCTGCATTATCCAGTTCACCGTTATTTTCTCCGACCCCGAAGCTCTCACCCTCCGAAACTTCTCCGAAAATTTCTCCAATATCAACAACCAGTCCGCCCATTCAATTACGCAGTGCGGTTACACCTGTCCCAAGTCCTTCGGCAAGTTTACAGCCCAAAACTAGTCGGGCAATCTTGCCATTTATATCATTTTGGCAGTTCCTGAGAAATTTAATTTTCTAATGTTCCGGGATAGAAAATTATGGCTGTTTTTTGTGGGCGCGATTGCGCTTAGTTTTTTGTTATATGGCAATAGTTTGGGCGGAGAATTTGTTTATGACGATAATTTTTTTTCCGATAGGCCGGAATTAAGGAATTCGACGCACTTTCTTCAAATATGGACCGAACCATACTTGCCGCAAAATCTGGCGGCCGGTCTTTATCGCCCCTTAGCTGTTTTTTCATTTGTTCTTAATTTTGTTTTATTCGGCGAGTCACCGATCAGTTTTCACCTCATTAATATAATACTTAACGGCATTGTTATTTTTCTAGTCTTTCTTCTTGTCCTTAAAATTTTCGGTGACCGCAAACTCGCAACCATTGCCGCTCTATTTTTCGCCTTTTTGCCTATCCATACCGAATCTGTAGTGTTTATCAAGTCGCGTGACGAGATACTCGCGGCTTTATTTGCCATTTGGTCGTGGCTTTTATTTATCCCGAATGAGACCGCGAGGGCACGCAGCGTGCCTCTGTCTCGTACGGGATTTATCTCCGCAACTGAAAAAATGGATTCATTAAACTGGAAAAAAATAATAGGCAGTGCCATCCTGTTTTTACTGGCGGTTTTATCCAAAGAGCTTATTATTATTGTTCCGATTTTATTTTTGACAGTTTTTTGGATAAAGCAAAAACCGAAGTTTCCGTTTTTTCTGAAAGCGGCAAGCGGCTTTTTAATAACTGGAGCTTTTTATCTTTGGTTGCGCTTTCAAATTCTTGGGCCTTACGCTTTTGGCAGTGACAAGTCATATTTTGCCATTAATCCTTTGGGGTATGTAGATTTTCAAACAAGGATATGGACGGCTTTTAAGATTGCTTTTGTGTATATTGGCAAAACCTTTGTGCCGATAAACCTTTCGGCCACTTACCACTTTAACCATTTGACCTTAGTCGGCTATTTTTTTAATTCTTGGCAAACAGTTGCGGGTTTTGTTATTTTGGTTGGTTTACTTTTTTTATTTTTCTGGAAAAGAACCCGTCTGACTCCCCTGGGCATCGGCGCGCTTTCATTTCTGATTCCTTATCTGGTCATTTCTAAAATTATATTTAAATCAGGAGATATTTTAGCCGAAAGGTGGATGTATTTCCCATCCGTGGGTTTGAGCATTATGGCCGCTTATTTGATATTATTGGTTCATAAATGGAAAAAAATTACGGCTATTGCCATTTTTATAATTGTGCTTACGGCTTATGCGGTGACTATCATTTCTCGCAATAAAATTTGGCTTTCTGATGAAAACTTATTTCGCAGTATGATAAAAACCGCGCCGAACAGTGTCCAAGGTCATTCCAATCTTGCCAATTTGTATATGCGTAACGGTAAAACCACAGAAGCGAAAATTGAAGCCGAGATCAGTTTCACAATAGATAAAGAATATCCGCCATTATTGAATACTATAGGCGGCATTGCTTTTAAGGATGGTAATTATGATTTGGCCGAAACCGCGTTCCTTAAAGCCATTGAGTTGGCTCCACATATACCATTAGGATACATTAATGCCGGCCGATTGTATTATTTGACAGGCCAATATGAAAAAACAAAAGAGATGTTTGACTCGGCGCTTGGGGCGTACGCGCATCCAAAAACCGAAGACGCTTTGATGTATGCTTTTGCATTAGCCAAGCTTAAGCAATATCAGGCAAGCATTGATACGGTGAATAAATATTTAGTCGGCAACTTCAGTGATTCCCAGGTAAAAATGATTCTGGCCGTAGATTATTTTAAGATGGGCAATATGAATGAAGCAAGAAAATATTTTAACTGGGATTCTGGCAAATCCGAGGCGGAAAAAATAAAAATTTTGCAGGCATTCTAGAAATGACACAATATACCAAAATCTTTGTCGCCGCCGCCGTTCTTTTATCGGCCGTTTTTCTTATCCCGTTTTTTAGCGCTCAAAATTTCAGTCCCTCCAGCGATGAGATAGCCCATTTGCCCAGCGGCTATTCTTATTGGAAAACAGGAGATGTTGTTTTGAATCCCCAACACCCGCCCCTGGTCAAATTATTGGCGTCTTTCCCTTTATTATTCCTGAATTTAAAATTTGATAAAAACGATAGCAACTTAGCAGGTCCTTCCGTAAATGAATGGCAATTTGGCAAAAATTTCTTATTCGGGAATGACACCGACAAGCTTCTTTTACTTGGGCGAATTGTTCCGATTCTGATATCGGTCTTGCTCGGATTTTATATTTTCAAGTGGGCTTCGGAAATGTTCAGTCGAAAGGCCGGCACCACGTCGTTGTTTATCTACGCATTTATGCCCAATATTATTGCCCATGCCCAATTCGTGACTACTGATGTGGCGGTGGCAGCTTTTTCTTTTATAACCCTTTACTATCTTTGGAAGCTGTTTAAAACCGGCAGTAAAAAATTCATTATTCATGTTGGCATTAGTTTGGGTTTGGCTTTGGGTTCAAAATTTTCCGGCGTTTTACTTATTCCCATAGTTGCCTTTTTACTTTTTGTTTATGCACGCAAAAATGCGGGCGATTATTTTTTTAAAACGAGGAGATTTTTTATTTATTCTATTTTAATCGGGGCGATTGGATTTTTGGTAATCTGGATTATTTATCTGTTCCCAACCGGTCTAGACTTTTATTTAAAAGGATTCCGCTCTGTTTATTCTGACATTTCAGCCAATTATTATTACTATCTTAACGGCAATTTTTCTCGTGACGGCTGGTGGTATTATTTTATATTTGCTTTCTTTGTAAAAACACCGATCCCGGCTTTAATTGCTTTTGCTTTATCTCTTGCGTTTTATAAAAAGTACAAATTGACCTTACTGGAAAAACAGATCATATTTATTCCGGTAGTTGTTTTTCTGTTAGCTACTATTTGGAAAGCAGGAAATATAGGAGTGAGATATATTCTTCCGATATATCCATTTCTGATCCTTTACGCCGGGGGTTTGGCCCTCCCGTTAGAAGTCTCGCTCGCGACCCTGTCGCGAGTCCGAAGGACCTTGGCGGGGCTACTTCTAACGGGATTAGCTGGCTGGTACATTTTTTCAGCGGTTAGGATTTATCCTGATTACCTGGCTTACTTTAATGAATTTGTCGGCGGGTCGGCTAATGGGTATAAATATCTTGATGATTCCAATATTGAATGGGGACAAGACTTAAAGCGTTTGGGGGCTTATCAAATTCGGCATCCGGAAACGAAAATACTTTATTCTTGGAGGAAATCTGACCCCGGTTATTACGGCATAGAAAACGATTTGTTTTCAGAAGGCATAAAGAAGCGATGGCTGTCGGAGCCTTCGGGTCGATACGCGGTCAACACGCATTTCTTGGTGCGGTTAAAACTTGAAGGTTCCATGACGCCTGACAAATACCTTAATTGGCTGGACTTATATAAACCGGTTGATAGGATTGGCTATTCTTTCCTTGTCTACGAATTTTAGTTTTGATTCAATGATTTCATCTAGGCAAAAAAAAGAGATTGTTGCAGTGTTTCTCGCGAGCATAATTTTATCGTTTTTTCTATTTGGCAATGTCATAAGTGGTAAATTTGTCGGTGATGACAATGCCGTTGTAAACAGCAGAACGGATTTGAGGAGTTTAAAAAATATCCCCGATTTTTTTACTTCATCTGCATATCCCGGTCAGGCTTCAGTCGGACTTTATAGACCCTTGACCCTTTTTTCATATGCTTTTAATTTTACGTTTTCAGAAAAACCGGCCGGTTTCCATATCCTAAACATACTCATCCACGCTCTTAATGTTGTTCTGGTTTTTTTGATAACTTGTAAGTTTACTTCCAAAAAAATCGCCTATTTTTCTTCGCTCCTTTTTTTATTTTTGCCGATCCACACGGAAGCCGTCTCATCAATTGTTGGCCGTAGTGAATTACTAAGCGTATTTTTTATTCTCTTGGCCCTTTTGTTGTTTTTGAAAAATAGACATATCTGGGCTTCTCTGGTTTTCTTATTCGCGCTTCTGTCTAAAGAATTTGCCGTTATTTTGTTGCCCTTAATCGGACTGTTGCTTTTATTTGAAGCCGTGGAAACAAAAAAATTAAAAAAATTTATCAGAATCGGACTTTTTTATCTGCCCCCGCCTGCGATTTATTTCTTTCTTCGCTATTTGGTCTTGGGTAAGTATGCTTTTGGGGGTATTATTTTTGATCATGTTACCGCTCCGCTAGCTTTTCTTAGTTTGAAAGAAAGGATTTTTAGTGGTTTTTTTAGTTTCTTTTTGTATTTAAGGAAATCTTTTTATCCCGTTGATCTTTCTCCAGACTACTATTTCAATCAAATTCCGGCGGTGCAAAACATTTTTTATTCGCCTCAAGCCATAGCCGGCCTCATTTTATTTTTGGGCTTTGTTGCGATGATTGTATTCGGTCATAAAAATTTAAAAGTGGCCGCTTCAATTTTGCTGGTTCCTTTTATTTTTATTTCAAACATGTTTTTTCTAACCAGCGGTAGTTTTGCCGAGCGCTGGTGGTATTTGCCGTCTTTCGGCCTTGCAGTTGTGGTTATGATTTTTATTGATTGGGTGATTGGTAAATACAAAAGATTAAAGCCGGTTTTTATTATTTTTTCGTTATTTTTGACAGGTTGGTTTTCTTTCGTAATAATTAAACAGAACAGAATATGGTTTAGCAATGAATCACTTTTTGTTTATGCGGCAAAGGTGTCTTCCAACAGTGCTTTTGCGAGATCTAATTTGGCCGCGGTTTATCTGGGCAAAAAGGATTTTGACAAAGCAAAAGAAGAAGTTGAGGCCGCACTGCGAATATATAATGCCCACATGCCTGCCTTAAATATTCTTGGCAAGTTGTATTGGCGGGACGGCAGGTATGAAGAAGCCGGAGCGGCGTTTGAAAAGGCAATTGAAGCGGATGTTAGGGACAGCAATAGCCGCGGTTTCTACAGAACGCTTGCATTTTTAAATCTTGATTTGGGAAATAATCGTGAAGCTTTCGCGTATATGAAAAAAGCCATTGAATTTCCCGCTGCTGGAGGAAGTGAGAAAATTATTAAGACAGATGAGATTTTATATCAAGTTCTAGAAGATTTCAAAGATCGCAAGGTGGGTTCTTATACCCAAGAAGAGGGAGAGGAATTATCCTCGCTCATAAAAATAATAAGAGGGTTCTAATATGCTGAATATAAGAGATAAAAAAATATGCATCATCATTTTAGTTGCCATCGGTTTTTTAGTCTACGCTTTTAATTTGAATGGCCCGCTTTTTTGGGATGATGATGATTGGATAAAAGGAAATGTTTTTGTTCATGATTTCTCACACCTTAAAGAAATTTTTACCCAAAATATCCTTTCTGGTTTTGGTTTGAACAGCAATTATTACCGACCTCTACTTTTGTTAAGTTTTGCCGTCAACTATGCCATCGGAGGCATTAAACCGTTGGGTTACCACCTGGTCAGCAATGGATTTCATCTTGCCAACGGGATCCTATTATTCCTCATTTTATTGGCCATTTTTAAACGGCGATTGCCGGCTTTCATTGCTGCCCTCTTATTTTTAATTCACCCGCTCCAGACCGAAGCTGTTACCTATATTTCGGGCCGCGGCGATCCAATGTCAGTGTTTTTCATGCTTCTCGCACTCTGGTTTTTTATCAAAGCCGAATCTTGCACGACATCGCAAGTCGTGCAGTTTCACAACCTGCGATGCCGTAAAAGTTGGTTATGGATTGGCGCTTCCTTGTTGTCTATGGTTGCAGCTGTGCTAAGCCGCGAAACTGCCATTTTGTTGCCGCTTTTGTTGATGGTTTTTTACATAAGTTTTCTCACTAGTGGTGGTTTTTTGATGTCATTGCGGACAGCATTTTTAAAAACATCATACTTTTGGGCGATCTCTATCGGTTACTTTGTTTTGCGTCTAACTGTTTTAAACTTTCAAAATACCCTCAATTTTTATTCCCAAGCCAGTGACTATTCCCAGCATTTAAGTTATCGGCTTTATACCTTTGGACACGTTCTTTTAGAATATTTTAAACTTATTTTTGTTCCAGTCGGGCTTCACATGGAGAGGGATTTACCGCTCAAGACATCTTTATTCCAATGGCCTGTTTGGCTTGCAGTGGTTATTGTGGTCTTAATTGTCTGGGTAGGAGTTGTGCTTTATAAGAAGGGAAGAGTTCTTAAATTAACGACATCGGATGCCGTTGCGACATCCGATGTCAGGATATGGTTTTTCGGTTGGTCATGGTTTTTTATTGGCCTTGCTCCTGTGTCAGGCATTATCCCGATTAATGCGGTGATGTATGAACACTGGCTGTATTTGCCATTGATCGGTTTATTTACTCTCATTGGCTTTTACTTGACTAAGGTATTTGACTATCTTAAATCCAAATCCCTTAATACTTACTACTTAATACTAGCTACTGCTTTCGTGATTTATGCTTCTTTCCTCGGCTATCAATCCATCAAGCGCAACATTCTCTGGGGCAAGCCGCTGGAATTTTATGAAGACATTCTGAAATATAATTCTAATACCGTGAGAATAATGAATAACCTGGGTAATCTTTACTCTGAAAAAGGTGAGATTGGTAGGGCCGAGGAAATGTACACAAAGGCCATAGAGAGTCCAAACGGAAACATTTTTGCACAACCGCATTATAATCTTGGTAACATTTATAGAGACAGAGGTGAGACAGAAAGAGCCATTGAGCAGTATAAGGAAGCCATAAAAGCCGACCCTTCTTTTCCGTTTGCCTATCAAAACCTTGCGGTAATTTACGCGGGCCGCGGCAATTTGGTGGAAGCGGCATTGATGCTGGAGGAAGTCAAAAAACTCAAGCCCCAAGATCCAAGAGTTTATTATAATCTCGGGCTTGTTTACCTGGCCCAGAACAAAAAAGACTTGGCGTTGGAAAACCTGAAGACGGCTTTTGGGTTCTCGGCTGGTGATCCGGAGGTTGCCGCTGAAATTAGAAGAATTTTGGAGGTATTGGAGTAGAAAAGAGTTTAAAAACCATCTGCTTGTGGATAACTTGTTTTGTATTGATAGAAGCGGCGTTCTATAATTAACAGCATATGATTAAAATACAATATTTCCCGCAAATGCTTGGTCGAGTTTTTTTAATTTTAACATTTTTAACCGTTTTGTTAACGGCTTTTTTATTGCTATCTGGTAGGGCTTATGCCGCAGATGCCAGCGAGCACCTATTATTCAGAGTTGATACGGAACTTAATGTTCCTAATGCCAAGGATACGAGCAATAAGGTAACAGTTAGGTGGTATTGCGATGGTGCTTCTACTTTTGGTGAGGTAACCGACAATACCGGTTCAGAAAGTACTGACTCCCTGGACGGTATTATTAGAGTCGCTTCTAACTCCAAAGAAATGACGGATGCCAGCTGTACTATCGGGGCCAGTGAAACCTTGAGGGCATCAGTTTCTTTAGATGGTTGGCTGGAAAGAGAGTGGACGGTAACCTCGTTTCCGGGAGCTTCGACTGCCGCCGATTTTGACGTTGGCGTCTTTACTCAAAGGGCGAGCATGGACTATACGATTGTGGTAAATGGTATTACTGATGAATTAAGTACCGATCTGACTTTAAATGGTGGCACGAACGCATCTGCTTCCTATGACGGTACAGTTGCTTCCCAGTCGTACAGTAATTATCTTCCTTTGGGGGCTGGGACTTGGAAGAAATATATTGCCGGTACTACCACAGGCGGAAATGTTCATGGTTATCGTAATGGTTATGTCCGTGCGACTACAACCACGATCTTAACGATTAATTCTACTACGTCTACCTCAGTTGATTTTGGTACTTCAGATACAAGTGCCCACAACGAAAGTGGTTTAGCGTTTGCCATTAAGGCGCAGGTATATGAAAGAGGTGGAGACTTCACTAACTATAAAGTTACGAGTGGAACGGTTACGGCAGGAGATAGTTTGGGAACAAACTGCACGGCCGGTACGGGGAGCAATGCTGGTTATTGGTATTGCGCGGTTCCTTTGGCTGAGACCGACATAACAGCCCAATTTAGCCATGACAATTGGAATACTACCACGGCAACATATACTGATAGGACGGCCAAAGCTGATGCCCAGCAGACACCCACAATTTTACCCACAAGAAAAGCAATCGGCGGAAGTTGTGCCAGTTGTGCTTCAACGGAGCCAGTTGTTACAGAATCTTCACCAACCCCCACCCCCGAACCTGGCGTAAGTCCAACCCCGATACCGGAAGTTACACCTACGCCCATGCCGTCAGACGGACCCAAGAAACTTTATCGCAAGGTAGCCGATCCTAAAGTATATGTCCAAGGAGCAGATGGCATGTTGTCATGGATCAGGACTCTTGAAGATTTCAATGCCGCTGGTTACAATTGGGCTGATGTGCAAGTAATTTCAGGTCCGGAGTTTGCGCAATTGAAAATTGAGCCGAGTTCTATAACAGCCAAACTTTTTAGAAAAGCAAATGAGCCGAAGGTTTACGTTCAAGGAGATGGCGGAACATTAACCTGGGTTAAGACCCTCGAAGATTTCAATGCCGCTGGTTACAATTGGGCCGACGTTCAACAAATTACCGGTGAGGAGTTTGGCAAAATGAAAGTAGGCGGTCAAATAAGAGTGGTTAAAGATATATCATTTTTGAGGGTACGCAGCGGTCCATCAACCAAAAATGCAATCTTGGGCACAGTGGTACCCGGACGATTACTGCAGTTTTATGAATGGACTAATGGTTGGTATAAGATTAAAAAAGATGACGGTAGTTTCGGCTGGGTGCATGGCGGATATGTCAGTGAAATATAAACCAAAATATATAATAACCCAAAAACGCCCGTGTGGCGTTTTTGGGTTATGGAATTAAACCTTGTAGTATGGGCAAGCTTAAGGTTCTAAAATCAATCGTCTGTATTTTTGTGATTGTGCTAGTGGTTGCTGTTTTGTTTCAGTTTGATTCCGGGCCGGTTAAAAAAGTTGATTTTTTAAGTGTGCCGGAGGGATTTCAAGTTACCAAATTTGCCGAGGGACTTATTAATCCGCGCGTCATTGCCTTTGACCCCAAAGGTAGAATGTTGATAAGCGAGCCCCAAGAGGGTAAAGTTTTGATTTTAGAAGATAAAAACAAAGATGATGCCGCTGATTCAAAGAAGGTTTTACTTGACGGGTTACGCTTGCCACACGGCCTTGATTTTTATAAAGATTCAGAAACAGGAACAATTTATCTTTATGTTGCCGAAACGCATAGGGTTGCGCGTTATGTTTACGATGTAAAAACCGGCGACATTGATGAAGCGCAAAAAACTTCCCCGCAAACTATTGCCAATCTTCCTGCTGATGGCGGGCACTTTACGCGCACGATCGCTCTGGGTCCCAATTACCGCACCCAACCCATTCTTAACGGACAGCTTCAAAAGGAAACCATGAGCGAAACCAAGCTTTATATCAGTGTGGGTTCATCTTGCGATGTTTGTGTTGAGACCGAAACCTGGAAGAGAGCGGCAATATTGGAGTCAGATCCGGAAGGAAGTTTTGTTGCTGAATTTGCCGGTGGGTTGCGTAATTCAGTATTTTTTACATTCCATCCTGTGACTGGTGAAATTTGGGCGACAGAGATGGGTCGCGATAATCTTGGCGATGAACTACCGCCTGACGAGATTAACATGGTCAAAGTTGCTGGACAGCATGACGATTACGGCGCCAAAAAATACGGTTGGCCGTTTTGCTATGGTGACAGGACACGAGATAACTCTTTTAATCCATCCAAAATTGATCGCACTGACATACCAACTGATTGTGCCAAAACTTATCCGCCTGCCATTGAGATTCCGGCTCATTCGGCGCCTCTCGGTCTGGCCTTCATAACAAGCAATAAATGGCCCAAGGAGTGGCGTAACGACCTTCTGGTGGCTTACCACGGTTCGTGGAATCGCAGCGAGCCAAGGGGTTATAAAATCGTGAGATTTGAATTGGATGAAAACGGTTTACCCTCCGAAACCCTGGCGAAGGATGGCGTGGACTTCATAACCGGTTTTTACGATGGTCGTAACACTCTTGGTCGTCCGGTTGATATCAAATTCGGCCCTGACGGCGCGTTGTATATATCAGACGATGCGGCGGGAATCATATTTAGAGTTAGTCCAAACTAATTGTGGATAACTGCTTTTGCATAGTTTAGCAGAGAAACATAAAATTAGGTCATAAACTCTGTTTATAAATTTTTTAATATGCAACAAAACTCAAACTTGCTAAAATAATTTTTTGGCCGGCGGTTTTTTTGCAATAAGCAATTTGATTAACAAGAAACTGTTATGGGCGATTATCATCGCGGTCGGCGTTTTGGGTTATTTTGTTGGCGATTGGCGGGGATATTCAAAATCTCAGGCTGAGGTCAAAAAAGCCCAGGAAGTGGCAGGCCAGAAAGCCGCTGAAGATGCGGCAAAAGCCGCTAACCCCTTCAAGGCAACTAATCCGCTTGAAGGCGTAGAGGCCAATCCTTTTGAAGAAGCCAAAAAGGTTCTCAATCCATTTAACTAAATTATTAGTTATTGATCATTTATCATTGATTAATAACGATTAATAACTGATGATGAATTTATATTTTTATAAAAACTATTTGGTCGTATCACTAATTATGGCCGGAGTCTTTTTGGCATCGGTTTTTTTGTTTTCAACTTTATTTACTCAAGCCGCTGAAGAGGCGCAAATCCAAGCCGCCATTGAGGACTTAAGTTCTGCTGTTGGGCAGGATATAAAATCGGAGGAACAAGCGAAAGAACTGTGCAATCAGGAGCAATATCTTGATATTTGCGCAGATATCGGGAAGAAGCACGGTCTTTACACAGAAGTCGAAGTGGCGCAAGTGGACGCCTTTTTAAATGAAGTAAAGGGGCAGGTTTTGGAGGATATAAAAGCCTGCCAGGATGAGTCATGTTTGATAAAAGTTGCCAACTTATTGGCTCAAAAAGTTAAGGTTAATAACCCGACTTTGGCTACTAATTTTAAATTAACCTCTACAATTATTGAACAAAAAAACTCTGTTATTCAGGCTGCCAAGGAGGTTGGTGTTAATTTTCGTGACTGCGAGGCAATGAATCCAGATACGGCTCCAGTTGATTTATTAAGGAAGTGCGCCAAATTAGCCAAAGATTCTCGTGTTCAAAAATACATACCGGAAGAAAAAAGGTTACTCGCCGCGGAGTTTGAAGACTCAGCCACTATTAAATTAAGAGAAGCCCTGTCTGCCGGCAAGTACCAATGTGGCGACGGAACTCTTGAGGGGTGCGGAAACTTTTGCTTGAATCCGATTCAAGGAACTAGTATTCCTCCGGTCTGCTCTCAAATCGCTTCTGAAATATTCGGATCAGAAGGGGTAAAACAATTGGAAGCGGCCCATCAACAAGTCGGGCAAGTCAAAGATTATTACTCTAAAAAATTTATTCTCGTATTGCCTGATGGTAGTGAAATAGTAGGTGAAAGACAGATAAGGAATAGATGCGACCAGGCATTTTCCAATCGTAACTTAGAAGTTGCCAGGGCTTGTGGCAGTTTTGCAGTAAGTAATGGGTTTGTCTCTCAAGCTGAAGTGGACAAGGGGCTTAAATTAATGGAGTCGTTCACTCAAAAGAGCCAGAATGTTAACTTTGAGCAGTGTTTATCTAATCCCGCCTCTTGCCGCGATTTTCTTCCCGAAGATGAGATTGGGAGTTTTGACGCTGGTAATCAGATATTTGAAATTATGAAGACAGAAATTGGCTTTGACCCGCAACAATGCGAACGTGGCGCGGTTGATGAGTCCATTGGTAAAAAATGTTTTGAAGGTTCAAAGAGGGCTTTGGCAAAAATGGAAAGTTTGGGTCTTGCCGGCCAATCGCGGGAAGCCCGATTTATTATTGAGGATATTAAGAGACATGTTTCCGAGGGGGAAAATTTAATCAAAAGAAAAGATGAATTCAGGGAGGTGTTCAACCAGCAAGGCGGCCCAGGCGGATGTCGGTCAGAGGGGGAATGTTACTCCTATTGTTCTAATCCTACCAATGGTCCGGAATGTATTTCCTTTGGGGCCAAGCAAAATATTTCTGGTTTCAGAGGACAGGAAGCAGTGCAAAAGTTACAAGAATATAATCAAAATCTTCAAAGGCCTGGTTTGACTTCAGATAGCCAGTACCCCCAATTTCCTGGGCAAGGCCCTTACCCGGGTTTCCAGCCTGGTTATGTCCCGCCAGGACAAGTTCCTGGATTTACCCAGCCTGGTCCCGGGTTCAATCCTCCGCCAGGGACGGGACCGATTGGACCGTCTCCGGAATGTTTTGCCGCGATTCAGTCAGGCGATTTTATAAAAGCGAAAGCGGTTTGCACCTCTCCCAACATATCAGACGATCATACCTCAACATGTCAGGCCAGGCCGTATATAGAGTGTCCGGCAGGCCAGTATCATGCCGAATCATTTAGAAATGAAGACGGTTGTTGGATAGACGGACCTTGTACGATTCCGAGTTACTCGCCGGGACTTTATCCAACCTATTCTCCATACCCAACTGGTTCCCAGGGGCCATACCCGACATATTCACCAGGTACTAATAGTGGTTGGATAAATAAGACCTGGAGTTTTAAAGACGGTTCTACGCAACACTCATCAATTCTTAACAGAATAGACAGTGAATATGCCGGTCATATAAATAGGGTGTATAATGACTGTTTGAATAAATACTTTGCCGGTTGGAAACCTGGCGGCGGCGACCAGAATAATTGGCAAGAATTCGGTATTCCTGTTTGTTCTGATACCGCATCAACTACGGTTTCGCCTTTTCCGACCTATTCTCCATACCCAACTGGTTCCACTTATCCAACTTATTCGCCAGGTCCAGGTTCTGGTGGTTGTCCGTCAGGTTATCATTATCATGGCGAATCAGGGGGGTTCTGCATGAACGACCAGGAAAATTATGGCGGTACTTGTTATGATTCTGTCGGTACAAGTAGGATTACTTGTCCTACCCAGCCGACATATTCTCCTTATCCATCATCTTCTTCTTGTCCGTCAGGTCAATGGTGGGATAGTGTAACGAGTTCTTGTAGATCAAATACTTCATATGGAGGTTGTACGGGTACAAGCCAGTCATCTTGTACATCAGTAGCAAATTGTTATTGGAACTCTGCTGATAACTATTGTTTTTATCAAAGCACAAGCTATACCCCATCTCCAACCTGCTCCTCTACTCAATATTGGAATGGTTCATCTTGTGTAGACAACTCCACGACTTCTACATATACACCCTATCCGACGTCCACTTACACGACTACTTATACACCACCACCATCATGCTCATCAGACCAATACTGGGATGGAAGCGCTTGTGTGGCTAACCCGACTCCTTATCCTACGGCTGATCCTGCTACTGCGTGTGCTAATTCTGGAGGAACTTGGGATGGCTCGACTTGTCTATATACGACGCCACCCCCAACATCTGGCCTCTTTCCTAGCTATATAGTAACGCACTGTCAGCAGTTAGGAAGGAGCTGGAATGGTAAAATTTGCGAAGCAAACGGACTTTTCGCACGATTCTATGAGAATAGCGGTCTGGCCAGTATATTGCGTCTTTTCTATATGGTTCACTAGAAGCAATAGGAGGTAAACTAAAATCCGCTTTAAAGCGGATTTTAGTTTGACATTACAACAAATCGTTTATCCTTGCTACCATCTTGTCGAGTGAAAATTTGAATAAAACAGTTTGATGAGCTTGGATGCCAAGTTCTTTACGCATAGCTTCATCGTCGGCGAGCTTCACGATTGCTTGGGCGAGCGCTTGTGGATTGCGTGGTGCGACAAGAAGCCCATTTTTTTCGTTTTCAATTATTTCCGGGTTTGCACCAACGGCAGTAGCTATTACTGGCAATTTGGCTGACATTGCTTCAAGCAGAGCCCACGGGAATCCTTCTTTGACGGAAGGCAGAATAAAAATATCAAAAGCGGTGAGATATCTGTAAGCATTGGGAATTCTGCCAGCTAGGAAAATATGATTTTCCAGTTTAAGATTCGAGATTTTAGATTTGATATTTTCACACTCCGGACCGTCGCCGATTATAACTAAAGTAACTGGTAACTGGTAACTAGTAACTAGTAATTTGAATGCCCCAATCAGATACTCTAGACCTTTGGTTTTGTAGAAGTTGGCTATCGTTCCGATTATTAAATTTTCCTGCAGAAAACTGGAGTGTTTTTGTGACGGTGGCAATAGTTCGTATAGACGTATTTTTGCTTCGTCTTTGTCTAAAAAATCAAGTTTGTACGGGTCTATGCCGTTATAAATTAAAACTACTTCTTTGCGAGGCCTAATGGCATATTTTCTGGCTTGTTCGTAGTCGTGCCCGTTGTTGACGATGATGTAGTCCTTCCATGGGGCACTGATTTTTTCCAACTGACGGTAGAACAGACGTTTCCACAAGGGCCACGGATCGTTAAATGTCCAGCCGCCGATGCGGTAAATAGTTTTGGGACGAGTAGTACGTAGTAAGAAGTGCGTAGTAAGGGAGCCTATAAATCCTGCCTTGGAACTGTTTAAAAAAAGTGTATCCGGCCCAAACTCATTTATTATTTTTTTAAGTTCAAATGCCGAAGCGATATCGTTTAGAATGTTGGGATTGCGCCGCAAGTGCTTCGAAACTATATAGCTAATGTTTTGTGGCAACAAATTTTTAATTTCTTTATTTCCTTCGCGGCCAGCAACGACAGCGCATTCAAACTTTCCCAGATCTAAATTATTCAGCAATTGTGATAAAAACTTTTGCGCTCCGCCCAATTCAGACATTGTAATTACGAACAAAACCCTTCTTTTGGGGTTATTTTTTGCATGTTCTTTGGGGTTGATTTTATCGTCCATTTATGATAATATAATAAATTAAAATGGAAAAAAATTCAAATAGGATTATTTTGTTTACCACCGCATTTCGTCCGTTCATTGGCGGTTCAGAACTTGCCATAGAAGAGATTGCCAAACGTTTGCCGGACGTTAATTTTGACATAATCACTCCAAGATATACTCGTAAATTAAAGAAACTTGAAGACTTTGGCCATGTGCGTATTTTTAGGGTTGGCTGGGGAATGTTGGGCGATAAAATTTTCTTTCCAATTTCAGGATTTTTGACGGCCAGACGGATATCGCACCTGAATAACTACGCTATTATCCATGCTTACCAGGCCTCATATGGCGGGGGAGCTGCTTATCTTTTCAAACTTTTTAATTCGGCGGCCAAATTCATTCTTACTTTGCAGGAAGGCAAAGATCTTGATCACCAGGGATTTTGGATAAGGTTTTTACGCAAAATTGTTATAAAAAGGGCCGATGTTATTACGGTAATCAGTAATTATCTTCAAGATTATGCCAGGAGATTTAACAAAAAGGCAAAAATCACTATTATTCCCAACGGAGTTGATATAAAGAACTTCAGTAAAGAATATAGTTATGGTGAACTATCAGAATTAGCCGACCGGCTCGGCATTAAGCCCGGTGAAAAAGTTATAATCAGCGTATCGCGCCTTGTTCCCAAAAACGGCCTGGATGTTTTGGTTCGAGCCTTTGGTTTTTTAAATCAGGAGCCAGAAACCAGAAATTACAAATTGGTTTTTGTCGGTGATGGCGAACAAAAAAATGAATTAATCGGATTGGCAAAAGAATCAGGCGTTTTTCAAAATATAATCTTTGCTGGCCCCACAAGCCACGCCGAATTACCAAAATATCTTAAAATTTCCGATGTATTTGTGAGACCTTCTCGTTCAGAGGGACTGGGTAGCGCATTTTTGGAAGCGATGGCAACCGGTACGCCCGTAATCGGTACAAAAGTCGGGGGCATACCCGATTTCTTGAAAAACAAGGAAACGGGACTCTTTGCTGAAGCCGGCAACCCTAAAAATCTTGCCGAAAAAATTAATTTAATTTTATCCGACAAGGAATTAAGGGATAAGATTATAAAAAATGCAAAAGAATTGATTGTTCAGAAGTATGATTGGGATAAAATAGCCGGCGAATTCAAGAAATTATATGAAGCTTAGCGTTATTATACCTGTTTTTAATGAAGTCAAAACCTTGGGGGTGATTTTAGAATTGGTAGAAAGAGTGGTTATGGGGTTAGAAAAAGAAATCATAGTTGTTGATGACTGTTCAACTGATGGTACGAGAGAAATACTGCAGAAACTGGAAGGCAAAGTAAAGATTTTTTACCAGCCAAAAAATATGGGCAAAGGCGCGGCCGTAAAAAGGGGGTTTGCCGAAGCCACGGGCGATTTGACGGTTATTCAAGACGCTGACTTGGAATATAGTCCGCAAGAATATCCAGATTTGATAAAACCGATTATCAACGGAAAAGCGGATGTCGTGTATGGGTCCCGCTTTTTAAAAGCGGATGTGTCTAAAAAAAATAAAATTATTTATAAGCGCGGTTATTTTTTTAGCAAAGCGCTTAATTGGTTTTCCAATGCTTTGGCAGGTCTCCGTCTTACCGACATGTATACTTGCTATAAAGTATTTTCCAAAGATGCGGTTGAAAGAATTTGTCCGCGGCTAAAGTCAAATAGGTTTGGTATTGATCCCGAACTAACTGCTTGGGTGGCTAAATTTAATTTTAGGATAATTGAAGTGCCGATTTCTTATAGGGGTAGAACATACGAAGATGGTAAAAAGATAAATTGGAAAGATGGTTTAGCGGCAATTTGGCACATAACTATGTTTAATTTGTTTACCAAGAAATGAACTTCACGAAAAGTATTTTAATAACGGGAGACAATTATGGCAGTAAAGTAAATGATCCGTTTTCATACGGCCGTGTTTTGGCGCAAGAATTGTCAAAAAATCTCAAAGTTTATTTATCGGGTAGTTTTTTGAAAATGTTAAAAATAGCTGCCGACGTTGATGCGGTTTTTGCTTTATCGCCGTTGGGTAGCGGTTACAGTGGTTACATTTCTGCCGGATTTCGTAAGAAAAAGTTTTTCATCAAAATTGACGACGATTATGCCTGGCGGGCTGCCATTGAAAGCGGTAAAACCTATTTTTTAGCGAGTGACTTCCAGAAATCCAAAAAAACCAGCCGAATAGCCGCGCTGCATAAAAGGCAAATCCGGCTTTGTCATAAAGCCGAACTGGTAATCGTACCATCTAAATTTATGTCGGACGTTGTACATAGTTGGGGCATAGAACAAGAAAAAATAAAAACAATTTCCGATCCGGTTAATTTTTCTGCAGTGCCTATTAGCAAGGAAGAAGCAAGAAAGAAAGTTGCAATTCCGGGAAATTTGCTTGTTTCTGTCGGTTCGCTGGTGCCTTGGAATGGCTTTAGAATGCTTATTAAATTAATGCCCCAGATTAGCACCATTAATCAATTTTTTCGTCTTATTATAATTGGGGACGGGCCGGAATATAAAACACTTAAAACCATGATTAAAAATATGGGTCTTGATAAAAAAGTTAGTTTGGTTGGACACAAAAATCAAGAAGAACTGGATTTGTTTTTGGCCGCTTCTGATATGTTTGTTTTGAATAGTGGCCATGAGCCTTTTCCGAACAATGTAATCAAGGCAATGGCTTGTGGAACCCCGGTTATAACTACTGCTGTGGGTGCCAATACAGAAATAATTAAGCAGGGCGAGAATGGTTTCATGGTAAGATATAATGATGAATTTAATCTGATTGAGGCTATAAAAACTGTTTGGCAAATGCCCGAATTGAGGGAACGGTTTACGGAAGAAGGCAAAAAAACAGCGGAATCTTTTAGTTTGGATAAGACAATTAAAGAAACTGCCAAAGTTATAAATTCTAAATTATAAATTCTATGAAATTACTAATGATTTCGGGAGATCGTTCGTTGGTCGAGGGTAAACGCGGTGCGTTTTATAATATGCTGGAAGAGTTTCATAAATACTGGGAGAGAATTGACATAATAACGCCCAAGCCAAATTTAAAATTTAAAATTGAAAATTTAAAATTATTTGACAACGTCAAAATTCATTCTTCCCCGTGGTCACTGTGGTTGCAGTCGTGGTGGATTTTGAAAAAGGGTTACGAGATTTACAATGAACAAAAGTTTGATTTGGTAACCGTTCATGAATACCCCCCATTTTATAACGGTATAGGTGCGCGACTGCTTTGGAAAAAAACCCGTATTCCGTATGTTTTAGAAATACATCACATTCCTGGCCATCCGAAAGCAGCCAGTTTCAAAGAAATGGTTTATAAATTTGCTACGAGGTGTTTTATAAAATTTGATGCGGCTAAAGCCAAAGCAGTCCGTGTTGTCAACCAACACCAAGTCCCAGAGTTTTTGGTCAAATCCGGCGTGCCCGAAGAAAAAATTGTCCATGTGCCCTCGTTTTATATCGATCTGAACGTTTTTAAACCAGTGGGTATTCAAAAGCAATATGATCTGATTTTTATCGGCCGTTTGGTAGAAAACAAAGGAGCGGGCTTGCTATTGCAAGCAATGTCAAATATAAAAATCCAAATGCCAAATATAAAATTATTAATAGTGGGTACCGGACCATTATTAGAAAATTTAAAACTGAAAACTATGAACTATAAACTAGAAACTAATATTATTTTTCATGGTTGGGCCAGGGATTCTCAAGAAGTGGCCAGGTTGCTAAATCAATCCCACATTTTAGTTATGCCTTCATATAACGAAGGCGGTCCTCGCGTTGTATTGGAGGCAATGGCTTGCGGTGTGCCGGTTCTTGCCACACCCGTCGGTATCGTGCCGGACGTTATAAGGGACGACGAATCCGGTGGATTTATAAATTGGGATTCTTCAGATATTTCACAAAAAGCGCAGGAATTACTAGAAAACACCGTAAAATACCAAAAATATCGGTCCAACGGTTTGGAAATAGCCGGTCATTTTGAAAAACAGTCTGCCATTAAGAACTATGCCGAAAAACTACAAAAAATAACCCATGAGTAAACTACTAATTTTTGTAAATAAGTTTGATAAAAATGACGATTTGCTTGGTTTTTTTGTCGGCTGGGTTAATGAATTGGCTATGCGCCTGCCGGCGATTGTTGTGGTAACTCAATATCTTGGCGAATTTGACCATGCCGACAATTTAAGAGTTTTTTCTATAGAAAAAAAACAAAACCCAAATCCAGTTTCGCGCATCTTAAAATTTTGGTGTTTGCTTTGGCGATTAAGGCATGATTATGATGGTGTTTTTGTAATTATGGCGCCTTCATGGGTCATTGCGGCATCATTTTTGGTTAGAATTTTGAAAAAGAAATTGTATCTTTGGTATGCGGTTTGGCGTGGCAGTTGGAAATTACGGTTGGCTGAAAAATTGGTTGATAAAATTTTCTGTTCAGTGTCAGAGGCATTTCCTTTTAAAACCGATAAACTTATATCGATTGGGCAGGGGATAGACACTGACTTTTTTAAACCCGATGAAAATAAACGCAAGCCAAACAAAATTTTATATCTCGGACGCATATCGCCGATTAAAAAATTAGATATATTACTTGAAGCAATCTCGGAATTAAAAAAACACCAACTTGAACTATATAATAAAATAGAGGTGGAGATAGTGGGTGGCTCCAGTAACGCCAGCGATGAAGAATATATTAATTCTTTAAATAAACTAGCGTCAGATCTTGGCGTATCAGAAAAAATTAAATGGACCGGACGAATTCCTCACTCACAAACCGCAGCTTTTTTTCAGGAGGCCGATGCGGTGGTCAACATGACGCCGACCGGAAGCTTTGACAAGACAATGCTCGAGGCAATGTCATCTGGCGCTTTGTTGTTATCATCAAATCGTGCCTGGTTGAAGTTTTTTGATGACGAACTTCGGGAACAACTCTTGTTTGGCCAAGATGATCCACACGACTTAGCTAAAAAGTTGGTAAAAGTTTTAAATTTAGATGGGGAAATCAAGACCAGGCTTCGCCAAAAATTGCGGGATATAATAATTAGCCATCATTCACAAAAACAATGGGCGCAGAAATTAGTAGCAAGCATCAAGTAATAAGTAGTAAGTAGTAAGCATGAAAAAAATAAAGCCGATTATAATAACTGGGTTTCCATATGCTTTCCCTTATTATTTTAAGGTTTTTGAGTATTTGAAAAATAAAGATAATTTTGTTTTTGTTTTGCCAAAACTCTGGCTAGCCAAAGCCGGTAAAATAAGAATCAAACTTGAGCAAAAACCCGATTTCACCATTTATGGTTTGAAGTCAATGTCTTATGGTGGTCACTTGATAAGGGGTTTATTCAAGGGCTGGTTGCCCGGCATCTTTTTTTTATTGCCATATCTGAAAATAAAATATGATGCAAAAGTTCTTTATTCTTGTTCCGAGCCCAATCTGCTTACGACTTTATGTAACGGTATAATTGCAAAACTTTGCGGTTTGGAGCATATACTTTTTACTTGGCAAAACGTAGTGTCAGAAGATAGAATGACAGGGTTAAAACTCAAACTTTCCAATATGCTTGTGCGTCTTAATTTTTGGTTTGCGGACGGCGTGATTTGCGGTAACAAAAAAGCAGCTAAAATTATCGAAGAATTAAGAAGCAAGAAACACGAATTAAGAATTTTAGTTTCGCCAATTGCCGGAATAAATACGGAAAAATTTAGACCTTTAAGCAGGGCTGACATAATAAGTGACTGGCGACAAAAACTCGGCATTAAGTCGGATGAAAAGTTAATTTTATTCTACGGTGCCCTTGATAAACGCAAAGGCCTGAACGTTCTAATTGATGCTATAAAATTACTAGTTACTAATTACCAGTTGCCAGTTACTAAACTCATAATTGTCGGTACCGGTTCTGAAGAAGAAAGTTTAAAATTGCAAGTGAAAAGTTTAAAATTGCAAGATAAAATTATTTTTCTTGACTGGATGCCAAATGACCAATTGCCGGCTCTGCTGAATGTGTCCGACATCTTTGTCTATCCGAGCGTGCCATCTGGCGGCTGGGAAGAGCAATTCGGCTATGCTATGGCCGAAGCCAGTGCCTGTGGGATTCCGGTAGTGGCGACTAAAACAGGATCAATAGATGAGGTTGTTCAAGATGGAAAAAGCGGTTTGCTGGTTGAGCCGAATAATCCCGAACAGTTGGCGGTGGCAATTTACAAAATTTTAAAAGACGATGACTTTGCTAAACAGATGGGTGAATCGGGCAGGGAATATATTCTTAATAATTTTAGCCACAAAGTAATCGCTTCCAAAATAGAGGAATTTTTGCTAAGGTTTACAAACAAATAATGATGAAAAAGAAGCAAAATAACAGCCAAAAAGCCAAAATCGCCGTTGTGGGAGGTGGTATTTTTGGTGTAACAGCGGCGGTACGTCTTGCGAGAGCCGGTTTTAGCGTTGATCTTTTTGAAAGAGAAAAAGACATATTACAAGTGGCATCGGGAATTAATCAGTTTCGTTTGCATCGCGGTTACCACTATCCGCGCAGTTTAGACACCATGCGCAGTTGTTTGCGAGCCGAAGAGAGTTTTTTGAAAGAATATGGCAGTGCTACAATTGGCAGCGAGGAACATTATTATTGCATAGCCAAGGAGGGCAGTTTAGTTTCGGCCCAAGAACACAAAAATGTTTGCCAAAAATTAGATTTGAAATATATAGTAGCCAAGCCGGGCCTGGTCAACCATGAAAAACTCGAGTTGTCAGCCAAGGGAGAAGAAAAGAGAATTGATCCCACAGCTCTACGTAAAATTTGTTGGCAGAAGCTAAATAAAGCGGAGGTTAATGTGAGATTGGGCGAAGCGGCGAATCATAAAAATTTAAAAAAATATGATTTCACGGTTATTGCGACCTACGCGATGATTAATGAATTGCTTCCACAAGCCCACCGCAGAAATTATCAATTTGAACTTTGCGAGAAGCCAGTAGTGCGCTTGCCGCGAAAATTTAATCGCAAATGTTTTGTTGTTATGGACGGACCATTCATGTGCGTTGATCCCTTTAGTAAGACTGGCATGTTTTTATTGGGCAACGTGGTGCATGCCATACACCAAACCAATATCGGTCCGTACCCGAAGTTTGATCCGGTTTTCAAAAAACTTTTGAACAAAGGAATAATAAAAAATCCGCCAGTAACCAATTTCAGTAAATTTATTGAATCCGGGTCGGAATTTATACCCGATTTGTCTAAGGCAGAACATGTTGGTTCCATGTTTACTTTCCGCACAGTGTTGCCCCACAAAGAAAAAACCGATGAGAGGCCGACAGTTGTTTCAAGAATTGATCCCAAAACAATAACAATTTTTTCTGGCAAAATAGGTAATTGCGTGGAGGCGGCAGATGAAGTATTGGCCGCGGTGAATAAAAAGTTTAAAACACTATAAAATGGCCGTAAGACCGATAAAAATCGTCCTAGCTACAGGTATATTTTATCCCGATGTTGGCGGGCCGGCGATACATGTGCGTAAAATTGCTGAAGCGTTAGCAGGAAGAGGCCACCTGCCGGTAGTTATTGCCTATGGCGACTATGATGGTCCGGAACAATTTCCGTTTAAAGTTATCAGAATTTCTAATAAGTTATCGCCACTACCAAGACATCTTAAATACCTACTTGTCTTATTTAAACAGGCTTTTGGCGCAAAAACACTGTATGCTTTTAATTTGTCAACCGCCGGAATTCCTGTTTTTATCGTCGGTAAAGTATTGCGAAAAAAAATTATAATTCGCGTTCCGGGTGATCCAATTTGGGAACGCATAGTCGAGGGTGGCAAACGTCTGGTATCTTTTGTTAATTATTACAAACAAGGACTATATTTGATTGACAGGCCGTGGCTTTTCAAAACTATAAAATTCATCCTGCCGAAATTTGATAAAATAGTTTTTTATACGCCGTTTCTGTCGGAGATTTATCAGAAATATTACGATGTTCCAGCCGGCAAAATTACAATTATTCTCAATCCCGTTTTTAAGCGACAGCCGATTAGTTTTGAGTTAAGCAGCGAACCGACGGTTTTATTTGCCGGTCGCTTTGTGGCATATAAAAATCTAGAGCTAGTAATCAGGGCTTTTGACGGCGTATGGCGACAATTTAACAAGGGAAAGCTGGTGTTGATAGGCGAGGGGCCGGACAGGGAAAAGCTGGAAAAAGTTATCTCTAATTTACCCTCAGCCAACCACATCGATATAATTTCAAAAGTAAATCAGGATAAATTGTTTGAATACATTTCTTCTTCGTGGGTGGGCATTGGGCCGGCGCTTACCGAGTTTAACCCAAATTTTATTTTAGAGTGTTTATCGTTTGGTAAACCGGTGCTTTTAAGCCGTGAGAATGGGTTATTAGTCAAAATGCCGGAAGAATTTTTGTTTGATCCACAAAGTGAACAGGAGCTTCAATCAAAAATGAGCCAGTTTTTTAACGCGGAATTTTATAAGAGAGCCGAAACGATTGTGGCGGAAATGGCGTTAAACCAAACCTGGGATAAAGTGATAAATTCCCACCATGACATTTTAGAAGTTTGAGTTGTGATGGAAAAGTTTTTTCCACTGCCATTTCCACCAATAGATCCAAATAAAAACCCAGATACGAATAGCCCACTCAATAAGTTTGCCAAAGTGGGGGATTGTTCCTGAAATCCCAACCCGCTCACGGAATGTAACCGGTATCTCTACAAATGGGATTCTGTTTACAGCCGCAAGAAGCACAAGTTCAGTTGCAAAAAGTGAATTAGTAGTTTGGAATTGCGGTTCAAGTTTACGCAGAGCTTCTTTGCGGAAAAGTTTATAAGTGCAGCCAATATCAGTTAAGGTCGTGGTGGAGTAGATAATCTCTATAACTTTGGCGTAGATCACGTTGCTTAGTCTTCTTAATAGATTCATGGTTTTAGTATCAAATATGGTACTGCGATTGGTGCGTGATCCGACCACAATTGGGAAATCTCTTGCAAAAACCAAAAACCGTTCCAGGTCTTCTGCGGCGTAGGTATTATCAGCTTCACACAAAACAACATAATCGCCGCTGGCTTCCTTGATGCCCCGCCGGTAACCATAGCCGTATCCCTGTTTAGATTCATAGATAAGTCGTGACCTGGTTTTGCGGATTTCATCATCTGTTCCTGGTTCTGCATTATTATTAACCACTATTACTTCGTCAACACGTCCGGTATTAAAAAAATCGTCAGCCATCTTTCTAACTGAATTTTTTTCTTTGTAAGTTGAAATAACAACTGATATGGTTTTGTTCTGCCACATTAGCCAATTAAATCACAGATTGACTAAGATTTCCAGTATTTTATACTCCAATTGTGTTACGAAATAAAAATGCGTCCACAATTTTGGTTGCCGGCGGAGCCGGATTTATCGGCTCTAATTTTATTAGATATATTTTGGGTAAGTACCCGAAAATTAGGATAGTTAATTTAGACAAGCTGACTTATTCCGGCAACCCTGACAATCTCAAAGATGTTGTCAGTAACAGACGATATAAATTTATCAAAGGCGATATTGCCGAAAATGATTTGGTATACAAAGTTTTTAGAAACTATAAACCAAACTATGTAATAAATTTTGCCGCAGAAACTCATGTTGATCGCAGTATTCATGTTGGCGCCGGAGAGTTTATTTACGCCAACATCATAGGTGTTTTTAATTTTTTGGAGGCGGTCAAAAAATATGGTGTAAAAAACTATGTTCAGGTTTCCACCGATGAAGTTTTTGGCAGTTTGAGCCTTGGTTCTAAAAAAAAATTTAAAGAAAATACCGTGTTTTGCCCAAATGCTCCTTATTCTGCCACCAAGGCCGGCGGAGATTTGCTTTGCAACGCTTATTTTAAAACCTGGGGCGTGCCGGTTGTGGTTACCCATTGCTCCAATAATTACGGGCCATACCAGTATCCCGAAAAACTAATCCCATTTTTTATATTAAGAATGTTAGAGGACAAAAAACTGCCCCTTTACGGCGATGGCAGAAATGTACGCGACTGGATTTATGTTTTAGACCATTGCCGAGCGTTGGAACTCTGCTTATTTAAGGGCAAACCGGGTGAGGTTTACAATATTGGAGCCGACAACGAAATGAGCAACCGTGAAATTGCAAAATTAATTCTTGATTACTTTGGCCGTAACGAATCCAGGATTGAATTTGTGGCTGACCGTCCCGGCCACGATCGTCGTTACTCTGTTGATTCGTCTAAAATAAAAAGAGAGTTTGGCTGGAAACCAAAATATAATTTTAAGAAAGCATTTGCGACTACCATAAAATGGTATCTGGATAATCCCAAATGGATAGAACGAGTGCGCAAGAAGGCCGATGTTTTTAATCCGCATATTTTCTGATATAGTTTTAAAGGATGTCGCCAAACCGTTTTTATATGTTTTCCAAATTGTACAAAAAAATACCCCTGTTCCTGGTTATAATTTTTATATTATTTTTAGTTTTAAGAATTCCAGGTTTGGATTTGCCATACCATGAGGATGAACGGGTTTGGCCAGGACTTGGCAGCGCCGGTTTGGAGGGCTTGGGAGGATTTGTTCACCCACCATTTACCAATCTAGTTTTTATAGCGGCGGTAAGCACATTTGGCGAGGATCATTTGCGCTATTTGCCGTTTCTGTTCGGTATTATTAATTTTTGGCTGCTTTTTGCTTTAGTAAAACGTAGATTTTCCACAAAAGCCGCGTTTTGGAGCTCTTTATTTTTCAGCGCTGGTTTTTTTAGTGTCTTGGCTTCTTTAATGATAGATACTGACGGGCAGGTCTTGCCTTTCTTTTTTTTACTTTCAGCCACCTCCTATTTTAAATGGAGGGAAAGTGTAAATTTAAAAAATAAATTTATTTGGGGAGGCGTTTTAGCAGTTTCTATTTTTCTGGGGTCTCTAACTAAGGTAAGTTTTATTATTGCGTCTAGCGCCTTTGTTTTGGATTTTTTGTATTCACAAAAACACTCATTATCCCGTCAAAAGTTATCCAAGATTGTCTTAATAGTCGCTGGTCTGTTTGCCTTATTATTTTTACTGATTTTGGGAATTATGTATGTCTTGCCCAACGCTAACGTTTCAAGGCCGCTTTCTTATTGGAAACATTTTGTGGTTTTTTCCGGCAGGAATTATCTTCAGATTTCGATTCAATTTTTCAAGGCCCTACTATACAGTTCGCCGCTCCTGTTGTTGCCGCTTTTGTTTTTAACAAGGGATTTGGCAAGAAAGTTGCGTCTTTTTATAATTTTTCTTTTTCTTGGGCTAACTTTCTACTTGGTACTTTTTGACTTTTCATCTGGCGCGCTGGACCGTTATTTTCAATTCATGATTGTGCCGTTGTCCATTATTTCGGGTGTCGTCGTAAGCAACATTTTTGAAGGTAGCGGCGTCTATAATAAGC
Organism: Candidatus Yanofskybacteria bacterium; assembly: GCA_016181175.1. Classification (NCBI taxonomy): domain Bacteria; phylum Candidatus Yanofskyibacteriota; species Candidatus Yanofskyibacteriota bacterium. The sequence continues at coordinate 222,442 of JACOZV010000001.1, forward strand.
GGAGGGCCATTGTGTTCGGTTGTGCTATCGGATCGGCTTTGTTTTTTCTTCAGTTTTTGCCTCATTTCGTGCCGGCACTGTATCCCAAAACAGAATGGTTTAACCGCATTCTTAGCTTAAAGTGGGATTTTTTGTTTCCGTTCATCGGCGGTTCGGGTCCGATGGGTTTTTATGTTTCCTGGTTATTTATGGCACTTATTTGGTTAATAACCGCTGTTTTGGCAATCGCGGCTTTTAAAAATTTAAACTGGCGAAAACAGTTTTGGATAGTAATTATAATTCTTGGGCTTTTATATAACGGTATTTTTGTTGAAGAGTACTTATTTGGCAAAATCAACGGTAGCCCGGCCGTGGTATTGAAAAACGCTGTTGAGTTTATAAAAAACAATCCGGACATAAAAAGGGTGATTACTTATAACAATATCGGTTACCGCGAACTGTTAAAAATAGGCAAGTACGAAAGACGGCTTTACGCCGCACCTAAATTTGAATCAAGCTATACGGATATTCTTAAAAATTTTAAAAATCACTACTTAATAATTGAAATTCCCCGCTTGCATTCTGATAGCCCATATGTAAAGTATTTTTCTTCTTGTAAAACAGTTTATGAAGAATTTTCCGGCAAAATACCAGCTCGGATTTACGATTGCAGAAATGCCGTAAACATGTAAGCCTAGCAGTCATAAATATGGAAATAATCATAAAATCAAAAAAGAAATTTTCTTGGCGCGAAGTCGCTGAGATTTGGGATTACCGTGAGCTTCTCTATTTTTTTACATGGCGCGACATAAAGATTCGTTATAAACAAACGGCGATTGGTATTTTGTGGGCGCTTTTCCAGCCCTTTATTACGATGGTTATTTTTAGTATTTTTTTCGGCAACTTTGCCAAAATGCCCTCGGATGGAATTCCCTATCCCATATTTGTCTTTGTCGGTCTTCTTTTGTGGCAGTTTTTTTCTGCGTCTTTGTCTGGTGCCAGCAACAGTCTGGTCGGCAATCAGGGGATTATTACCAAGGTTTATTTTCCGCGCTTGCTCATGCCCATATCGTCTACGGTTACCCAATTCGTGGACTTTTTTATTGCTTCAGGGATGCTTGTAATTCTGATGATATATTACGGATATCTGCCAAACCTCGCAGGTCTTTTAATTTTGCCACTCCTACTATTAATCACTTTTTTGATTTCTGTCGGCGGAGGGATGATACTTGCGGCAATCAACGTTAAATATAGAGATGTGCGGTATGCACTCCCGTTCTTTATTCAAACACTGCTTTTCGTAACACCCGTTATTTACCCACCCAGCATTTTGCATAAGTATTCTTGGATACTTGCTGCTAATCCCATGACAGGAGTGATTAAAGCGGCCCGATCTGCAATTTTGGGCGGCTCACCAGTTAATTGGGCACTGCTTGCCATATCGGGAGCCGTTGGCGTGGCTATTTTTATGGTTGGGATTGTTATTTTCAGAAATACTGAAAAATATTTTGCCGATATCGTCTAATCCCGAACGAAGTAGCCCTGGCGGGCTAAACGAACGGGAATATCAAATACAAAATAACAGTAGTTCTGCGCCTGTAACTTATATTTATAGCTGCGCAGCAGCTACTTCGTACGGGATGAATTCACCAATTATTGAAATAAAAAACGTTTCCAAGAAGTATAATATCGCGCACCGTCAGCGCAGGTATCTTGCGTTGCGAGACATAATTGCATCTTTTTTTCGAAATCCTTTTCGTATTTTTGGGGGCGAAGAAAACTTTAAGAAAGGAGAATTCTGGGCATTAAAAGACATAAGTATCTCAATTAAAAAAGGTGAAATAGTGGGAATAATTGGAGCCAACGGCGCTGGCAAATCAACCCTTCTTAAGATTTTAAGCCGGATTACGCCGCCAACTAAAGGGGAAATAAGAATTGGAGGTAAGCTGGCTTCTCTGCTTGAGGTGGGAACTGGTTTTCATCCGGAGTTAACGGGCAGGGAAAACGTTTTTTTTGGCGGTGCAATTTTGGGCATGAAAAAAAAGGAAATCGAAGAAAAATTTGATAAAATTGTTTCTTTTGCCGGCGTGGAAAAATTCATTGATATACCGGTTAAACGTTATTCATCCGGCATGAGTGTCCGACTGGCTTTTTCGGTGGCAGCCCATATGGATCCGGACGTTTTGGTTGTTGACGAAGTTTTAGCTGTCGGCGATGCCGAATTTCAAAAAAAATCTTTAAGCAAGATGGAGGAAGTAACACAGCAGGAAGATAGGACTATTTTGTTTGTAAGTCACAACATGGAATCTATCTCTCGGCTTTGCAAAAGAGTCATTGTGCTTAAGGAGGGTGAAGTTGTGATTGACGCCGATGCTCATACAGCGATAGACCGTTATTTGCGGTCTGATCATAGGACAATTGGCAGACGAATCTGGGATAACCCCCTAACTGCGCCAGGCGACGAGTCTGTCAGGTTGCTTTCAATTGGCTTGGAGGGGGTTGGGGGAGACCAGAAGGACAGTTTTGAGTTGCAGGATGACATAGTAATAAAAATCAAGATTTCAGTGATTGACGAAATGACACCTATTACCCCATTTTTGTATTTATACAACGAGTCCGGAGAAGTATTGTTTTCAACTGCAGACGCGCTAAGTCAAAAGTACTCAAAGGGCGAGTATGAAAAAACAATTATTATTCCAAAAAATCTTTTGGTTGCCGGCATCTATCGTGTTGGATTTTTTATTTGGACCAAGGTTGTTAAGAAAATAAAGCACATTCATGAGGACAACCTACTGACATTTAAAATTTTTGAAGGCCCTATTCCCTCGGTTACACCTTTTTATACCTCTACTTACAACGGACTAATTAGGCCCAAGTTGGATTGGACAACAAAGGCCATTCATGATTAAAATCAGACTTTTACCACAAACTATTTTTAAAAGTCGTCAATCTTTACTCAATTAGGAGTTTGTTTTACGTTCTAATAATGATTTAGTTAGTTTTTTAAAAACGGAGTTCGGGTGATGGAACTTCTCATGGGAAATAGGATAATTAATGACCGCTCTCCCTGTTTTGTAATCGCGGAAATTGGCCATAACCACCAGGGTAGTTTGGAGATTTGCAAGCGAATGTTTGAGGCGGCAAAAAGTTGCGATGTGGACGCCGTAAAGTTGCAAAAAAGAAGCAACCGCGAGCTTTACACCGAACAATTTTACAATTCGCCGTATAATTCAGAAAATGCCTTTGGTCCGACCTATGGGTTGCACCGCGAAGCCCTGGAATTGAGCAATGCGGATTATTATGAGCTCAAGCAGTATGCCAAACAACTTGATTTGATTTTCTTCGCGACCGCTTTTGATTTTACAAGCGCAGATTTTTTACACGAGTTGGGTATGCCATGTTTTAAAATTGCTTCCGGCGATTTAACCAATACCCCACTGCTTAAGTATGTTGCTAGTTTTGGCAAACCGATGATAATCAGTACCGGTGCTGCGTTGATGGCAGATGTGGAAAGAGCCTTTGAAGCCGTTATCCCCATCAATAATCAAATAGCCCTGCTCCAGTGTACGGCGATTTATCCCACCGAGCCTGAAAAACTTGATTTGAACGTAATTGGGACATATTTAAGAAAATTTCCGAAAGCTATTATCGGACTGTCCGACCATTATAACGGCATTGCCCTTCCGGTTGCCGCCTACATTTTAGGGGCCAGAATTTTAGAGAAGCACTTTACGCTTAGCCATGCGACAAAAGGCACTGATCACGCTTTTTCCATTGAACCGACGGGCATGCGCAGATTGGTCCGCGATTTGAAGCGTACTTATGCCGCGCTTGGAGATGGCACTAAGAATTTTTATCCTGAAGAAAAACCGGCCCGTTTAAAAATGGGCAAGAAAATTGTTGCCGCCAAAAAGTTACAGGCGGGCCATATTATCGGTAGGGGTGATCTTAATTTCAAGTCGCCAGGTGATGGTCTTGAACCGTATTATGCCGAAGAATTTTATGGAAAAACATTGAAAGTTTCGCTTAAAAAAGATGAGGCCATAAGTTTTGAACACATTTAAAAAACCCCAAACGGGGTTTTGTTTTGTTTAAATTAAATTCAGATCGTATTTTTCGTAAATAGTTTGCCATTCCGAATAAGTATCAAGTGCTTGAGTGCCTGGTTCGCGCCGGCCGTTGCCGGAATCGCGCAGTCCGCCGAATGGCAGATGCGGTTCACTCCCGCAAGTCGGGCCGTTAATTGAGATCACACCCGCTCTATAATGATTTTTGAAATATTCTTTGCGGTTGATGCTATCAGTGTGAATGGCGCCCGTTAGGCCGAACTTAGAGTTATTGGCAAGTACCGTTGCTTCGGATAAATCTTTTACTCTAAATAAGCATGTTGCTGGTCCGAACAATTCTTTTTGGGAGATCTGCGTATTGGGTTTTGCTTCTTCAATAATCGTGGGTTCAATATAATAACCATTGGGAAATTCTGGATGGTTGAAATGTCGGCCACCGGTTAATATTTTAGCTTTTTCTTCCCAGGCAAGCTGTATATTTTGTAAAATTTGATCGTGCTGTTTTTGACTGATCACTGGTCCCAAATTATCTTTATCTGTGAACCCTATTTTTAGAGCCAAAGTTTTATCACACATTTTTTGTTTGAATTTTTCGTAAATTGAATCAAAGACAATAATCCTGCTTGCCGAAGCGCAGCGTTGGCCGGCATTGCTGAATGCCGAAAAAACAGCGCATTCAACCGCCCAATCAATATCAGCGTCATCGCAAACAACGAGAGGATTTTTACCGCCAAGTTCCAGACAAACTCTGGCAAGTCTTCTGCCGGCCATTTCGGCAATTTCCCGGCCCGCCGTTACTGAACCCGTAAAACTGACAAGGTTAACATCATTATTACTAACCAAGAATCTACCCGTTCGAATACCGCCTTGAATTACTGAAAAAACCCCCATTGGCAGTCCTGCTTCTTTTAATACCTTGGCGAACCATATGGCAGTATAGGGCGTATATTCCGATGGCTTCATAATCACCGTATTTCCACACAGCAATGCCGGAAACGCTTTCCAGGCCACATTAGCAATAGGTGTGTTAAAGGAGGTGATTAAAGCGCAAATTCCAATAGGTTGGCGTATGGTGTAGGCAAATCTGTCGGGTATCGCGCTTGTTGTTGTTTGGCCGTAAAATCGTCTGCCTTCACCGGCGATAAAGTAACCAAGCTCAATGGCGGCTTGTACTTCGCCGCTGGCATCTTTGGGTGACTTACCTGTTTCCAGCGCAACAATTTCAATTATTTCTTGTTTGCGAGACTCCATAAGCTGGGTTGCTGTTCTTAAAATTTCGCTCCTTTTAATGACGGATATGCGTGACCAATCTTCAAAAGCCGCTATTGCGGTCATAAAAATTATTTGATGTTCTTTGCCCTCAGCTACCAAACCCAGTTGAGATCCATTCGCTGGATTATATTTGGGTAAATATGTTTCTTCATCAGACAGGGCGACCTCATTATCGGCTATCCAATGGTGAATTTTTTCAGGATATTTCATTGATTTTACTCATTTTTTAAATGAACTTTTGCTAAACCGTACATTAATTTTTAAAAAAAGTAAAGGCAAACAAAAGCCCCCGGTAGGGAGCTTATTTTAATATTTTTTTAATTTTTTCCGCAATTGATAGTCCATCCAGTTGATGATATTGCAATACTTCATCATTCTGTCCGCAAGCTGGAATTTCTTTTAAGCCTAGATTTATAATCTTCGGTACCCCAATAAATGATCGTGCCACTTCAGCCGTAATTAGCGTGCCCAAACCGGAATTTATATAATGGTCGTCTATTGTAATCAAAGTTTCAAATTTAGATAATACTTTAACCAGCCATTCGGTGTCTACAAAGTTAAGCCACGGGAAATTATATACAGCGACACCCATGTACCCAATATCAAGTAGCCCGGCGGCACCCACTGCTTTTTCCAGCATAACCGGTCCGTAAGTAATCAACGCAACTTGCCCTCCATCGCGTAATCTCACGCCACAGCCCCTTTTCATTCTATAATTGCGTGGCAAGTTATAAGTTAATTTTCTTGGAATACTGACCAAACGCATGTAGGTACTCTCCCTGTTTTCTTCGACTGCCCAACGCAAAGCCAGGCGTGTTTCTTGTTCGTTGCATGGTTCTATCAAGGTCAGGCCAGGAATTGCGCTCAAACATGAAATATCGCGGACGGACTGGTGAGAGTGTCCGGGTGTTGCCGGTAACAATCCGGCCAGAGAGCCGACATAAATAATTTTCTTTTTCTCGGTAGCGTTGTTGTAAATCTGCTCGTTTGGTCTCGTTGACAAGAAACATGCAAAAGAATGGACAATCGGTAATTTATCGCGCAAAGCCAAACCGCCGGCAACAGAAACCATATCCTGTTCAGCGATGCCGCACTCAACAAACCTGTCAGGAAACTTGCTCTTAAATTTCAATAAACCGCAATCCTTTACCAAATCTGCGTCCAAAACGACGATGTCATTTCTTTCAGAGCCGAGTTTAGACAGTTCATCGCCATAAGCCGTTATCAAATTTTCCGGACTTGATAATGTGGCAACAATAGGCGATTTTTCAATAGCTTGTAATGCTAGTGGTGGCCTACCTATTTTTTGAAGTTTTTCATTTGCGTTTGCTAACAACTCATTTAATGCCGCTACATAATCTTCATCTGAGGGTGCGCCACTGTGATAATGGTACAAGCCGTCATCGCCAAGCCGTTCCATAAAAGAAACGCCTTTGCCTTTAACGGTTTGAGCTAAAATAATTTTTGGTCGCCCCATATTTCCTAAGCGATAAAAAGTATTTTGTAAACTTTCAAAATTATGGCCGTAGCAAGAAGTAACTTTCCAGCCGAACGATTCAAATTTATCTTTTATTTCACCTAGATTGCTTACTTCAGATACTTTTTTATCAGATTGAATTTGGTTCATGTCAGCAATAACTGTTATTTCACCAAAATATCCATTTGCCGTTGGTTGCAGAGATTCCCAAATCTGGCCTTCCTGCAGTTCACCATCGCCGGTTAAGACAAAAAATCTGCCCTGTTTTCCGTTTAATCTGTTAGCGATTGCCATTCCTCTGGCTTTAGATATGCCCATACCTAGAGAGCCGGTATTGGCCGCAATAAATGGTGTATTGATATCCGGGTGGCCGGGTAGTCCATTCAATCGGCGTAATTTGTGGATGTTGTCAAAATCTATTATTTCAAAAGCGGTTAAAATTGAATAAAGTGCTGGAGCATCATGGCCTTTTGAGGAAAAGAATGTGTCGGAATATGGCAACTCCGGTTGGTTGGCATTTATCATTTCCACAAGCCACAACCAGAGCATAATATCAATTGAACTGAAGCTTGTGCCTATGTGGCCTGAACCAGCGCGTTTTATCATATAAAGAATGTTTATTCGTAGCGCTTGGGATAATATTTCGCATAGAGTGATCCGATCGGTTGCAAGAAGCCTGATTCTACGCATTTCTTCGGGTGATACAAAATAGAGCTTATCATTTTCAATCATCGTCTCCCCTTTCTTAAAGAGCAGTTGAACCGCCATCAACTGAGAGAACGGCCCCTGTCATATATTTTGAAGCGTCTGATGCCAGGAAAAGTATTGCTCCGTCATAGTCATCAATCTTTGCCATTCGACCAAGCATTGTCCTTTGGTTGTATGCTTGGACGAATTCAGGATCTTGTTGGTTGTAAACTCCCCCTGGCGCAAGAGCATTTACCCTGATTCCCAGTGGAGCCGAGTATCCGGCTAACCACTTGGTGAACCCAATCATACCAGCTTTGGCCGCACAATAGGCGACTGGCTTATAAAAGTTTTCACCTTTTTTACGGCGATACTCGTATATTTTTTGGTTGGGAGCAACCAATCCAAGATCCGAAGAAATATTAATTATACTGCCATTGTTTAGCCCGGCTTTCCTGAAATTTCGTAGAAATTCCCGAGAAACAAGAAAAGCACCCTTGAGATGCGAATCAATAACAGCATCCCATGCTTCCTCGGAGTAATCTTCAAATGGTCCGTTTACATTGGATGACGCATCGGGAGTAGAATCAAGTCCCGCAGTATTTATCAGAATTGTTGGCGTACCCAGCAAAAGTTTTGTAATAGTAAAACCCTCCTCTACTCGTAATTCTTTGGTTATATCTATGCAAATATTTCTTGCCAATCCCATTTTTCGAAGATTATCAAACCAGCTTTCATTCGGTGTTTTCAGATCAAAGATCATTACTTTTGCACCAGCATGTGCCAATGTTTTTACAAATTGACTTCCTAACATACCTGAACCGCCGGTAACTATCGCGATCCTGTCGGTAAGATCAAATTTCGGACCAATATTACTTCTTTCTTCCATTTCTACCTCTCACTTTTAGTTGTTAAAGATGAACTAGGTTTACATGATATCGGACGTTAGGTCAACCCCTGATATTGAAAAATATTCTTATTTGTGATTAATTTACAAAGACAATGTCTTCAAAAACTCCAACTTGCTGGGCGTTGATTCCTGCCCGGGCGGGCTCTAAAAGGATACCGAATAAAAATGTTAAGTTGCTTGGCGGGCACCCTCTTTTGGCTTATACAATTCGGGCGGCGATTGATTCGGGAATATTCGCAAGAATCATTGTTTCCACCGATAGCCGCAAGATTGCCGATATTGCTAAAAAATATGGAGTGGAGGTTCCTTTTTTGCGTCCTGTTAAGTTTGCCGGAGACCATTCGCCAGACATGGAATGGGTCAAACATCTACTTGGTAAACTTTTTAAGGAAGGCGATACGGTCGATTGTTTTTCAATATTGCGTCCTACAAGCCCTTTTCGACAGCCGGAAACTATCAGACGGGCTTGGCGGCAATTTTTATCGGATAATCGAACTGATTCGTTGAGGGCTGTAGAAAAGTGCAAACAACATCCGGCAAAGATGTGGCGTGTTGACTTTGCAGCGAACCGGATGAAACCGGTGCTAGTTAATCCTGCCAAACACAAAGTGCCCTGGCACAGCATGCAATACCAGTCATTGCCGGAAATTTATGTTCAAAATGCCAGTCTTGAAATGACTTGGTGTAAAACTATTTTTGAAAAAAGCACCATAGCTGGTGATGCGATTATGCCGTTTTTTACCAAAGGCCATGAAGGTTTTGACATAAATACGCCGGAGGATTGGGTGGTAGCCGAACATATGATAAAAGAAAACCCAAACATATTAGCTAAAATAAACGTCTAAATAATATGGTTGATTTAGCAGTTAATTCTAAAATTTTGGTTGCCATTTCTACTCCGGAATATTATCGGAATTATATTTCTTCTCCCGCACTCGATAAGATAAAAGAGAGATGCGTTTTTATTGTACACGAAAAATTAATGGCCAAAAATTTTCCCGGCATAAAAAGAGAACAACTGATCCCATATCTTTATCCTGAACGACACAAATCCTGGTATCGCCATTTTTTCTACGTGGATGCATGGAGATACAGGCACAAAAGCAGTTCTTTTGCTTTTCGGTTTGAAATGTTGTCGGATAGGCGCCGTCAATTTTATTATAAGTTGGCTTCTTTGCCCGTGATTTATAACCTAGTTAAATTTTTTATTTTTAAAATTACTCGGGACAGAAATCTGGAAGCTATTATTGCCGGGATTAACCCTCAAATTATTCTTCTGCCGTCAGCCGGCTATGAAGGCCTGACATTTGAAATTATTGGAATAGCAAAAAAGAAAAAAATACCGACTTGTCTATTGGTAGACAATTGGGACAATTTAACAAGCAAAACCGTTCTTACCAGGAGACCGGATTATCTTGTGGTTTGGGGAAAGCAAGCTGTTGAAGCAGCCGTTCGCATTCACAACATTGAAAGAAATCGTGTTTTTCCGCTGGGAACCCCGCGTTTTATAGAATACTTGAACAGCGGGGGTCACGATTTATCCTCTCCGTATAATTTTAAGTATATTCTTTTTGCTGGAATTGCCGCGCCTTTTGATGAACTTTCTACGCTCCATAAACTGGAAAAAATAATAGACCGAAAGGGTATTGATATCAAAATTGTCTATCGTCCTCATCCTTGGAGAAAACACCGCAAATGTGCCGATACTTTTTTCGGATATGACTTTAAGCACATAATAATAGACGAACAGGCTAAACTTTATTATAAACGCGACGAAATGGACGAGTTCAATGATGTTTTTATGCCCGATTTGAAATATTATCCGAAACTCTTAGCCAACATGGAGTTTATGATTTGCCCTCTTTCTACAATGATGATTGAAGGCTTACTGTTTGGAAAAAAAGTTTTTGTGCCGGTTTATGATGACGGCGTACACTTTACCAACCCCAAAAATCTGCTTGCTCGCCATGAGCATTTCAAAGGGATTAACAAATTTAAAAACATTTATCTTGTTGACAAGCACGAGGACTTAGAAAAACTTTTCACGGAACCAGTTACGCAAATGTCAGAGGCCAACCATGTTAAAGATGCTGACATTTTTGATTTTATATCGGCCGACACCCCCAATTATCCACTAGAACTGGAAAAATTAGTCAACCGACTAACAAACAGCCATGTCTAAAAATAAAAAACCAAAATTCGGTCTTTTCATTACAGCCCGCGTTGATTCGTCGCGTTTGCCCAATAAAATGTTGTTGCCGATTAGGGGCAAGCCGGTAATTGAACACGACATAGTGCGGGCAAAACAGGCGCGCAATCCAGACATTATCATTCTTTGTACCACCAAAAGAAGTAAGGACGATATTCTAGTGGAACTTGCAAAAAAACATGGCATTGAATATTATCGCGGTTCGCTTTCAGATAAATTGGGCCGTTGGCTTAGCGCTGCAAAATCATTTGGCCTTGATTATTTTGTAGAGTATGACGGTGACGATCTTTTTTGCGATCCTGAACTGATTGATTTTGCTATCAAGCAGGTCGTGAAGAAACACTGTGATTTTTTGAAAGTTCCTGGTACCCTGGTTTGCGGCGGAGTAGGACCCTGTATGTCAGTGCCCGCTCTTAAAAAAGTATGTCAGATCAAGGCTACCGACGACACGGAAACCGTTTGGTGGAATTATTTTACTGATACCGGCTTATTCCAAGTGAGAGATTTAGAAGTAAAAGAGCGTGTATTTCACAACCCCAATATTCGTCTTACCCTTGATTATCAGGAGGACTTTGATTTTTTCAAGAAAGTTTTTGAAGAGTTGGATATTAAAGTCAACAAAGTTCCTCTCCGGCAAATTTTGCAGTTTTTAAATAAAAGACCGGAATTGGCTAAAATAAATTTTTTCCGCCAGCAAGATTTTGCGGATAATCAAAAAAAGAAAACCAAGCTGGTGTTAAAATGACCAGTAAAAAAGAGGCGGTTGACCTCTTTTATATTTTATATTGTTTAAATTCTGACATCTCAACAATTTTTTTTTGTTGTGAGCTTTGCCAGCAAGCTTCAATCACTGCAAGAGCATTTAATGCTTCCTGATAGCCGGTTTCAACATTTTCTTTTTTACCCTCAATAACGTCAAAAAATTCATTGATTTCTTCGGCTATTGTGTCAATTGGTTTTAAATCAACTCGTAAGGATGGGGATGGTATCCTATTTACATCCCTTCCTTTTCTTAGCCACATCTTATCGTCGGCAATATTTATGACGCCATCCGTTCCATAGATATTGAACACATCCACAGAGGGCATATTGTAATTGGCTTCAATGAGTGCGGTTGCACCTTTTTCTAAACAAAGCATTGTAGCATTGGAATCGGGTACCTCAGATAGTTTGGATATGTTCTTAAGCACCGATGAAACAGAATCAACTTTTCCTGTTAAGTAATGAACGGCTTCAATAAGGTGGATACCAACCGTGATCAGTGGTCCTTCTCTGTGGCGGGCTTTTTGGAAACGCCAATTTGATTGGTTCATTTGATAGGCGATTCCCTTGGAATCGTTGGCGTAGATGCTTACAACTTCACCAATAAGACCGTTGGATATTAATTCTTTGGCCATCCTGATTGTTGCTTCACGCCTTTTGTTGTGTCCGACCATGAACACTTTACCTTTTTGCATAAGAGTTCTTAGCGGCAATGCCTCATGGTAATAACCAGTGATCGGTTTTTCAACAAAAATATGTTTTCCTGCTTTTAAGCACTGTTCCAGGTAAACTGTGTGGCTGTCGTCCGGCGTGGTAATAAACACAATATCAATGTCAGGGTCTGCCAATGCCTCATTTAAATCCCAGCAAGCCCATATTCCGAAACGTTCTATTGCTTTGTTTTTGTCGGGGTAAAAATAGTATATTTCCACTCCCGGTTTGGCCAATACAACAAGGCCTATCTTTTGGGCAAAATTGCCAAATCCTATCCATAGTATTTTGTATTTCATGTGGTATTTCATGTGGTTACTAAAACCCGCAACAACGATTACAGGGCGAGTAATTGTTTTTCAATTTTGCCATGTGGTCAGCCCGCATTTTTTGGAGCTTCTCGCCGAGCCAAATGGATTTAATCGTATGGCCTTGGTCTATCTTTCCCAACCAAAGCGTTGATTTGTAGTCCTCGTCACAAGGGTTGATTCTCCCATCACATAGAACATATAATCTTTCCCATAAAAAAGAGCAGGGAGAGTTTTCTGTCGGTCGCAAGGGGCTTTCATAAATTCCCAGACGTTCCGTTGCTCTTTCGCTAGCGAATTCATCTGCTAATCCTGCCCAGTAAGCTCTTGCTTGTTCAATATCTTGGCTTTTTTTAAAAACAACCATAGATACTCTGGATAATGTTGGTGAATTTGGAAATTCGCTTTTTTTCAACTCCGTAAATCTTTTTAGGTTTCTAGTCACCTCTTCAAATTTGGCTCCTCTGCGAATTGCTTCATAATCTTCTTTGGTGTGTGCGTCAATTGAAAAAACTATGAGCGCTGGACCTGCTTCAAGCAGTTCCCTCGACGTTTTGTCCGTTAGTTTGGTTGCGTTTGTGTTGATCTTCACGTCAATGATACCTTTTTGAGTCGCGTAAGCTACCATCTTGGAGAAATCAGGATGGAGAGTCGGCTCACCCCTTCCGGCAAAAACCATAGAACACAAACCGGCTTCGGATGCCTCATCTACAACATCTTTAAATAAACCGAAGTCCATCCAACCCATGTGTGACTTTTCAGAAGTAAAACTTTTATCTGACCACCAGCACATCTCGCATCTTAAATTGCAGACGCTGGTAGGTTCTACCACCAAAACAATCGGAAAGTCATCAAGTATTTTTTGCGCCGGATATTGGCAGAATTTATACCGATAAGCCAAATATTTTATTCTTGTGGATGAATCTGGATATGAAAGTGCGTGTGCCAGCTCTGACGTGGCAAATGAATTTTTCTTAAAATGATCAGATCTGCCGGCAAATTCATGTAAACTATGATTTTGTAAAAAACTGATAATACCCTCAAGCACCGTCTTTGGATAAACAGAAGTGGGGGTATTAACTTTTGCCCGCACCATGCTAATTAGCTCTCGAATAGATGATTCAGTTATTGGGGTATCGGTAGTAGTGCAACGGAATCGAAGCTCGTCTTTGGAGTAAGGATTTTTAGTAGAATCAGACATTATTTACTCCTTGTTTTCAACGTATCTCGAGTTAGTATACAAGCGATTAAGTCCAAGTGTCAACTGTCCAAACTGGTGTTTTTAGTAATTTATGGCAAGTCTGCCTTGACTAATCTGCATATTTATATTAACTTAATGAAGATTTAGTGGGACGTTGAAAATGAATTTAATTTTTACAGGAGAGAAACGTGGACAGTAAAGATTTGGCTAAAATAATTTTAGCGGTTTTTTTTGATGTTGACGGTGTTTTTACTGATAATCGTGTTCTTGAGGGTGCGCCGTATAAGGCAAAGTGGCGTAGTTATTATGATGGCCAGGGCGTATCATTGCTTAGGGCCATTGGTCTTCATGTTTGCCTTATTACTAATGAGAAGGGCGATTCCGCAAAAGGTATTGTGGATGTGGTGGAAAAGTGGAATAACCTCCCATCTTCTCAAAAAATTTTCGGCGATGGCGGTTGGCATCACGTAAGACTTTATACAGGCATGGGCGGAACAAAAAAAGTTATTGCAGCCGAAGAATGGCTAAAGGAAATCGGAGTAACGTTTGATCGGTGTGCTTTCATGGGTGACGATTTAGTGGATGTTCCGCTTTTGCAAAAAGTAGCGTTGGCGGCGGCTCCGATTTCTGCTGACCCGGCCATAAAGAAAATTGTGCATTTTATTTCGGAACGCCCCGGTGGATATGGCGCTTTGCGTGATTTTGTGAATTTTATTCTAAACTGTCGCGGCATAAATCCGCTTGCGCTTCCTCCGCAATAGTCCATAGAGTAGTATTTTCTACTCTTTTTTATTTAAAAAAACCGACTGCTGTCGGTTAATGGCAAGTATTAAAATATTCTATTGTTCTGCGCAATGCGTCGGCTTGCTTTTGCATTTCTTTTTTATTTTCCTGGTTGGTGGTGAAGTACATTAATCGCGGTTGAAGATATTCGGCATTGGGACAACATTGATTATCTTTTAGAAAATTTTTAAAATCCTCACCTTGTTCGTATTGGTCATGGAAGAAACAGCCGGTCTGGCTAAGATTAAAAATTGCCGGATCATTATAAACCAAGGCCAGAGCCGCCCTGATCTTGTCTCCGCCGAATTGAATAAACGTGTTCCTGAATTCATACCAACTGATTCCGAGTTTTTCTTGCCCTTCAAACAAAACGGCGTAAGTCCAAAATGTTGGCTTGGAACCCGGCGGCGCTGATTGCGTTTTTAACCAATCGCAGTTTCCAATGGCTTGCTTATACAATTTTGCCATGGCAACTCTTTTACTCAAGAACCAGTTGATTCTTTCCAATTGAGCCAGGGCCACGGCTCCCGTAAATTCTGACATTATATAATTTAAACCAATGGAGTCATGTCTCAAAAAGCTGGGGTCTTGAATTCTCAACGGGTTTTTGCCTACTGATCCAGCGTTTTCCGCGGAGACATTCTTAAAACCCAGATGCCCCACCTTTCTAATTCTTTCGGCAAGCCCATTTTGTTTTGTTATGAGGGCGCCGCCTTCGCTACTGGAAAGCATTTTGTATTCGCCAAAACTGAAAATACCGATGTCGCCGATTGTTCCCGCTACACGGCCTTTATGATCTCGCCCAAAACAACATTGAGCGCAATCTTCAATTATTCTAAAATCATTCCCCCTTGCTATGGACATGATTTCATCCATATCGCATATGTGGCCGCACAGATGGACGGGCATGATGACTTTAGTTTTGGGTGTTATCTTTCTTTTGACATCTTCAGGATCAAGTAAAAATGTATCAGATCTGACATCCGCGAAAACCGGCTTGGCTCTACAATAAATCACTGCCAAAGTGCACATAAGTGGCGTCAGGGGCGGCACGATCACTTCGTCTCCCGGGCGAATGCCGCAGGCAAGAAGAGCCTGGTGCAGCGCGGCGGTTCCAGATGTCGTGGTTATGGCGTATGGCATGTCGAATACTTGCCCGAATTTATCTTCAAATCTTTTGATCATGCTTCCGTTGGCAAGTTTGAAATCGGAATCCAGCACTTCTTTTAAGTATTTGAGCTCATTGCCCTTAAATCGCCAACCCATAATTTTATCCTATTTTTGAAAGATCGATATAACGTCATACCAATCTAACACTTTATTAGCGTGCGTCAAGGTTGGGCGATTGACCGACGATGCTTTAGATGTAATAATTCCACAAACAAGTACTTTTAAAAGGAGATTTTTATGTTAACCACGCTTGACATACATATGTTTTTAGTCAGGAGACAAATTGTGTATAGCGCATTAAGTAATTCGTCTAAGTTTAAGAGGCAAATTTTAAATGTCATTAGTCTTATCAAGAAGACATTTGATTCAGGAAATAAAGTTCTGATTTTCGGCAATGGCGGGTCGGCGGCGCAGGCTCAGCACTTTGCGGCGGAACTTGTTTGTAAGTTTGAGAAAAACCGTCAGGCTTTGCCTACTATTGCTCTAACGACTGATTCTTCAATTTTAACTGCGCAAAGCAATGACAATGGCTTTGAGACGGTTTTTTCAAGACAAATTGAAGCATTATGTCGACCCGGTGATTTGGTAATCGGATTGACCACAAGCGATACAGACGGTCAGCACTCTGCCAATATCCGCCATGCTTTTTTGACAGCCCAAAAGAAGGGTGCCAAATCAATCGGATTATTCAGTCAAAAAACTAAAAATCTATTGCCGCTGGTTGATGTCGCAATTATTGTGCCGGCAACTAATACCGCCATAATTCAAGAAGTTCATCAGACAGTTATACATCTACTCTGTTTTTTAATAGAAAGCGAGTTGGTTGGCGAGTCTTAAGATTCAACTTGGAATCCGCGTGAACGCGGATTTATTTTTTTTTGCCATAAATCATGAATAAAATCAATATTGATTTTATTCATGGCCATGTTTTGCTGGCTCTAAGAGTTACTTAAAAATAATAAAAATAAAAAGGGATCCAGGATGCTTAAAATAGGTGATAAGGAGATTGGTTACAACAAGCCAGTTTTTATAGTTGCCGAAATCGGAATAAATCATAACGGTGATATCAATATAGCCAAACAGCTTATTGATGGAGCGGTTGCGCAAAAATGCGACGCTGTTAAATTTCAGAAAAGAACTATACCCACTGTCTATACCGCTGAAGAATTGGCAAAACCGCGCCAAGTTAATGAGGGCATATTGAGAAATGCCGTTAAACGGGGAGTACTTTCAGATGAAGCTGTTAAGCGTTTGACAGATTCTGACTTTGAAAATTCCACAAACGGAGACCTTAAATGGGCTTTGGAATTTACGCAAGAAGAATATCAGGAAATAGACTATTATTGCCAGCAAAAAAGAATTTTATGGTTTGCTTCGCCTTGGGACGAGAGAAGTGTGGATTTTCTTGAACAATTTGGCCAGCCCTGTTATAAAATTGCTTCCGCCTGCAATTTGGACAAAGATCTAATGGCTTACATAAAATCTAAGAACAAACCAATTATTGTCTCAGTCGGTATGGCTGACGATGAGAGGATTGAAAAAATTGTTAAATTTTTAGGGGAAGAAAATCTTGTAATTTTGCATTGCACATCTACTTATCCCGGCAAAGATAATGAACTGCATTTGGCCAACATTCCCAGGTTGATTAAAAAATACCCCAGTGCTCTTATCGGATATTCAGGGCATGAGGTTGGGGTATATTCCTCTCTTGTTGCCGCCTCATTGGGTGCTTGCGTTATTGAGCGGCACATAACGCTGGACAGGGCCATGTGGGGGTCAGATCAGGCGGCAAGCCTTGAGTTGTACGGTTTGGGCAGATTGACGGTACAGCTAAGGGATTTGCCGACTTATTTAGGGCAACCGGTAAAATTTGTACTGGAATCGGAAAAACACATTGAGGCCAAGTTAAGGCGAAAAAATACATTAAAGTAATAAAATCTCCTACCTGGCCAACCTCTTATTTTTATGGTAAATTAATACGGCACCAAAAGAGCCGTATTTTTTTATGCCAGGTATTGAAACTTCATATGTTTTTGGCTAAAGACATCAGAAAATTGGAAAAATTAAACACAGCAAAAGACAATATTGCTGTTTTCGAAACGCCTTATCCGGTTTTTAATGAGTTGAGCCTCGAAAAAACCGAAAGGAAAATGGTTATTTTTATGGGCCTTGATTTTCGTCTTTTTCCGGACTTGGACCAAAAAAATTATATAGATGTTGAAAACAAATGCCTTGATTATGTTCGAAAAGAATGTGCTGACTGCGATCTCTATTACAAGCCGCATCCGGCGGAAAAGGATGAGCAAAATTTTCTGAATCTGGCGTCTTTTAAATCCATTGATGACCCATCAATCAGCGAGTTTTTTATTATGAAAAATCTTTGCAAGATTCAGTACGTTTTTTCTCCATTTTCGTGGATTTCAGTTTCAGCTTATGCAATGGGATTAAATTCTTTTGTGTTCTCCAAATTATTCAAAACGGCTATGGGCGAAGCGCGGGCTGACTTTTACGATGACTACTTCAAAGAAATGCCGCCGCAATTTTTTATAAATAATTTTGATCAAAAATTGATCGAGAATAAAAGGTTAATCGGAAAAGGGGAATTATTTGAAAAAGAAATTAAAAATGCTCTCACTTTAAAAAAGGGTGCTGCTTGGTTTGTCATTGCCGATCCGGGATTCTTGCCAATTATTATTGCTATGACCCGTTTGATAAAAAGCATTGACCCCGAACGAGGCCGCGAGGGCACGCAGCGTGCCTCTGCCTCGTACGGGGTTGATCCCAGCCGCAAAACCAACTTAATAATTGTTCGTCATAATAGGTGGGATAAGATGAATATTGAGGAAATTAGGCCGTATTTTGATGGGGTCCATATATTTAAAAGAACTTTTTACTCCCTAAGGCCGCGTAAGATTTTTGATGCCGTAAAGATTGCTTTTTCCGCTAAGAAATTACCGATTGGCAGCGAAGGCATCATTTTCGGTTTCACCCATTCGGGCTTTTTAGAAAATTGTCTGATTTCTTATAACAAAGGAGCTATGAAAATATCGTGCCAGAACAAACTGAACCTGGAGTGGATGTATAGCATAAAGAGATCCGCAACTTTAAGCGATGACAAGTTTCATCAGATTAAATCAAACATTTTATACAACAGAATCCTAGAACCGCTATTGGGGCTGAACAAGACCTTGTATCTGAAATATGGAGACGGAACTGTTTTAAATATCAGTCGTTACGAGAAACCCCTTAACGATGTATATGACAAAGTATACTTATTTGAAAATGCAAAATTCTAATCCCCACAACATTAGAATAATTCCAAGGCTGGACATAAAGGGTTCTAACGTGGTTAAGGGTATTTATACCGAGGGTTTGCGTGTTGTCGGCAGCCCGCGTGATTTAGCCAGAAGATATTACCAAGAAGGCGCCGACGAGATTTTGTATCTGGACATAGTTGCTAGTCTTTATCAGAGAAATCTTGATTTCGGATTGCTTAAAAGCGTGGCTGATGAAATTTTTGTGCCGCTTATTGTCGGTGGTGGCATAAGATCACTGGGCGATATTGAAAATGCTTTAAGATCTGGTGCCGACAAGGTGGCCATCAACACTTATGCCATAGCACATCCAGAATTTTTGCCGGAAGCTGTGCAGAGATTTGGTGCGCAGTGTATCGTACTGTCTGTTGAAGCGAAAAAAACTGCTAATGGTGGTTGGGAAGCTTATACCGACGGTGGCCGTGAAAGGACCGGCATTGATGCGGTTGAATGGATAAAGAAGGCGATAAAATTGGGTGTGGGGGAGATTGTAATAACGTCCGTTGACAAAGATGGCACACGTAAGGGATTTGATGTTGAATTAATTTCAAAAGTTACAGCTTTTGCGCCGGTGCCCGTTATCGTTTGCGGCGGCGCGGGAAGTCTGGAATCGGTAAAAGAGGTATTGGATAAGTGTAAGCCTGATGTCATATCGGCAGCTTCAATTTTTCACTATCAAGATTTTACCATCGGAGATTTAAAGAAATTTTTAAGCCGCAGTGGTTTTAATGTTCGTAATCAGTAATCAGTAATTAAAGTTACTAGTTACCGATTACCAGTTACCAGTTACTATCCATGAAACCAAAACCAACAATATCAATAATTGATTATGGTCTTGGCAATTTGTATAGCATTACCAAGGCCTGTCGGAAGTTTTCTGACTCTGTTGTTGTGACAGAAGACCCCGAAGTTATAAGGTCATCATCTGCCCTGATTTTGCCGGGGGTCGGTTCTTTTGGGGCCGGGATTGACGGACTAAAGCGGCGTGGTCTGGTTAAGATTATAAAGGAGTTTGCCGATAGCGGCCGGCCCATATTGGGGATTTGTTTGGGTGCTCAATTAATGATGAGTTGGGGATATGAATTCGGTGAATTTGCAGGCTTGAGCATTGTGTCTGGAAAGGTTATTAAGTTTGGGAAGTTATTGCCTGGAACCAAAGTTCCTCATATAGGTTGGAACAAAATTACTGTTAAAAGCAAAAAGAAGGAACCCATTTTCAGCTCTTTAGGCGAAAAGTCATATTTTTATTTTGTTCATTCTTATGTAATGCAGCCGGAAGATTCTAAAAATATTTTTGCCACGACTAATTATGGTGGGAATAGCTTTTGTTCAATTATCAAGCAAGGCAATATTTATGGTTGCCAATTTCATCCCGAAAAAAGCGGAGAAGTCGGTTTAAAAGTAATAAAAAACTTTATTCGTTTAATATGAAAACATTATACGGCCTGCCAGCCGAAGTAAAATTTTGTAAAAAGTGCGTTATTTCTAATCAAAGGCCGAATTCAGCGGTTGAGTTCAAACACACAATAAAGAGTAAAAAAGAAACCATACATTTTGACGAGCAAGGTGTTTGTGATGCTTGTCGTGTTGCCGAGACTAAAAAAAATATTGACTGGATTGCGCGCGAAAAAGAATTAACTGTTCTTTGTAACCGTTATCGCAGGAATGACGGCTATTACGATTGTATCGTTCCAGGTTCTGGCGGTAAGGATAGTTTTTTTGCGGCTCACCAGCTTAAGTATAAATTCGGCATGCACCCGCTGACAGTTACCTGGGCGCCGCATATTTATACTGATTGGGGATGGAAAAATATGCAGTCATGGATTCACGCCGGCCTGGATAATGTTTTATTCACCCCAAACGGACGCGTCCACCGTCTTCTTACTAGATTAGCAGTGGAGAACATTTTTCATCCTTTCCAGCCATTTATAATTGGTCAAAAGGCATTAGCGCCCAAGATGGCCCTACTTTACAAAGTGCCGCTTGTCTTTTATGGTGAAAACGAGTCAGAATACGGCAATCCTATTGGAGATTCCAAAAAATCAGAGCGGGATTGGTCTTATTTTACCGCGTCTGACAAATCGCAAATTTTTCTTGGCGGGACTTCTTTTAAGGATTTGATGGGCAGGTTTGGTTTAAATGCCAATGATCTTGAGGCATACCTTCCGGCCGATCCCAAAGAATTGAAAAAGCTGAAATTGCAGGTTCATTATCTCGGTTATTATCTAAAATGGCATCCGCAAGGTTCTTATTACTATGCCGTAGAACATGGTGGATTCCAGGCATCACCGGAGCGCACACCCGGCACTTATAGCAAATATAATAGCATTGATGACAGGATAGACGACCTGCACTATTACACGACATTCATTAAGTTCGGTATTGGGAGGTCTACTTATGATGCCGCTCAAGAAGTTAGATCCGGTGAGATTACGCGGGATGAGGGTGTTTCTTTGGTAAAAAGATTTGACGGTGAATTCCCAACAAGATTTGAAGATGAATTGTGGAAATATCTTTCAATTACTAAAAAAGAATTTCCCATCGCGTATAAAGTTTTTAAACAGCCGCAAATGACTCGCGAATATTTTTTGAAACTGGCAGACAGGTTTCGTTCGCCGCACCTTTGGAAAAAAAATAAAAGGAAGTGGAAATTAAGGTACCAAGTTTTATAAATATGAAGAAAATAAAAAATTTAGCAATTATTCCAGCCAGGGGTGGATCTAAAGGCATACCAGGAAAGAATATCAAAATTTTTCACGGCAAACCGCTAATTGCGCGCACAATAGAACAAGCCAAGGGAACCAGACTGTTTGATAGGATTATTGTAGATACGGAAAATAAAAAAATCGCCGTGATAGCCAAAAAATACGGTGCGGAGGTGCCGTTTTTAAGACCCAAAAAGTTAGCCGGTGATAAATCTTCGGTTAATGACGCCGTATTGCTGTTGCTTGAAAGACTTAAAAAAACAGATGGTTATAAACCCGACATTATTACGCTTTTACAAACAACTTCGCCATTGAGAGAAATATCCGACATTAAAAAATGCTGGGAACGGATGCAGGATTCCAAAGTCAAATCCATTTGTACAATATGCGAAACCCATCCGCGCCTTTATTATTTAGATAATCAAGGCAGATTAATCTTGGCTAATAAAATTGAAAGAGAAAGCACTAACAGGCAGGTTTGGCCTGCCGGTTATTTATTGAATGGCTGCATGGTTTACATGATCAGAACGGAAGAATTTTTTAAAACTAAAAGTTTTGTTAACAAAAATACGGTAGGCGTTCTTTGTCCCCGTTGGAGATCGGTAGATTTGGATCAACGAGAGGATTGGATAATGGCAGAATTTTTATATGAAAATAAAGAAAAAATACATGAAAAATTGGCAAAATTTTAATTTTTTGCAAATAGGGTTGGGTTCAATGGGAAAAAGGAGAATACGCAATCTCCTTTTTCACGGCGTTAAAAAAGAGAACATTTTTGGTTTTGATCCGCGGAAAGACCGTTGCATTGAAGCGAATAAAAAATACGGTATAAACACCCCTAACAGTTTTAAAAAAGCTCTTAAAAAAACCGATGCAGATGCCTACATTATTTCATCTCCGCCAGACACGCATTGGCCGTATTTTTTGCATGCTGCCAGGAACAAAAAGCATTTTTTTGTTGAACATCCTACAACGGACCGTGGCTATAAAGAACTCATGGGCCTTAAGGGCGAAGGTTTCATAATGGCTCCATCATGCACCTTAAGATTTCATCCGGCCGTGAAAATGATAAAAAAAATCATAGGCAAGAAACAAATAGGTGAAATACTCTCTTTTCAATATCATCTTGGCCAATATTTGCCCTCCTGGCATCCGTGGGAAGATTTTAGAAAAGTGTATTTTTCAAATAAAAAGACCGGGGCCTGCCGGGAGATGTTCGCGTTTGAGCTTGGCTGGTTAAGCCATGCTCTAAACCTGCAGAGAGTTTCTAAGGTGTTTGGTTTTACGGAAAAACTTTCCAATCTTAATATGTCAGCCGACGATGCTTATTCGGCAATTTTAAAGTTTAAAGACAGCGTAATTGGAAATATAGCCGTTGATCTTTTGTCCAAAAAACCATTTAGAACATTACGGATTATCGGATCAAGCGGAGTTTTACAGTGGGAGTGGCAGGATAATGAAATAAAAGTTTTTGATGCAAAAAATAAAAATTGGAAGATTTTAAAATTTAAAAAGGGTAAAAGCGAAAGGAACTATGTAACCACAGAAGATATGTATGAAGAAGAAATAGGTTTATTTTTAAAAGCCATAGAAGACAAAAAACCATTTCCTTTTACTTTTCAAGAGAATCACCATTTCCTAAAAACATTATTTGCCCTTGAAAAAAGCAGTAAGTTGGGAAAAGTAATCTTGGTAAAATGAAGAAAATAAAAATAGGTCATAAAACAATATCTGATAAATTCCCCGTCTTTATAATCGCTGAAGCCGGTGTTAACCACAATGGCCGTCTTGATTTGGCTTTGAAACTGATAGATGCCGCCGCGGTTTCCGGGGCGGATGCGATTAAATTTCAAACCTTTCGTGCTGAGCAGGTCGTTACTGCCAGTGGCAAGATGGCTAAATATCAAATAAAAAATCTGGGGGCAAACATAAAACAATTCGCAATGCTAAAAGAACTCGAGTTGAAAGAAAAATATTACCCCGAACTTGTTAAGCGGGCCAAAAAGAAGAATATCATTTTGTTTTCCACCCCCCACGGTGGACATGAGTCGGTGGATTTTTTGCAATCTTTGAGAATGCCGGCATTCAAATTTAGTTCTAGTGATTTGACCAACATTCCGCTTCTTCGGTATGCGGCTAAATTTAAGAAGCCCATGATCATAAGTACTGGTATGGCTACTCTTGCCGAAGTGAGAGAGGCGGTCGGTGCCATAAAAGGGGCCGGCAACAATAAGATCGTTGTGCTTCATTGCACTACCAATTACCCCTGCCCTTTGGATGAAGTTAATTTAAGATCAATGTTGGCTATTATGAAAAATACAAAAACTCTGGTGGGCTATTCTGACCACACAGCCGATGCGCAAGCGTCTTTTGTGGCAGTGACACTGGGTGCCTGTGTCATAGAGAAACATTTTACTTTAGATAAAAATTTATCCGGTCCGGACCAGAAAGCTTCAATGGAACCATCTGAATTTAAACAAATGGTAGAACAATTAAAAAATATAAATTTAATTCTAGGTTCTTCGGTTAAAAAACCGACCAAAAGTGAATTGCAGTATTTGCCAATTGTGCGAAAAAGCATTGTTGCGGCCAGAAATATTTTGAAAGGGGATAAGTTTACTAAGGAAAATTTGACTGTCAAAAGGCCGGGAACCGGCTTGCCACCCAAAGTTTTTTTTAAACTAATCGGAACGGTAGCAAGAACTGACATAAATGCAGACACACTAATAGAAAAAAAACATATTATATGACCAGAACGAAGAAAAAAGTCGCATATGTTTCCGGTACTCGTGCTGATTTTGGTTTGATGACCCCGATACTTAGAGCCATAGATAAAAGTAAAAAACTTAACTTGCAAGTATATGCTACAGGAATCCATCTGATGCCGGAATTTGGAGAAACGGTGCGTCACGTCAGAAAAGAATTTCCCGATACAATCAGTATCAAAGCAAAATTTGAAACAGATAACAGATTGGGGACGGCAAAATTTACAGGTAACTTTTTGGAAAGATTAGCCAATATTTTCTCTGAAAACAAGCCTGATTTTGTTTTGACCCTCGGCGACAGGCCGGAGATGCTTTGTACGGCTATGGCCTGTTTGTATCTCGGAATTCCTACCGGCCAAGTTCATGGTGGAGAGAAAACATCTACCGTTGACGAGGTTGCGCGCCATGCGATTACTAAGCTATCCCATATTCATTTTCCTGCAACTGAAGAGTCGGCTCGCCGTATTGAAAAAATGGGCGAGGAAGATTGGCGGATACATATAGTTGGAGCCCCGGCATTGGATGCGATATTAAACGAAAAACTTCCGACAAGAGAAGAATTATTTAAGGAACTTGGTTTAGATTTTAGAAAAAAAGTTATCTTAGTCACCCAACATCCAGTCAGTGAAGAAGCTGAAGATGCTGCTATACAAATGGAAGAAACTCTTGCTGCGATCAAGAAATTTAACCTACCTGCAGTTATTACTTATCCCCATGCTGATGCCGGTGGCAGAAAAATTATAAAAGTTTTAGAAAAAGAAAAAAGCAACCCGCTTTTTCATATATTTCCAAGTTTAGAATATAAGCAGTTTCTTGCGTTTGAGCGCGAAGCTGCTGTTTGGGTGGGTAATTCCAGTGGTGCCATGATAGAGTCATCTTCTTTTCAAACCCCTGTAGTCAATATTGGCATTCGTCAGATGGGACGACAGCGCGGCGACAATGTTATTGATGTTGGCCATAATAAGAAAGAAATAGAAAAAGCAATTGATAAGTCTCTAAATGACGCGGCTTATTTAAAACGGCTAAAGAAAATTAAAAATCCTTGGGGAGACGGCAAAACCGGTCCGAGAGTTGCAAAAATACTGGAAAATATTAATATCAATGCCAGATTGTTAACAAAACAGATAACCCATTAGGAATAAAAACATGGCAAAACAAAGATTTAAAAAATGGAACAAGCCCAAAATTAAACACGGCAAACTGACAAAATGGAATTGGATGGTTCAACACCCAAAGAATCTTGAATTGGGGGCGGATACGGACATAGGCGCGTTTTCTTATATTAATGCTAAAAACGGAGTAGTTATAGAAGGCGGTGTCCAAATTGGTTCTCATTGTTCAATTTATTCAGTTTCAACAATAGATGGAAAAGGCGGCAGAGTTGTGTTAAAAGAAAACTGTTGTTTGGGAACTCATAGCACGGTTATGCCCGGTGTAACAATCGGCAAGAATTCTGTTGTGGGAGCTCACAGCTTTGTAAATAAAAGTTTGCCTGATAATGTTATTGCTGTCGGATGTCCAGCAAAAATAATTAAACGTTTAAAATAAAGCGCCCGGATTTTATAATCCGGTTTTTTAATGAATCCCGTACGAGATAGCAAAAGTAACTCTGACGATCGTTTCGGGATATTATGATTTCAATACTAACAAAAGATAAACTTATATAATACGGAAATGCTCAAAGAGCATTTCCTGTCTCGTACGGGATGAAAAAATATCCAGTTGCCAAGCCCCACATAACAAAAGATGAGCATATCGCAGTGCGGGAAGTTTTAAGCTCCGGTAATTTAAGCTTGGGGCCGAAATATAAAGAATTTGAAAAATTGTTTGCCAAAAAAATCGGCACAAAATATGCTTGTGCCGTGTCCAGCGGTACTGCTGGTTTACATCTGGCCATGATTGCATCTGGCATCGGGCCGGGCGATGAGGTAATTACTTCACCCTTTTCATTTATAGCTTCGTCAAATTGCATTTTGTATGTTGGCGCTAAACCTGTTTTTGTTGATATAAATCCAATTACTTACAATATGGAACCGGCCGAAATTGAAAAGCGTCTTACCAAAAGGACAAAAGCTATTTTGGTGGTGCATATCTTTGGCCAGGCGGCTGACATGGCGCCAATTTTAAAAATTGCCAAAAAGCATAAATTGAAAATAATTGAAGATGCCTGTGAATCGGTGGGGGCTAAATATAATGGCCAAAACACCGGAACGTTCGGGGAATCGGCGGTTTTCGCTTTTTATCCCAATAAGCAAATGACCACTGGCGAAGGTGGGATAATTGTAACCAACAGCAAGAAAGCATATGAGCTTTGCGGGAGTTTGCGCAATCAGGGTAGGGCGGAAAATATGCAATGGCTGGACCATCAGTATCTTGGTTATAACTACAGGATGAACGAAATGAGCGCAGCTTTGGGTGTTGTCCAATTGCAAAAACTTGATTTCATGATAAAACAGAGGCAAAGGATTGCTGGCTGGTATAGCAAGCATTTGGGGCCATTTTCAAGTTTTGTGGAGGTCCCCACCATAGCTAAGGGCAATACCCATACCTGGTTTGTGTATGTTGTAAGAATAAAGAATAAGGTAACCAAGAGAAATGGGGTTATAGATGCCTTACAAAGAGTTGGCATAAGCGCCAAGCCATATTTGCCGTCTATCCACCTATTCAGTTTTTATAAAGACAAATTCGGTTTCAAAGAGGGGGACTTCCCGATTGCTGAAAGGGTTAGCCAGTCGTCATTGGCTCTACCTTTTTACATAGGCCTTAAAGAAAGTGATATTAAATTTATTGTGGCTAAATTAATCGTAGTATTACAAAAACATGCTTGATGATTTTCAAGACAAAATAATATTGGTAACCGGCGGCACGGGGTCAATCGGCGCCGAATTGGTGCGCCAGCTTTTAAAGTATAAACCCAAGCAAATCAGGGTTTTATCCAGGAACGAAACACGCCAATACCATTTGCTGGAAGCGCTTCGTTACCCTAAAAATTTAAGAATGCTGATCGGAGACATAAGAGACCAAGAGCGTTTACAGCTTGCTTTTAAGGGCGTGGATATCGTTTTTCACGCAGCCGCTTTAAAGCATGTTCCTTTTTGCGAGTATAATCCTTCGGAAGCGATGAAAACCAACATCATCGGTTCGCACAACATTATTGATGCGGCCTTACATGCCGGGGTTAAAAAAATTATTGCCATATCCACCGATAAAGTTGCCAATCCTTTAAACGTGCTTGGTGTTTCCAAACTTATGATGGAGAAATTGTTTATTAACTCTCATTTTTTTCTCGGCGATAAAATGAAATTGGCCTGTGTTAGATTCGGGAATGTCGCTTGGGCCGACGGTTCGGTCTTGCCGATATGGTCAAAACAAATAGAAGCCAAAGGCGCGATTAATGTTACCAATAAAAATGCGACCCGCTTCCTTATGTCCATAAAACAGGCTGTCAGTTTGACTCTAAAAGCGTCTCAGCTTTGTTTTGGTGGCGAAATTTTTATTTTAAAAATGCCCTCAATTCGTTTGAGCAATTTAGCCGAATTATTTATTAATAAATACTATCCAAGAAAAAAAATAAAGATAAAATACGTTGGTGACCGAGCCGGAGATAAATTGCACGAATCTCTTCTGGGTTCCAACGACTCTAACAAAGAGACGTGGATCAATAATGAGATGTTGATTCTTGTGCCAACCGCCGATATCCATAATCTTGTTGGTGAGCCGCATTCTTACGATGGCTTTCAAAAAACTACCTCGGGTTTAAGTTTTTCCTCGGAGGATTATTTGGATACTAAGAAAATTGAGAAGATTATTTAGAACTAACTTCACAATATGGATATCAAAAAACTTGCCGGTATAAATACCAAAATTAATAATGTTTCCAGAATTTACTTGCCATATTTATGGAGTTTGAGCAGTAAAGAATCGGATTCTGCCGGTGTTTTTAGGAAGAGAATGGTTATTTTTTTTGGCAGTGATATGAACGGCATATTGAAGCCCGGTTTTGCAGATAAAGATCTTTACATTGCCCAATGCAATGAGTGTCTTGATTATATCCGCCGTAATTTTGAAGGGTATGACCTTTACTATAAACCGCATCCGGCCGATGAAAAAGAGTGTTTATTTTTAAACCTAAAGGGTTTTAACTTAATTCTGGATAAGACAACGGCCGAATTGTTTTTGTGGCAAAATCTTCCAAAAATTAAGTGTGTTTTTGCCGTGAACTCGTGGTCAGCGGTTTCTGCTCGCAGTTTCGGCCTGGATGTCTATTTGTTTAACCGGCTTTTTAAAAACGTATACAGCAGTAAATATTATGAATCAGTTGAAACATATTTGGCGCAAGTACCGGACACCATTTTTGTAAACGATCTCAAACAAAAACTTACGGAAAATAAAATATATATCGCAAAAGATGAATGTTTGGGTCATGAGATTCGTGAACTTTTTTCCAGTTTTCACGGCAAAATTTGGCTTGTTTTTTCGCATACAGAGTTTGCTGTTAGCGCGTTATCACTGGCCCGATTTTTGAAAAACATTTTGCACGGCGTTAAAATAAACTTGGTTGTTTCACGCCATCCTCGTTGGGATTTCATAAAACAAAATGATATCAGTGACTGCTTCGATGAAATAAAGTTTTTTCCCAGAATCTTTTATTCGCTAGAGCCGCGTAAGTTATTTAATAATTTAAAAATTGCTTTAGCTGTTAAAAAGTTTGGTATTAAGCCTGATGACATGATAATTTCCTTCTCTCAAGTTGAATTTCTTGAAAATTGTTTTCTGTCATATTATAAGCGCAACAAGCGGATAGGATTTATAGGCGAGAGGGATTTTAATTTTAATTATAATCCAGAAAACCAGATTTTTTCAGGTAACGACAATTTCCGATTTACCAAAGCAAGTTGGTTTTACAATAAAATTTGGGAACCATTTTTGGGCCTCAATAAAACAGCTTTCCAAATTTATGACGACGGCGAGCTTTTTGTATTAAGATATCAAAAACCGATTAATGATATTTTTAACAAAGTTTTTATTTGCACTACCCAATGAGATTTAGAAAAAAAATATACAATTTTGCCAAAAAATTAGTTTTTCAGAGAAATTTATTATCCTATGAATTACATGGCCGTAAACCTTGGAGTCGAGGTTATTTTGAGTATAAATGGCGTGAAATTGGTGCGGTTCTTAAAAACAACGATTTGTTAAAATTGTTTAAGAACGGCGAGAAACTGCCGGAAAAATATGGTGTTGGCGTTGACGAAAGAATTGTTGAGATTCCCTGGATAATTTCCCAAATCGGCGGTGACCGTGTGGAAATGTTAGATGCCGGTTCGGCGCTTAATTTCGTGGAAATTGTTGAACACAAAAATGTTGCCTCTAAAAATCTTTTTGTAATGAATCTAAATCCAGAATCAAATTGTTTTTGGAAAAAAGGAGTGTCGTATGTTTATGGCGACATAAGAAAAGCACCCTTCAAAAGCGATAATTTTGATATAATTTCCTGTGTTTCAACGCTTGAGCACATAGGAATGGATAATACTCAAATATATACCGGCGAAAAACAGTTCAAAGAAAATAACGGTGATTATCTGCCGGCGGTTTTGGAAATGAAAAGAATGCTTAAACCGGGCGGAACACTTTTTATTACAGTGCCGTTCGGTCAGTACGAAAACCACGGCTTTTTTCAGCAGTTTGATTTGCAAATGGTGCAAAAAATTATCGATGCTTTTGGTGCCGCCAGTTGTGAGTCCGTTTTTTATAAATATTCAAAAAATGGCTGGCAAATAAGTGATGAGGCAAGGTGTTCAGATGCTAAATATTTCAACATACACAAAGATAAACAAATTGACGAGGACTACGCAGCTGCCGCCAGGGCGGTGGTTTGTATAATTTTAAAAAAATAAATCCCGTACGAAGCAGCCCTATCGGGTTAAACGAACGGGATATTAATTATAAAATAACAGTGATTATGCGCGTGTAACTTATATTAAACACTGCGCAGCAGCTGCTTCGTTCGGGATGAAATTCTCCAATAAATTTATAAACCTTGGTATTATATTATTGTGTTTTTTATATTACTTATTTCACGGTAGAGCCAATAAAATTCCTTTAAATCCCAAAAGGATTCTTGTTTTGCGTTGGAAGCCGCACGTGGGAGATGTTGTTTACATCACGCCAATGTTTAGGGCCATTAAGACCATGTATCCGGATAGCAAACTTTATGTTATCGGGGCTGGACGAGTGGAGGAAGTAATCAGACACAACCCGGATATAGATAAATATATAAATTACGAAAATAACTTTTGGACTGTCGTTAAACAGTTAAAAAAAGAAAAAATTGATTTTGCTTGTTTGGCCAATCTTGGCAGTACGATAGGTTTTGCTTTGTTATATTTCGCAGGCATTAAGGGCATTTCTACTTTTTCACTAGAGAGCGACAGAGGAGACACCTCGGTTTCTTATTCAATTCTAAAAAAATTTGCACTCACGTCGCCGTTTTACACCGGCCAATATGTTCCGCCGCAATATCTTAAACTGCTCGCTCCACTTGGTGCTAATACGGGTGATGCCCACTTCCGTCTATATTTTTCTAAAGATGCGGAAAATAAAGTTAATAATGTTTTTATTCAAAATAGTATATCAGCAAGTGATTTAATTGTCGCTTTTGCGCCTGGCGGCGCGATTCCCGAACGCTGGTGGCCGGCGGAAAGATTTGCCGAACTTGCCAAAATTATCCACAAAGAATATAACGCTAAAATTCTGCTTGTCGGAGCCGGCAAAGATGAGAGGCCGATAATAGCGATGCTTGCGGCCTTGGGTGACGTTCCGGCGGTTAACCTGCTTAACCAAAGTCTGGACGAATTCAAGGCTACAATTTCAAAATGTAATCTTGTCATAGGCAATGATTCCGGCCCGATGGTAACGGCCGATGCCTTTGATGTGGCAAATCTTGTCTTTGTCGGATCTACAGATGAGCGCGAGTATCACCGCCCGCCAGGTCAGTTAAATCGAGTCCTCAAGAGTGTCGGTGGCGATGTGAAAAATATAACCCTTGACATGGCAAAACAAGAAATTGATGTTATATTAAATAATCTAAAAAAGTAACATAAAAATGAAAATCATAACGCAAACTAAAATTTTAATACCTATTTCCTCAGCCGAGTTAATGGACAAGATCGCAATTTTAGAGGTTAAATCGGAGAGGATAAAAGATGTGAAGAAGTTAAAAAATATTAAACGTGAACTTAAACTGCTCCGTGTAATTTTTAATAAATCAATAAAACCAACAAAAGAACTCGGCCAGCTTTTTAATAAGTTGCGTCGGTTAAGTGCCAAGGGTTGGGATATTGAAGACAAAAAACGTCTTTGCGAAAGAAACGGTGATTTCGGGCCGGAGTTTATCAAGGCGGCGCGAGTGGCCTTCAAAAATAATGATGAAAGGGCGGCAGTTTGGAAAGAGATAAATACCCTATTGAAGTCCGATATTGTTCAGGAAAAATCTTATGAAGATTATTAGTAAATGGTAATCAGTAATCGGTAACTATTTTTGATTTTTTATGGAACGGATTAACCCATTAACTAATCGTGCTGTCTCACTTGCTTTTTCGTCGAGCTGGTTACACTGTTGGGCGGTAATAAAACCGTTATCTTTGGATAAAATTAAAAAATTTTGAACTTCTGCAACCGACCCTCGAGATTGATAATAAAATCTAACTTTGTCTTTAAAATGATAACGAGCAAATCCTTCGGCAATATTTGCAGTAACAGAACTGGATGCTCTGCGCAATTGGCTGGTTATTCCAAAGATCTCATCTTTTGGAAAACTTTTTGTAATTTAGTAAACACTTAAAACTAAATTATGTCCTACTTTCCACACTTCCAGATCATAAAAGTTTTTAATTTCTTTACTCATTTTACTAATTTACTATTTACTAGTTACCGATTACCAGTTACTAGTTACTGATAATCTCAAACTTTGGGCAAGGTACGATAATCTTGCCGCCCGCCTTGAGGTAAGCTGATTCGCGAGCCTTGAATTCACTTATGAAATGCCACGGCAGAATCAAAAGATAATCCGGCCGGCGTTTGCGCATTTCTTCCTCGGAATAAATCGGAATATTAGTGCCAACTGTTTTATGTCCGAATTTTTTGGGAGAACGTTCGGCAATTCCTTCTATCAGGGTATTATCCAAACCGAACCATTGAAGCAGAGTGTTACCTTTAGTTGATGCGCCATAGCCCCAAGTTGTTTTTCCTTTCCCACGTTCTTGTTTTATAAAATTAACGGTCTTAATTTTTAGGTCGTTTATTTTTTGGTAGAAATCGGAATAAGTTTTACTCTTCCCCAGGCCTAGAGTTTTTTCATGGGCAAGTATTGATTCAACTCTGTGCAGGGCAACGTCCCGATAGGGCGCCGTGGCAAATTTAGTCGGGTCGGCCCTATTTTTTCTTACATAAACACGAAAACTTCCACCGTTAACATCATTTAGTTGGCAATCAACGATTTGGAAATCGTGGCTGTCCAGCAGATGTTTAAGTGAAGTTAAAGTGTAATATTCAAGGTGTTCGTGACATATATTATCAAAAGCAAGCTGCTTGAGCATAAGCGGCAAGTAACTCATTTGTATAACCCACAATCCGTCTTTTTCAAGGATTTTATGAATATTTTTTACAAAAATATGCGGGTTTTCAAGGTCGTAAAACATGGCGATTGAAGTGACTACTTTTGCTTTCTTATTGCCGTATCGTGATTTTTTATACGCGGCATAGTTAAAATAATCTTGAATAACTAAAGAGGCATGTTTCTTGGCTTCTTCACTAACATTTTTTGTCGGGTCAAACCCCACTCTTATTATTCGCGGGTCAACAAATTTAAAAAGAGTCCCGTCGTTACAGCCAATATCAATAAATACATCGCCTTTTTTCAAACTCATTTGATTCTGAACGGGTTCGGCAATTTGTTTAAGTTCATTGGTCATTGACGCGTTTGTGCCTGAACGGTACCAGTAGTGGGTATACATGTAATCAGTGGGCGCGGAATGGGCGAGCTGAACGAGGCCAGATTTTGGAGCCAGACACAATTTGAGTTCCACAGGTTCCAGTCTTACGTCGTCATCAAGCGGTAAAAAATTAGACACATGCAGTTTTCCCAAAGAAAACAAACCGATGAGTTTTTCTCCGGAGATTCGGCAGGTTTTTCTTTCTGTGATTTTGTTAGACATGGCAGATTATATCAGGAAGCTTATCCCAAAATAATTAAATGTCAAAATGATTCCAAAACCTTCCTTGCGAGGATTTTTGGAGTTAGTTCGCGCAGGTATAACCGGTAAGCATTTTCGGCTATTTTTTGAGCCTTTTCATAATTATTTTTTATCCAGATAATTTTGTCGGCCAAATCACGTGCATCAGCCGGGCGGCAGCAGAAACAAGTTTCGTTTTCTGTGAGCAACTCAAGCACGGCTTTATTGCGGGCCGTGAGATAAGGTATTTTCATGGCCAAGCTTTCAAATGCTTTGTGTGGAATGGTTCTGGTAAGGCGGTTATGGTCTGAAAGCTGGCCCAGGGATGTGTGACATTCTTGCATGAGCCGGCGCAGTTCGTTTTGTTCCAGTTTTTGTGAAATCCACTCAACGTTTTTTGAATCAAATTTTGCCAGTTTTTCTTTAACTATTTTTTCCATTTGACCCCTGCCGATTATTCTGAATTTTATTTTTTCATTTTTGAGAATTTCTGCGGCATCTATGGCATATTCTATACCGGATTCTGGCAGAAATCCGCCGCGGAATAAAACGGTAAATGTCGCTGACATGTTGGCTTCAGGTTCACGGAAGAACAAGTTATCATCAACCCCAGTCAACGCTACCGTTAGTTTATTGTTGCCGAGGAAAAACTTTTTCATTAGCCATTCCTTTTGCGCCTCAGTTTCAACAAGGCTTACGTCTGACAAATGAAAAGCCAGAAAGTCTATTAACCAAATCCAGGTCGCTTTTGGGGAAAATGGCATAGCTTGGCGGCGTGACAATATCCTCCCCTCATATAGGGAACCCAGGGCGTTAAAAACAACTTTTTTTCTTGAAATTAATTTAGCCAGCGGGACTAGATTGTGTGCGCCATAACCGACCCACAACATATCGTAGTTTCTTTTAGCATGTCCGTGTTTCTTTATAATTTGCCAAATTTTTTTTAAAAAAGTCGAAGAACCATCATTGCAATACAAAATCTCACAGTCATTTTCTTCTAGGCCTCTCAAATAAACCGCATCACGCGAAGGTGGGTCTTGTGTTATGTTTATGTAACAAAATCGCATCCCGTTAGAGGTAGCCCCGCCAAGGTCCTTCGGACTCGCGACTATGTCGCGAGCGAGACCTCTAACGGGATTCACCATTAAACTATACCAAAAACGTCATGTTTACAAGCCGCCATCTTTGCTTATTTTTGTGTTTTTTGCTAACTTTGATTAAGTAATTACCCTATGGATTTACGAAATAAAACTTCGACAAAACTCAGTTCAAGTAAAATTCTTGTGACTGGCGGTGCTGGCTTTGTCGGCTCTTTTGTCGTGAAAAAACTTATAGAAAAAGGCGTTCCGGCCAAAAACATTTTAGTGCCACGATCTAAGGACTGCGATTTGAGAAAGTGGGAAAATTGTCAAAAAGTTGTTCGCGGTCAGGATGTTGTTATTCATCTTGCGGCTAAGGTCGGAGGTATCGGTTTGAATCGCGCCAAACCCGGCGAACTTTTTTACGATAACATTATGATGGGAGCACAGCTTGTAGAAGCGGCAAGACTGGCAAAAGTAAAAAAGTTCGTAGCCATAGGAACGGTTTGCGCATACCCCAAATTGACCCCGATACCCTTTAAAGAAGAAAATTTATGGGTTGGTTATCCCGAAGAAACCAATGCTCCCTATGGTTTGGCCAAAAAAATGCTCTTGGTCCAAGCCCAGGCGTATCGTCAGCAATATAATTTTAACACTATTTATCTTTTGCCGGTTAATCTTTTTGGTCCTGGGGATAATTTTGATTTCAACTCTTCTCACGTGATTCCGGCCCTTATTCGTAAAGTTTTGGAGGCCAAGAAAAATAAACAAAAAAGCATTGAAGTTTGGGGTACAGGCAAAGCCACCAGAGAGTTTTTGTATGTAGAAGATGCTGCAGAGGGGATTATTTTAGCGGCTGAACATTATGATGGTCATGAACCGGTAAATTTGGGATCGGGTATGGAGATTTCCATAAAAAATCTTGTGAAATTAATTTGCCAGCTTGTTGGGTATGAAGGTAAAATTGTTTGGGACAAAACCAAACCTGACGGCCAACCGCGCCGGATGCTGGATGTCAGCAGGGCCAAAAAAGAATTTAGTTTTAAGGCAAAAACTGATTTTCAAAAAGGTCTTAAAAAGACAATTGACTGGTATGTTAAGTAGGTGGTAGGGTGGACTCAACTCAAGTTATTTAAAAATTAAGCGGGGGTGATCAATGCCGACTCATAAGAAAATAAAAACGCCGGAAGAACTGTCGGGCATACTTGAGGGCCAAAAGGCGCTTGGCAGAAAAACAGTTTTGTGCCACGGCGTTTTTGACTTATGGCATGCCGGACATCTGCATCAGTTTGAACAGGCAAAAGAGATTGGTGATATTCTGGTGGTAAGCCTAACAACGGATCGCTACGTTTTAAAGGGTCCGGGCCGGCCGGTTTTTAATCAAAATATCAGAGCAAGCATTATCGCAGCTCTGGAGTTGACTGATTATGTTGTCCTTTGTGATACGCAAGATTGCGTTGAGCTCATTAAACTTTTAAAACCCGATTTCTATATAAAGGGTGCTTCCTGCCGTGAGCGTGCCGAGGATCCGTCAACAAGAGTGTTTTTGGAAAAAAAAGCCGTTGAGGAAGTTGGCGGTAAATTGTGTTTTACTCACGAGATTCCGATCCACGCGACACCCCTTTTAAACCACTATATTAATCCTTATCCTGAAGACGTTCTAGTTTTTCTTGATGATTTTAAGAAAAGATATTCTTTCAAAGAAATTATTAATTTTTTAGAGCAGTTGAAAAAACTCAAGGTTATGGTGATCGGAGAAGCCATAGTTGATCAGTACGATTTTGTGAAACCGATGGGGGTATCGCCAAAAGGCGGCGTAATCGCTTTAAAATATCTCAACACGGAAATGTACGCGGGCGGGAGCTTGGCCTGTGTCGGTCATATTGCCAATTTTTGTTCAAGCGTAACCCTGGTTACTGCCATCGGTTCGCGTAATTCGCACAAACGTCTTATTTTGGATTCAATGGCTACCGACAATACAAAGCCGTTGATAATGACCAGAGATGGATTGTCAACAATTATAAAACGCAGAGAGATTGAAATGGCGTATTTTAGAAAATATTCCGAGACATATACTTTTGACGAAGCGCCATTGACCCCAAGCGAAGAAGACAGTTTTATGGCGCTTCTAAAAGATGGAGGAATTAAAGACGCTGACTTGGTTTTTGTAATTGATTACGGCCACGGTTTGATGACGCAAAGAGTCATTGAATTCGTTTGCAATAACGCTCCTTTCCTTTCCGTGAATACCCAGGTAAACAGCGGAAATAGAGGTTTAAATGACGTTGCTAAGTATCCCAAAGCTGATCTGGTGTGTCTTGATCGGTTTGAGGCCAGTCTTGCCTTGAGAGATCAATGGAGTACGGTTCCTAATCAGGCAGTTAAGCTGATGGCAAGTCTCGGAGCTTCCATAGTTGCCATCACCCAAGGACACAAAGGTTCCGTTATTTCAAACAACAAAGAGATTTTTGAGATTCCGATTTTTTCAAAAAAAGTGATTGATACCGTTGGTGCCGGAGACGCGTACTATTCTTTGGTGGCGCCGTGTGTTCGCGCCGGACTGCCGCTTGAGTTGTGCGGTTTCATTGGCAATGCCGCCGGAGCCATAGCCACAACATATCTGGGTAACAAGACCACCGTAAATTCTAAAATGTTGCTTGGTTTTGTTGATACTCTTTTAGGATAATATAAAAACCCGCTGTAAAACGGGTTCTTTTTTTTGGCTAGACTTATTCGTCCAAATATTTATGTATTTGGGTAAGACATACTTCCTGTGGTTGCGAAGTATCTACGGCTAAATGTTCAAGCGCTGGCTTTCCTCCGCATCTTGCGTATCTTGCTTTGAACATATAATAGTCTTCTGGCCGTATCGGAGCTGCTTGGGTATCTTTTAATCTTTCATCTGATCTTTTTTTGATTTCTAGTTCATTGTCGTTAGTAATTTGGCACCATATTATTTTTAGTTTTACTGAATACGATTCAGCTATTTGCTTAAGACGATCTTCCATGGTACCGACATGCCATTTTTTGGTAAGTGACGGCATTTCCACGATCAGCGGCACATTATGGCCCGCACTATTTTTAATCGTTTCAAAGAGTTTATCATATGCTTGGGCGGTTTTCTGGTTTTCTATCGCTTCTTTTTCTTGATTAGTCCAATCTTTTGGTGCCGATAAAACCGGTCCGAATAGTTTTTTCCTTATTTTGTCTAGATTGATAAAAGGAATGCCTGTTTCTTGGGCTATTATTTTGGCGAGAGTTGTTTTACCCGAAAGCTGGACTCCGAGAAAAATGATTAGTTTTGTCTGCACTGTCATCTCCCGTCAGATAAAATTAACATTCTTAGGTAAGGAATCCGGTTGGAACGTTTCTTGTACATTTTCCGGTCCTGATTGGCGTTTCGTTTCCAAATCCCAGAGGGCTTCATTTACAAAATGCATCCTGCAATTTTTGCGGCAGGCCGAAATGTCAAAGTTTTTCATAAATTCAATGTGCTGGCGACGGCGTTCTCCCCACCAAATTTCTTTGAAGGTCTTATCTGTAATGTTGCCGAGGTCAAAATCCGGGTTGCTGTTGTGGGCGGCACAGCTGATTATCATACCGTCCGATTGTAGATATGCCCACGACATGGGTGTAGCCAGACATTTTTCGTATTCCCGTTTCGGCTTTTCATAGCTTAGTATTGTATTCCACCTGAAAACAACTTTAAAATTTGCATCATTCAGTTTTTGCAGTTCACCATCCATTTTTTCAAATTCCTTCAGGAAGCCGGTATATTTCATGTCCCCATATCTTTGCATGGTTCCCAAGCTATAGGGATTTTGGCCGTATGGTTTAATCACTACATGATCTAACCCTGTTTCTTTGGCTTTTTTTGCCAAGTCAATAGCTTCATGCCAGTTGGCCGGCACAACCGTGCCGTCTAAATCTAGCGTGTCATTTACCAGAAGCACTGTTTGACAGCCGATTTCGCACGAATATCCGAATTTTGTTCTCATTTCTACCGCTTTTCCGAGATTGCGCCAGATTGTATCCCAATGATTGGGTCCAGCTTTGTGTATTTTTGTGTAAGTCTCTTTTTTACCGGCGTTAACGCTGGCCTTAATCCAGCTTAGGTGCGGTAGGGCGGGGTCAAGAAATTTTTCAGTTAAACCGGTGGCGTTGGTAGTGAGAGCGCTTTCAATGCCGCATCTGGCAGTTTCTGCGATAACTTCGGCCAGGTCTTTGTAGAGTGTAGGTTCACCTTCGCCCGCGTGCATTAAGCTTCTTACGCCCAAACCATCAGGGTCTTGAGATCTCAACCATGCCAGTTCTCGGATAAACCCAATCAGCCTCTCTTTAGGAATACTTCTGTCGGGATAGCCCATTACTTCCTTGGCGCAGAAGGTACAGCGATGATTACAAAGACCAATGGGGGATATTTCGATATAAATTGGTGGCGTTGAAAAAGGATTATCTAACCATCGTTTCAACCAAGCTGGGTGATATGAAATTTTTTGACTATCAAATTGGGTGTCAATTCGTGGAGTTTCCATTGTGTTTCCTGTATTTTTTGTGAAATAGCTTTTGTGAGTTTATAACAATCTTGACGTATTGGCAATATACCACTTTTGTGATATTGACTTAGACAAGTTCGTTGACAAATAATTCAGGAAAATCATATGGCCGTTTCTGTGAGCGTGGTGATGCCCGCTCACAAAGAAGCGGGCAATTTAGAGGGTGCGGTCGGGTATGTCACCGACAACATGAATATTTTTATCCAAAACGGGAAAGTCGTGGACTGGGAAATTATAATTGTTGATTCTCTTGAACCGGATGGTTCAAGTGATGGCACGCCAGAGCTTGCCGATAAGTTGGCAAGGCAAAATCAGCATATACGCGTTATCCACAATCAGGCCTTCGTCAATTTAGGTTTTAAATATAAGCAGGGATTAGCCATGGCGCGATTTGGTTACTTTATGATGGTGCCTGGTAAAAATACTTTGCACGGCGATTCTTTGAAAAACCTTTTCGGTTGCCTGGAACATGCTGATGTCGTCATTGGCTATCAAGCCGATATGAGCCGCCGGCCATTTGGACGACGCCTGATTTCCAAAACATTTACCGTGTTCATGAATTTAATTTTTGGTTTGCGCCTTCGTTATTACAATGGCACGACGATTATCCCGACCCAAATACTACGCGAGCTTAATCCCGATGCCGACGACTTTGCTTACATGGCCGAAATTTTGGTGATGCTTTTGAAAAAATACCGTCTGTCCTATGCAGAAGCGCCATTTTATACCCGCGGCCGCCGTAAATACGGTCGAACCAATGCCACAAGAATTGATAATGTTATAAGCGTTGCCAAGACCGTGCTTAAACTCATAAAAAAAGTCTATTTTTCTGGCAGGATGGGTAGAAATGTTTAAATCAATGCTTCGTGAAGCGGTTGTGCGCTTGAAACATTTTATTCCCTGGCTGTCGTATGAAGACAGATTCAGATTTTACGAGGTAGAAGCGGGCAAGTTATACCGTTCATCTCAACCCGCACCTGAAGCGTTGTCTTATTTCTTCAAAAAATATGGCATAAATTCCATTATTATTTTGTTAAAACATGCCGAGGATTGGGAATTTGATTGGGCTTTGTCTCACGATCTTGCCGTTTTGCAAATTCCCATATCAGGCCGCGCTCCTAGCGACGATGAAATAAACAAATTCATTGAATTTGTTTCCTGTAAGTCTAACCAGCCAGTTTTAATTCACTGCGTTCATGGCAGGGATCGCACCGGCTGCCTCTGTTTTTTATACAGAGTTGAAGTGATGGGCTGGGATGCCAAAGATGCCTGGCGCGAGATGAAGAAGCTGGGCTATTGCAGTTTGCCATGGCACTTTCGAGAGCAAACGCAAATAAATATCACAAGGTGGTTGGAAAATAGATATAGAGTTCAGCTCAAATAGTGCGCATTGACGCACTTTTTTCTTGACAAAATACACGCTTGATTTGTTGCCCCGGCGTGTTATATTAGCACCAAATGTTATTTAATAATTTGAGGAGGGCCAATGAAACTCTCGGATTACGTGATTCATTTTTTGGCCGATTTGGGCTTGAAACATGTTTTTGTGCTGACGGGCGGTTATGCCGTTAATCTGATTGACTCATTCCACAAAGAACCGAGATTGAAACATATCTGTGTTAATCATGAACAGGTTGGGGCCATGGCGGCCGAGGCCTACTCTCGTTTTGCCGGTTTTGGCGCTATGATCAGCACTAATGCGCCGGGGGCACTGAATCTGCTTAATGGCATAGATGGCGCGTGGAATGATTCTATTCCCTGTATTTTTATCTGTGGGCAGGTAGTTAGGGAGAGATGGAACCGCAGCAAAGACGTTACTTCACATGGCCGCGAGATTGTAGATATGGTTACCATTGCCGGTTCGGTTACCAAGTATGCCCAATATGTGGAAGACCCGGAGAATATAAAATATTATATGGAGACAGCCGTTTCTATTGCCAACGAAGGCAGACCGGGACCGGTGCTCCTTGAGATTCCTTTGGATGTGCAAAAAGCAAATGTTGAGCCGGAAAAACTGGTTGGTTTTAATCCGGATCCGGATGCGCATTTAAGATTGCAAAAAGTTGGACCGCAAAACCAAGACAAGATTTCCACTAAAATTACAGAAGCTCTGGCAATGATTAAAGAAGCCAAACGTCCAGTTGTTTTGCTGGGCGGCGGGTTAAGACTATCAGGCACAATTGAACAGGCGCGAATATTTATTGAATCTCTCGGCATTCCAACTGTTGCCACTTGGGCCGCTTTTGACAATATGCCGCATAACCATCCGCTTTATCTGGGCAATATTGGCAGTTACGGGAACAGGCGGGCTAATTTTACCGTTCAAAACGCAGATTTGGTTATTGCTCTTGGAGCGCGCTTAAATGTCAGACAAACCGGCGGCAGTCCGAACACATTCGCGCGAGACGCTAAAAAAATCATGGTTGATATTGATGAATTTGAGCTGGCAAGGGCGAGAGTCAAAGTTGACCTGCCAATCAAATGCGATTTG
This sequence comes from Candidatus Yanofskybacteria bacterium, assembly GCA_016181175.1. Lineage (NCBI taxonomy): Bacteria > Candidatus Yanofskyibacteriota > Candidatus Yanofskyibacteriota bacterium. The sequence continues at coordinate 264,121 of JACOZV010000001.1, forward strand.
CGTGACTTCTTTGACCTTTTGTTCGGTCAAAACAAATATCTCCCAAAGCTTAATATTGACTGTTGGCGCAATCAAACAACGACTTACAAAATCTTATACACGGAAGTTTTACCTGAATATTATAAGCAAAAAAATTCTGTTAACGTTTATGTTTTTTTAAAAACACTTTCTAATATGATAGATGCTTCTGTTCCGGCAGTTACGGACTGCGGCGGAAACCTTATCTGGACAATGCAGGCCTTTGAGGTAAAAGATGGCCAAAGAGTTTTTTCTAATATGGGTTTGTCGTCCATGGGCTATTCGCTTGCCGCGAGCATCGGTGTTTGCCTTGCCAACGACAAAAAACCAACTGTTTGTATAATCGGAGACGGGGGATTCCAGGTTCACATACAAGAATTGGAAACTATTAAGCGGTTGGGGCTGCCGATTAAAGTTTTTGTTTTGAACAACCACAGCTACGGAATCATTAAGCAGACAATTGAGTCGTGGTTTGGTATTGCAAGCACGGAAGAGCTTGAAAAAAGATGTTTGGCTGTATCATCGCGCGACGGTTATAGTTGTCCTGATTTTTTAAAAGTTGCCCGGGCTTATGGCATTGCCAATCTTAGGATCGGTAGTCATGCCGAAATGGAATCAGGAATAAGAGAAGCTTTGGATTATAATGGTCCAATCGTTTGTGATGTGGTGCTGGATGAACATCAAAAAATCACTCCGCGGCTGGAATTCGGCAATCCGCTTGAAGACCAGCATCCGCTGTTGCCAAGGGAAGAATTAAAAAAGGTTATGCTAATTGATGTTTTGAAAAATAATGAAGAAGAGTGGATGCAGGGGATATAAATACTTTAGACGCCTCACAATAGTGAGGCTTTTTATTTTTTTAAAATATAATACTATTCCATTAAAAACCCCCGCTCGCCATAGAACCTTTTGGGAATTTCGAAAACCTCCAGCGAGGTTTTCTCATCTTTTGTGATTGCCGCCATTTGTCAAGACACTCACTTCGTTCGGTCATTGACAAAACCGTGCTGGCGGCAACCCCAGAAGTCCCAAAAGGCACTATGGCTCGCTAAATTTTTGAAATAATAGATATCGCTAGAGATCCTTTCGTGATTTCTTAAAAGTGTCTTTGGTATCGGCTTGGGGTTTGTAATTTTTGCACCCTTGACACATCGCAAATTCATATGCTAACCTATTACAATATTAGTAACTTTAAAAATCGGGGGTTTTAAATGTTAGAGCAAGCAGCCGAAGGTAACTTACTAATTGAAAGAAAGCCAATTGAGGTCTTGCTTTCAAAAATAGAGAAATTAAAAAAGAGCAAAGAAAAAGAAGTAGCCGATTCGCTAAAAGCAGTAAAGAGAAGATTTCTCATGTGTATTTTTTGGTATACAGGTAAGGAGTATTCTTTAGATTACTTATGTATGGAATATTCTTCTGGTCTTTCGCGCCAAGAAATAATAATACAAGAAGTAATAATAGATGTACTTAGAAAATTTTCAGATCAAGAACTAGTAACTTTAGCGACCCATCTAATCCAGGAATCCGTCAAAAGGACGGATTACATTAAAAAAACCGGAAAAAGGTGTTGGTATTGTCGTTATTTACGCTAGGAATATATTGGTGCTACCTTACTCGGAATTTTGTTTATAGTTTTGGTTTAATAATTAGCAATTTGGACAAATTCAATGTTACTCCCCTCCAAGTACTAGAGGAATTTCTAAACGAGTAGCGTAAAAAACTAGAGTGAGATAGAGTTGTAACAGTGTCTTGACTTGAAAAGAAAAATTATTTACCGCCATTGCTGGCGGTTTTGTTTTTTCAAAACAAATACAAAAATAAAATTGCGCCGGTGAAGTTTAATGCAAGGTCAAATAAACCATCCTTCCATTCGTAATTCACGCTTTTAAGTCTGAATTTACTTTTTATGTATCTTGAAAGCGTCGGAGCAGACGCAATCAAAAACTCCGCCGATTCCCACAAAATGCTGATGATACCAAGACTTATTAAAATCAAACTGACGGAGCTGAAAAAACTTGAGAAAAACATAGCTACAAAAAACCCGCCCAAAAAATGCAATGTCTGGAAAAACCAGTAATGCCGAACACCAAAACCGTAGTACATTCCCACAACCAAATTGAGAACAAAAATACCCAATAGTATGGCAACCGATGCCATCATCGTGGCAAGATTTATGTTTTCCATATTTTTATTATACAAGAATACGAGCTTTCTCAAAAATTACAAACCAAGCTCACCCTCTGATTTTCTTACAACGTCATGCCTTTCTGCAAATTTTCCTCACCGTGCTATTGTTCCTGGCAATTTGCGGTTATCCATTCCCCCTTCGTCTTCTGACTCCGGGGCCCGCAAATTGCCAGCGGAACAATAAACGCCCGGTTCGTTAATTTACTAGTCGGCAGACGAATGACGAAAATCAAGAGGTTTCGCTTGCCTTTGGTTTGTAATTTTTTAGCGAACCATTGTGCCTTTTGTGATTTTTGTGGATAGCAAAATGGAAAAGCGAGGCCATTATGCCTCATAGCACCGTCAAAAGAGTGGATTGTCCCGATTCTGCTTTGCAGAATCGAGGATCCTCGATTTTCATGAATGAAAATCGGGACATGGTTTGCGAGCAGTATAATATTTCCTCACTGCGAGCAAAATCCACGCTTTTGACGGAATGTAGAATTCTCGCTGGGAATTCAAATGGTGATAGGAGGTATAATGGCGAGCTAGTTTTTGAAATTACCAAAAGGCACTATGGCGAGCTGGTTTTTGAATTTGATAAAAATAGTGATTCGTGCTATTTTCAATAACAAGTTTTTTAAAAATTAAATTATAGCCGGAGAGGAGGTGGAATATGGCCGACAAAATTCTTTTTGTTGTAAATAACGTTGATTACATTGACCCGATGGGAGTGATGCTAATGTCGGCCTTGGCCAAACGGGAGGGATTCGCGACATTTCTAACCGTTTTAAGTCAGGACGACTTGGGCGAGGAATTGAAGCGTATTAAACCGGATATAGTCGCGCATTGCAGTGTCAAAACCGGCGAACAACAGTTTTTTCTAAAAGCCAACGACAAAATAAAGGATTATTCAAAAAGCATCGTTACGATAATGGGCGGTCCTCACCCGACCTTCAACCCTGACATTATTGAAGAAAGCCTAATTGATGCCGTTGGTATGGGCGAATGCGATGTTGCCTGGCCCAAACTCCTTAAGGCGTTACGGGACAGAGAAGACACAAGCAACATACCAAATATCTTTACCAGAGATTCCTGGCTTTCTAAATGGAAAAATGAAACTGAAGCAAATCGTAATCGTTTTAGACACAAATTGACCCACCCTTTGGATGGCCTGCCTTTTTATGACAGAGAGATTGTTTACAGTAAAACTCATCTTGGCAAATTTCCAATGCGCTGTTTTATGAGTTCCTGGGGCTGTCCGTTTGAATGCACCTATTGTTTTGAGCCAAAAACGAATGCCCAACAGCGCGGTCTGGGTCCGATATATAGGAGATACTCTCCAAGACGATTATGCGCCGAACTTAAAGAATTAAAAAATAGATATTCCACCCAGTTCATTAAGTTTTATGATGATATGTTCGTTTTGAGCCGGAGCGTTGATCCTTGGCTTGCCGAATTTGCCGAAATTTACCCTCAAGAAGTCGGCTTGCCGTTTTTCTGCTTAACGCGATGTAATGTTTTGACCAGAGAGAATCTTACCGTCCTCAAGAAGGCCGGCCTTCATTCAATAACAATGTCCATTGAGTCAGGTAATGATTATATCAGAGAAAAAGTTATAAAACGCCATATGACTCGGCCTGAAATTGAAGAGGCCTTTGCGCTTTGCAATGAAATGGGCGTAAAAACTTTTGCTAATTCAATTTTGGCTATTCCGGTAAAAAAGGAAATAATGGCCGAACAAGATAAAACCCCGATTGATTACGATTTTGATTCCCTGGAATTGAATCTCAAATCAAGAGTTACTTTTGGAGAATTTTCGCCGGTATATCCCTACCCAGGCTGTGAGCTTTCAGAATATGTAGTGGAAAACGGCTGGTTTGACTATACTGACTTTGGAAAACTTCACGCGAGTTATCAAAACGAGAGTCCGTTAAATTGTTTTACCCCACTGGAAAAAAGAATGCAAAGCAACATGTCGTTGCTGGGAACGGTATTTCTCGCTTTCCCGTTCTTATATTCCAGGAAATTTGCCGAATTTCTGTTCAAACTGCCGCTGGCAAAACTTTATTTTATTTTATACTTTTTCGTTAAGGGTTATCTAAATGTTTTCAAAATATATCCGATGAAATTTTCAGTTGTTAGCCTTTTGTTAAATATCCGCAGAAGCATAGCGTTAGAGTACAAGAAACATGCTCCCGGCGAGCGTATTTATGAATCCAAGAGGACCATGTCTCAAGCGACTACGCCCATGCTTGGCGGTTTGCCGCAAGGCGGACTGATACCTCCACCGCCAAAGCCAAAAAAGAAAGACGACATTTTTAAGATAATTGATTAAACAAAGACCCAGATCGGGTCTTTTAATTTAGCAAGGGGGTTGACCCCGCACCTTTTCAGCACAATAATCACAGCATGCACTGGTTATACATAATTAAAAGTAAGGAAAATGGAGAATTATATATCGGCAGCACAGGAAATTTAGTGAAAAGACTGGCCGAACATAATACTGGCAAATCTAGAGCTACGACCAGATATAAACCATGGTTTTTTGTTTATATTGAAGGCTATTTTTCTAAGGATGATGCCTTGCATCGCGAACGGAATCTGAAATACTTTGGCAAAGTCTATGCCCAATTAAAAAGACGTATTAAAAATAGCCTTCAGGGTGCTGAAAAGGTGCGGGGTTGACTTTGTATTCCATTTTGATTTACTGGTTATAAATATCAAGGTTCTTTTAAATAAAATAAAAAAGGAGACAAATTGTGTCTGACGAAAAAAATGCCATTCCTCTCCAATCGAAAATCAAGCGGGTGACCATTAAAACCTTGCATGACATGAAGAAAAAAAGACCGGAGCCGGAAATTATTTGTGCTTTGAGCATCTATGATTCTTTACATGCCCGGCTATTTGACAGGGCTGGCGGAGATATGATTATTGTCGGCGATTCTGTAGGTATGACTTTGCAGGGTAGAGCTAACACCCTGCCGGTAACAATGGATGAAATGGTTATGTTTACCCAAGCTGTAAGAAGGGGCACGGATAGATTATTTGTTGTTGGTGATATGCCCTTGGGTTCGTATGAGGTTTCAAACGAAGAAGCGGTGCGTAATGCTTTGCGCTTTGTCAAAGAAGCGGGTTGTAACGCAGTGAAGGTGGAAACCAATCTTGATTACATTGACCGCATCAGAGTTATTGCCAGCGCCTGTTTGGTGGTGGCGCATATCGGTTTAAATCCCAACAAAGCCGAGATGCTTGGAGGTTACAGGACGCAAGGTAAGACAAGAGAAAGCTTTTTGGAATTAAGCAAGGTAATTGTTGAAGCTGAAAAAGCGGGTGCCTGTATAATTTTAATAGAATCGGTTACGGAAGAAATAGCCGAAATGCTAAAGTCCAAAGTTAATATTCCAGTATTTGGCATTGCCGCCGGTCGCAAGCTTGATGGCCAGCTTGTCATCAGTTCTGATTTACTTGGATTTTTCGAATGGCCGGGCAACCCCCCGATTCACTTTGAAAAATATCTTACAGAAAGACAGGGCATTACGATCGGTGATGTTACCCTGGATGCTTTTCGCTGGTATGTCAAAGCCGTAAAGGAAAAAAGATTTCCAAGCGACAAACATGTCCATCACATTTCAGCCGACGAGTTAAGTCAAGTGTTACAAACCAATAACAATTCATCAGCCTAAGACCGTCTTAACGGTCTTTATTTTTAGCCGTGCGATTGATTTTCAGAGAATATTGTGTTATTCAATATGCAGAAAACGAGAACTTTAAAAACGTTATCATCTACCACAAGAAGGGGGATTATGCTATTTATTAGAATGAAACACAAACAGCGATGGAAAAAATGAAACCAACATTAACCGTAATAATGCCGGCCTACAATGAGCTTAAAAATCTTAGGGGGGCTTTTATAAGCGCAACCGGGGCCCTTAAAATAGCCGGTATTTCTGATTACGAAATAATAATCATAACCAACACGAAGCGTGATGGTAGCCACGACGGTACGCCGTATGTTGCCGAACAAATCGTGAAGGAAGATTCCAGGGTTAGGCATATTCATAACAACTCTTACGTGGGCTTGGGTTTTAAATTTAGACAAGGCATTGGAGATGCCCGGAAGAGCTTCATAACTTGGGTGCCGGGCGATAATGAAAATATTGAGGAGTCCGTTGCCGGCATCTTCAGACATATCGGCGAAGCCGATATGATTACCAGTTATACTTCCAACACTCAAGTCAGGAAATGGAAAAGACGTTTTGTGTCCAGATGTTTTACTGAGTTTTGTAATTTGCTGTTTGGTTTGAGATTGAAGTATTACAACGGTATTTGTATTTATCCGACGAAACTACTCCAAAAAGTGCCGACGAAGTCCGATAATTTTGCATACATGGCCGAGATTATTATTTACTTGGTCAAATCCGGAGTTAGATACAAAGAGGTTCCAATGGAAATCAAACCCACTGCAATCTCATCTTCCTTTAAGTTAAAAAGTGTTTTTGAAGCTTTGGGCACTATCGCTTTGTTATTTTGGAATATTCATTTTAAGAGGACAAGGATTAAAATTGGTTCAATAAATTAAATTCAATCGGATTATATCCGATTTTTTATTGTGAAATAATTTTGCATGTGCTAAGTTGAACTTATGAATTGTATTATTTGCGGCGGAACTTCCCCGCGTTTTTTTAGGGAAAAAGATGGCTGGCAGTTAGTCGAATGTCCCAATGACGGGCTTATTTACGTTGATCCGCAGCCAACCGTGGAACAATTAACGGAATTTTATAATTCGGGAAAGTACTTTCATTCTGATGATCATGGGGTGGGGTATAAAGATTATATCCGAGAAAAATTTTTTATAAACCTCGGGCATAAGCCAATACTTCGCAAGATTTCAAAATATTTTTCAAAGCTGAATAAAAAAGAAGGAGCTCCACGCAAATTATTGGATGTCGGTGCCGCATATGGTTTTTTCGTTGAGTTGGCTTCAAAGTACGGGTTTGAAGCTATGGGAAACGACATAACGCGGGAAGCGGTGGATTATGCAAAGAGCCGCAATGTAAACGTGGTTTTGGGCAAAACCAAAGAGCTTAATTTTCCGGACGGTTCTTTTGATGTTGTGACAGTTTTGGGGGTTATTGAGCATTGGTATGATCCCAAGGAAGAGTTATCGGAAATACGAAGAATTCTCAAAGTGGGGGGTCTACTAGTTGTTTTAACATTGGATACCGGAAACTTTTTAGGGAGAGGTGCGGTTAAAGTGCCGGAACACGTATTCTATTTTTCAAAAAGAAACCTAATCAGGTTTTTATCAGATTGCGGTTTTAAAACCATTAAAACTTCAATCAACTGTACCTTTTTCAGTGTTGAAGAATTCTTCTTCCATTTATTTGGGCGTTTTTTCAAAAACGATAGTTTTGGTTGGTTGGAAAAACTCTTAGTCGGTTTGGCTCAAAAAACTCGTTTAGACAAAGTTCCTTTGCCGGTAATAGACGGCCAGATTCTTTTTATATGCCGAAAAGAAGGTAGTGCAAAATAATCCTCTTTGATTTGACCTTATTTTAGTAATGGTTTATCTTGTTTGGGTGAAAGTTCTTTTATAAAGAAGAGGATAATTTATGTCGGTTGAAATAAAAAACTTAGACGGAGAAGTTGTTTTTGTTTTTCCCGGTGATTCGTTGGTTGAAGCCAATTTGAGCAATAACAAAAACTTGGGTCGGGCCGATTTTCGCGGCCAAGACATGAGAAATGTTAACCTTGGTGGCGCTCATTGCCGCGGAGCTGACTTTTCCGGTGCGGATATGTCCGGCCAGAAAACCTGCCTAGTTTATGCGCAGTGCCAAGATGCCAAGTTTGTCGGTACCAATCTTGAAGGAGCAGACATGGAAAGAATAAACATATGCGGGGCTGACCTGACTGGCGCCAGAAAAAATGGCGCCAGAACATCATATTGGCACTGGGATGAAGATACGAAATTTTAGGGAGGGTGAAGAGAATGATAAAAATTCTGCACCGCCATACAAGAGAATTGCTTTTTGTTTATCCTCGTGACACGTTTATCGGCCAAGACCTGCGGGGTTTCAATCTGGAGTTTGCAGACTTAAGCGGACAAGATTTAACAGAAGCAATTATGGAAGGCATGAATCTTGATGAAACCGAATTTTCTTATGCGACCTTGATTGGAGCCAAGATGGCTCGCTGTAGCTTAAGGGAAGCAATTTTTGATAGTACCGACCTAACAGAAGCGAAACTGGATAATTGTAAATTTTCAATGACGGCCTTTGTACGAGCTGTTCTTACTCGAGCTGATTTTTCTGGTTCAGATTTTGAGGGGGTAACAAATTTTACGTACGCGATTGCTATTGGTACGAAGTTTAGGAATATTAAAAAAATTGGTTCACCAATTTTTGAAAATATAGACTGTGGTGGCGCCGATTTTACGGGTACTGATTTAACGGTAATTTCGGAAGGCGATATTTTGGACGCAAACTTTGAGGGTGCCGTACTGGACCCGGCATCAAAAGAATATTTGGAAAAAATTTTACGGAAGGAGATAAAATGACCGATTCACCGTCCCCGCTTTGCGAAAACCATAAAGATACGCCCAAGCTAGAAGATTCGGTAAAAATAAAATGCCGTATGTGTTCAACGGGTGATCCCGATTCACTTCGTGATTCATTTTATGAGGATGCCCAGCTTTGTCAGGAATGTCATGACAACACGCAGTTCTGTATTATCTGCCAAGAACCCATCTAAATAGGACTTACGCGCATAGTCCTATGTAGGTCCAAATTAAAAACCCTAGCTTAATCTAATTAGCTAGGGTGTTTTTGTGTTTAAACAACGTCTTTAGGCTTTTCTTTGGAGTCAATTTGATCCTTTTGATGTTTGGCGGCTTCTTTCATGCCGGCCCGGATATTATCTAAAGGACTCGCGGGAAAAAGGCGCGGGAAAAAGGTTTTGGCGGCATAGCCCACATTTCTTAAGAACGAACCGTCGCCAATAGATTTTTTTATTTTCCAGAAAGCGTATCCGGGATTGTGAAGCGGTGAGTAAAATTCGCGATAAAACTTATTATACCAAGCCCGTAAAACTTCGGGTGTTAACTCTGGGTTGGGATGGCGGAACATGCCTTCTGCCCGATGAATATTATACAGGTCCCAACGTTCACTTAGAATTAATCCGGCTCGTTTCCAATCTTTGAATGCTCGAGTATCGGGAAAGGGAGTAAATATTGTCGCCTTGGCGAAATCTGGCCGCAACTTTTTGGCAAAATCAATAGTTTTTTGCATTGACCTTGGAGTGTCCTTAGGCGCTCCGATCATGAAAAAACCGATGGTCTCGACATTAAATTCTTTTAGCAATTTCATACATTCAATGGATTTATCTAGACTTAATGATTTTTGAATAGAATCCAGCGCGTCTTGGTCGCCTGATTCAAAGCCGGCGCCAAGAGAGTAAAGTCCGGTGCGGGTAGCTAGATCTAAGAATTCTCTGTCTATTCGGTCGGCCCGGACTCCATTACCTAGATTTATCGCAAAATGGAGGCCGTGCTCTAACATTTTTTGATGAATGATTTTACCTCTTTTCACGTTGGTTAAATACTGATCGTCGGTAATTCTTAATTCTTTGATATTTCTGAATTTGAAATACTTCATCAGTTCAATAACCTTATCCGGACTGAATACCCGATACGCATCTTCGGCTGAACAAAAATTGCAATGAAATGGGCAACCGCGGCTGGTCTCAAAACCAATCCAGGGGTGTTCGTGAGCAAGAAGTCTTGGCATTTTGTAAAGATAGTAGGGATACAAGTCCAAATCCAATGGTGGCAGGTCATCCATTGTCAGAAATTTCCTGGGCGGGGTTTCTAGAACCTCCAATTTAACACTTTGTTCGGGCGGGTACATTGCGTCCAGAGCAACATAATAAGCAAGCTCGCCAGTCGAGAGGCGACGAATTATTTCATCAGTTGTTGTTTTGATGCTCCGATCATCTTCGCCAGTTCGATAAAATACACCCCTAACATCCTTAATTGGCATACCAGAGCAGATATCAGCTAAAGTAGCCTCGCCTTCACCCTTAACGACAACATCGCACAGCGTCTCGCTAAGAGCTTCACTGGCCAAATTAGATGCGTGAACTCCGCCATGAATCAAAACTAATTCCGGACCCAAAACTTCTTTGGCGATAATGCCGGCTAATTTTGTACTAAAAAATGATGGCGTTACTACCATTAAGCCCAAATATTTAGGACGTTCCTCAAGCAGAAATCTCTTATAAGTGTGCCAAGCTAATTCTAGCTCAATTATGCCCATATCTATCACGCAAGTCTTAAAACCCTTAAGATTAAGTTTTAGATAAGCCGATAACCATTGATAGGCCTGAATTGGAAACACCTGGGTCGCTGCATTAATACGGGTTCCAGTATAAGCGGTAAATATCTCTGGCATAACCGCAAAAGCGATTTTACGTTCATCCAGAACCGGATAGTTCTTTTTATTCATCAGTTCTTCTCCCTGAAGATTTGTTCGTTTTTTAAAGTTCGTATGAATAATTTTAACCTAAATACGGTGGTTGTCAATCTGTTGTGTAGGTAACATTTTCTATGTTAAGTTTTTATCAATGTAATTTTTATTATGAATAATAAACTTAAAATATTTTTTGTGAGAAAAAACATTACACGTTTTTTTATTTTTTTAACGCCCGTAATAATTACACTGGTTTTAATCGGCCCTACTCTTTGGGGCGGCAAGGTGTTTTTGGATTCCGCGCATTCTACGGTTCAATATTCGGCCCTGTTTTCCCTAAAGAGTTCTCTTAATTCCGGTGTATGGTTTCCGGTTTGGATTTCCCAATGGACAAGCGGATTTTCCCTCTGGCTACTTCCGGCGAATTTCGGGCTATTAAACCCGCTCCATATTATTCTGACTAAATTTTTAGATTTTGCTTTGGCGTCCCATATTCTTACCCTTTTTTATTTTATAGCCGGATTTTATGCGGCATATTTTTTGGGCAGGGCGTTGAGTTTATCCAGGGCTGCCTCCCTTATTGTCGCTCTAGCTTATGCTTTTAACAGTTTTAATGTTTGGTGGGGGCTTCTCCTTTCCTTTTCGTTTCTCTATTTTCTTTTGCCTTTTTTGTTTTTGACGTTGCTTAAGGCTTATCGGGGTGAGCGCAAGTTTATATATTGGTCGGCCCTTTTTATTTTTTTGGCTTGGCCGTTCGCTCTGCCCCAGATATTTTTATACTCGCTTATTGCGACATTTGCTTTTGCTTTGTATTTAGACTTTGCCAAACGTACGGAAGGTTTAGTTCAGAAACGCTGGCTGGCCATTAAAAGTTTTTTTTACTTTATCATCCCCGGCACTTTTTTGGCTCTCATTTGGTTGCTTCCGGTTTATGATTTTATTCAGCTTTCTTCCAGAGCCGGAGGTCTTGCTTTAGAGGCGGCAGGAGAAGGACGGCTTCTACCTTGGGATCTCATTTTTTCATATATCTATCCGTCTTTTTCAATGCCCAAACTTATCCGCGAACATTTTTTATATATCGGTATTTTACCTTTTGCTTTAGCCATTTTTTCTTTGGTAAATTTTAGAAAAGACCGGCTGGTTAGATTTTTTTTCATCGGTTATATTTTTATTATCTCTGCTTTATTTCCCGGTTCGCCTGTTTGGAGATTATTTAACATTACTCCGGTGCTTAATCTTTTCCGAGTGCCCCTGCAGTTACTTTTCGTGGGAAATTTTTTCTTGGCGATACTTGCTGGATTCGGTTTAGACGGATTGTCGGAAAACAAAACAATCTCGTATCTAAGGTTTTTCAAAAATTATGTCCGGGGATTGAAAATAATGGTTATATTTGGACTTGCGACGGCAATGGTTATAGCATTGATTATGAAGTTTTACAGGTCTAACCTGCAAAATTTCGGTTATAATTATTTTGTTGAAAACTTGTTGCAATATACAAAATACCGTCCCTTGGAGCACTACTATGCCTTAATCAACGGATATTTTGATAAGTTTTCTTGGCACGTATCTTTTCTAAATCCATATTTTTTGACCGCACTGTTTACGTTGAGTGCGGTTTTCGCCCTATTTTATTTTTACAGTCGGGGCAAACTTACATTTAACAACTTTAAAATAATCGCCGTTATTATTACTGTTCTTGATTTACTTTTCGTTTGGCGTGGCCACTACAGATTTATGCCCAGGGATTGGTTAGACCCGGCTCCGGCGGCGGTATTTCTGAATTCAAGGGATAAAGAACCATTTAGGATTTATGTCATTTCCGAAGGGTATTTAGAGCTGGAAAAAATGGGCTATGATAAATACGACCTCTCTAATTACAAAAAAGATATGCTTTTTAAACGGAGCCGGATGCTTGGTTTTGGATTAAACGGCGTATCTGGCATACAAGGTGAAATAACGATGCTTGATACGCGCCGTTATGCCAAAATTATAGATCTTATTACAGATTCAGACGACGGAAGGAGAATAGAACTTTCAACCGCTGACAGAATTAAAGCATGGCAATCTTTGCAAAACAGAAATTTGCTTTCAATGATGAATGTAAAATACATTATTTCATCCTTTGACTTTAAGATGCCATGGAAAAAGATATTTGAAACCAAACCGGTTGAGGACGAGAAAATTATGACTTATGTTTATGAAAATACCGAAGTTTTGCCTAGGGTCTATTTTGCTAATAATGCAAGTTTTGCAGAACCAGACGAGTCCAGCACCAGTTTAGCCAAGGCCAAACTGGTGCTGGACGAGGCCAAAGCTTTTGACGCGTTACTGGCTATTAAAAACTTTAAGAACACAACGCTTGTTGAATGTGCGAGCGGGGATTGCGCTTATTCGGGCCAGCCGAATTTCAAAGATAGTCTGGAAATCATTGAAAAAAAAGAAGGCTATTTAAAAGTTAAAACGCAAACCAAAAATCCAAGATATTTAGTTTATTCGGAGTCTAATTTGCCGTATTGGGAGGCGAGGATTGATGGGAAAATGTCCCCGATTCTTATGGCAAATTACGCGTATCAGGCGGTTTTGGTTCCACCGGGGGAGCATTTAGTGGAATTTCAGTATCCCGGCCCAATTACGCAGTTTAAGTACTCACTCAAAAAACTGCTTGATTTCTAGTTCTAAAAGCTTGGCAAATACTGCCTTCTATCACCGCTAGCAACCCCAGCGAGATTGCGTCGCTCCGTTGAAAGCGTGGATTCGCCTCGCAGTTCAACCATTATACTGCTCGGTGACCGTGCAATCCACCCTTTCAACGGTGCTATAAAGCAGTATTTGCCAAGCTTTTAGACTTGACATGTAATGTGTCCGCATATTAAATTTTATATTACTTAATGCCATGAAAAATTCTATTAATAAAATGTCTATGAGAAAAAACCCAATTTGTCCATTTGGGGATTTAGCTTGGAAAAAATACTATTGGTTTTATCCCAGGCGCACCCCGCATTATGAAAAAAGTTATTGGGGAGAGGCGGTAGATCCCGATGGAAACAAAAGAAATCTTCTGAAAGAGTGGGACCAGCAGGTTAAAAACCGTAAGCATATAGCCGGATTTTTGAAACAGGTAAAACCGGGCAGGATACTTGATATCGGCTGCGGTCCCGGGTTTTTGTTGTCGGTTTTAGACAAAAAATGGGATAAATACGGGACCGATATTTCCAAGTCCAAAACGGCTCTAGATATCTGTTCTAAATACGCGCGGGTTTATCAGGGTGAATTGCCGCGCATTAATTTTAATAAAAAATATTTTGATGTTGTGGTTTTGAATCATGTGATAGAACAGTTGCCTAAGCCACTCGAATATATTAAAGAAATAAAAAGAATACTTAAAAAAGGCGGCGTCTTAATTATAGAAACTCCTGATTTTGATTCCGGCTGTGCGAGGAGATTCAAAAAAAATTTCCGCCTGCTTCATGATTCGGATCATGTCAGTTTATTCACTTCGTTTTCCTTGGTAAAGATGCTGGAAGATTATGGTTTTGAAATAATGCGTGTTGAATATCCATTTTTTGATTCCGCTTACTTTACGAAGGAAAACCTTCTTCGCCTATTTGATAATAAAAAAGTTTCCCCGCCCTTTTACGGCAACAATATTTTTGTTTGTTCACGACTCACCCGGTAACGCATAATACCCTTGACGTAAGTTAGTTTGTTTTGTAATTTGAAATTAAGACAGCACCTTGTCAATAAAACAGGAGAAAGAATGCCATTTCCGAAGCTTGATCCTAAAAAAGTCCGACAGCTTCCGCTTTCCATGCGTCGGGATAAAATGACCTTTCAGAAAATAAAGTATTTGGACGAGCCGGTGCCATCAATTAACAGCCCCGAAGTCCAACAAGAAATTAACGGCCTGGCCAAGAAAATTGCCGAGGCGCACAGGAATAACCGTCCAGTTATTTGGATGACAGGAGACCACGTCACTTTGAGGCGCGGTAACCAGCGCTATCTTATAGATTTGATGGAACGAGGCATAGTAACCCATCTTGCAGGAAATGGTGCCGTTCCAATACACGATTTTGAGCTCGCGCTTATCGGCTCAACACTTGAAGACGTTGAATTTTATATCCGCGATGGCAAGTTTGGAAACTGGGACGAAGTCGGTTTTGCAATCAATGAAGCGGCCAAATGGGCTGCTGAATTCAAGTGGGGTTTTGGCGAAACAATCGGCTGGATGATAGAAAATGACCGTTTTGACTTCAAGTTCCCGCACAAGGATATAAGTATTTTTGCCGCGGCTCATCGTTTGGGAATTCCGGCTACGGTACATGTTCTTATTGGCGCCGACATTGTTCACCAGCATCCGAATATGGACGGCGCGGCTACTGGCCAGGCAACTTACACAGATTTACTTATTTTTGCTCGCGCGCTTAGAAATCTTGAAGGCGGGGTATTTTTAAACCTTGGCACGGCGGTTCACGGGCCTGAAGTATATCTCAAGGCCTTGTCTATGGCCAGAAACGTTGAGCTTCAAGAGGGCCGTGAAAATATTTTGAATTTTACCACGGCAGTTTTTGACATTTTGGATTTGGGTAACTGGCGTGAGTCACGAAAAGAGATTTACGACTGGCGTCGCGATATGAAAGCCATGGATAATGGAGATAAAGAAAATCTTGACTCCAGATATTATTTTCGTCCCGGAAAAACTATTTTAACTCGCACGGTTGCCGGAGGATTCGGACAAAGCTTTTATATAAGAGGCGATTGCGGTATTACCGTGCCGAATCTTTATCAGAGCATTATGAAAGAATTGGGATAAACTGCAACATAATAAATTTGACAAGGTAGCGGCGCGAATTATCACGCCGTTTTTATTTACGCATAAACCACTTGGTCAACTAACTATTTTAAAAATCTTAAAGATTGCCATTGGCTCAGAAAATAAAACTATGTTATTAATCTAATTATGACCAGAGATAAATTTTTTGAGATAATAGACAAGAAGATGGGCTTTGAAGGTAGAGAGCAGATAGAATGGGCTTATGTGTTGGCTAAACAATTTCATAGAGAGCAGGTACGGGATGAGGGTGTAAGATATTTTGAGCATTGTCGTGACGTGGCCCTTATTTTGATAAAGTATGGACCGACTAATCCCGATGAATTAATTGTCGGACTTTTGCATGATGTTTATGAAGATCAGTTTGTTCCCAGGGGCATGATAAGGCAACTTTTCGGTAATGAAGTTGACGAAGCTCTGAAGGCTTTATCTCACGAAAAGCTATTCTACAAAAGTCACGGTAAAATTACCAAAACACCAGAAAATAAAAAAGAATATTTTGATTCAATTAAACGTGGTTCTATTCTAATAAGAAGGGTAAAACTTGCCGATAGATTACACAATCTTTTAACCCTGGAGTTCTGTAAACCAGAGAAACGAATTAGAAAAATTAAAGAAACAATGGCGCATATTTTACCGATAGCCCAAGAGACAGACTTGAGGTTTTTAAAAGCCATTAAAAATAGATGCGACTATTGGGAGCGTAAGTCTTAAATACCAAATATGTTTTCCTTGACACATAACAGACCAATATGTTAACCTATTTATGTTGTTGGAGAGCCATAAAAAGCCCCAGCAAATTGGTCTTTTTCAATTAAATTGAATAGAGGAAGGAGAAGTTAAAATGAATTCTTTGCAACCAACCAAACCAGAAACATTATTTCAAAGGCTTCATAAATCAATTACAAAAACAAGAAGAAACGCTAAAAAATCTGCTAAATTAAAACTTGAAACCGAAAGCGCAAACGCCAAGAGAGAAGCAGAGGGAATGTATGTGGAAATTGAAATACTTAGAAAAAAGGCACAAAAAAATTTGGAGAAAACACTTCGTGAATCTCCTAGTTTTAAAAAGTTTTTGTTAAAAAAACTTTCTTCTTCTCCTAGCGGCTTAGAAGATCGGGAAGAATTTATTCCAAGATTGGGTTTTAAACTTATTCCTAATCAGGATGAGTTTAGCCAATGGTTATCTGATGAGGATATTAAGGATTTGAATAAACAATGGTTATCTGAATCTTTATCTAACTATTATGTTACAATAGACGAGAAACTTAGAATTGGTATTATGCATTATGGCAGTCCATTTAAAGATGGGGAAAATATATTCTTGTCTGGGATATGGCACGATCTTGGCTCACATAGAAATGAGTGGCAACTGAAAAACAAAGAAATCTATCCAACATTAAAAAGACTCCTTGAGCTTTTTTGTAATTCGGAGGCGTTGATCAAATTTTTACTCTATCTGAATTGGACCGACTTGGATTATCTTGGTAAAAATCAAGTTAAATATTTTGGCTTTTACTATTTTCCTGAATGCTTTTGAGTGGGCTGATTCTTTAAGGGGTTAAATACCATTTTGCTT
Source organism: Candidatus Yanofskybacteria bacterium (assembly GCA_016181175.1). Taxonomy (NCBI): domain Bacteria; phylum Candidatus Yanofskyibacteriota; species Candidatus Yanofskyibacteriota bacterium. Next base: position 281,180 of record JACOZV010000001.1, read on the forward strand.
AGGTCACGAAGGATAAGGAATCAATACCCGCTTGATGAATGCCCGTCATAATTGATGGGTTTTATTTTCCTAACTATTTGAGCCACCACCAAAACCGGTCTCGGTCAAATTGGCTATAAAAAAACCCGCCAAGTCAGACTTGGCGGTTATTTATTTTCTTTAGTCAAAAGATAAATATCCAAAATGCAGTCGAGAATGAAAAGGTGGGTTCTTTCGGTGTGACGATAGGCAGTTGATGGTACCGCATATTTAGTCAGTAATGGCACATAGAAATTAATGTCGCCCATTTGACGCAATCTGTTATTCGACTGAAAACCGGATAGAGTGATTATGGCTAAACCCTTAGATTTGGCTGTGGCAACCGCGTTAATAATATTTTGTGATTCGCCGGAACTTGAAATTGCGATTAAAATATCGCCCGCTTGCCCAAAAGTATCAAGTGGCAGTTCAAAAACTCTTTCCCAACCCATGTCGTTTGCCGTGGCGGTGAGCATGGCCGGATCGTTGAAAGTATGAGCCTTCAAACCGCAAAACTTCCAAAAACGATTTGCCGTTTCGCTGGCAATTGAGGCGCTTCCACCGTTTCCGATTATAAAAATACGACCGCCGGATTGTTTTAGAACCTTTAACTTTGAGATGGCCGCAAAAACCACCCTTGAAAATTTTCTTGGAACGTCACAACAATCAGCCTCAATTGAACTAATAGAATCTACACATTGTTTAAAATATTCTTTGCATGCTGAATCTCGCCAGTCTAAAGTGTCCATGCTTTTACCTCGTCAAGTTTTGGATTGTTAATAGTGCTAATAAATGGATACCCAATTTCAGGAATAATTGCAATAGAATTTGTAGATGCCCCATTTTCACGACTTTAATTAAGTGTTAATCTAACGGGATGAATCCCGAACGAGACAGCCTTTGCCAACAACAAGGAAGGGTTACGATGGCTATCTAAACGGGATTAATAAAGTATTTTTAATAGGCACGGAAATGATTTACTCAATAAATCATTTCCTGTCTCGTACGGGATGAGACGATACCTATTTTTATTAATTCAGATTGTTGTCAGCGCGATGCTGGTTTTTTTTATTTTTCAAAATATTCATTTCGGTGACCTCTCGGGAGCGTTTAAGAACGTGCAGATAGAATATATTTTTATTGCTTTGGTGTTTTCCATTCCCGCGTGGCTTGTGGGTATTTTCAAATGGCAATTCCTGGCCAAAACCATCGTGGACAAAACCCCGCCTTTTAGATTTTTTATTTCATACTATCTTGTGGGATATTTCTACGCTTTATTTGTGCCAGGCGGCCAACTTCTAGGCGAAGGAATGAAGGCTTGGAGGATGTCTAACAAGTCAGAATTCAAACCCCAGTTGTATTTATCGGTTTTTGCCGATAAGGCCATAGGTTTTATGGCTCTAGGCTGTCTGGTTTTAATATCTTTTTTGACACAGCCTGTTTTATACGGCGACAGATTGAGTATTTTGAGTCTCGCGGTAAGTGCCGCCATTGTGCTGGCCGGTATTATGATTTTCTTCAGTCGCGTTTTGCTGGAATACTTTTATAAGGTTCCTGAATTTTTAGTCAAATTTTTGCCGTTATTTATAGCCGGCCACGTCGCCATTTTAAAGGGACTTCTCATTAAATACAATCAGCGCAGAAAATCTACTCTTATAGGTATCGGAATCGGAGCCATTGCACAGCTTATATGGGTTTTGGTTATATATTTTATTGCCCTCTCATTTAATCTCCATGTACCATTTTTATTTATTGCCTGGACTTTTTTGATAATGTCTGTAGCCACTTTTCTGCCGGTATCCTATGCCGGCTTGGGAGTGAGAGAGGGAACGTTTGTCTATTTTTTTTCGTTGTTGGGCGTATCCCGTGAGCTAGCCTTAAGCATATCGCTTATGCTATTCGGTTTTCAGGTGCTGGCTGCTTTAATCGGGGGAGGTTTTGAATTAAAAGAATTATGGAGTAGAATAAAATAAAATCACATGCGCGAGCTATTACTAGTCAAAATCACTAAATATTTAGTTTATGCCACGGCCTTTGTGCCGTTGATTATATTCTCGCAATTCATATCGCCATTCCATTTCGGCAAAGTGGTGGTTTTTCGTTCGCTTGTGGAGATAATGGCCGTTTTTTATTTTATTCTGATCATCAAAGACAGAGGTTATTTTCCCAAAAAGCATATACTTCTGACAATTTTCTCTCTTTTCACGCTGATTTTTGTCATTTCAACTTTTATCAGCGTCAACCCTTATCTAAGTTTTTGGGGTTCGCTTGAACGTATGGGCGGACTCTGGAGTTTTATCCATTATCTTGTCTATTTCATAATTCTTATTTCCATATTCAAGACCCGCGAGGACTGGCTGCGGTTGTTTAAGATAGTTATTTTTGTCGGAGCTCTTTCCGCGTTTTATGGTTTTGGCCAAAAGACAAATATTGAATTTTTCATAGGTTCTGGGAAACGCGAGAGGATATTTGGCACTATCGGCAATGCCGCTCTGTTTGCTGGTTATCAGATTATAATTTTATTCCTTGCTTTGTCTTTGGCTCTTTCTTCTTGGGTATCGACTAAACACAGAGGTTATTTTTTTACCGCCGCTCTTATAAACACAGTTGCTGTTTTAATGACTGCCGTTAGGGGTTCTATATTGGGTGTTGGCGTAGGTTTTTTACTTTTTGCTTTCCTTTACACTATTTCTTCTCATTCGCGTACGGCAAAAAAGATTTTATTGGGCTTGGTCGGTTTGGCTGTTATTTTTGTCGGGTTTGCTTTTGCTTTCAAAACCTCCAATTTTGTAAAAAGTTCCGGTTACTTGACGCGTTTGACTGATTTTTCATTCCAGACGCTTACGGTTCAAACTCGTTTTTGGGCTTGGCGAGCTGGGTTAACCGGCTGGGTGGAGACACCAAAAACAATTTTATTCGGCTGGGGTCCGGAAAACTTTAATGTCCCTTTTTCCAAGCATTTTAATCCCAAGTTTTTCCGCGGTATTGGTTCTGAAACTCTTTTTGACCGTGCCCATAATCAGTTCGTTGAGATTTTAGTAACAATGGGCGCATTGGCATTTCTGCTCTATATAGCCCTGTTTGCTGTAGCCATGCGTTTGTTGTGGAAACGCGTAGTGCAAAACGGAAAAGAAAGGGCGATTGGTGTGGGTTTGATATCTTTAATTACCGCATATATTATTCACAATTCATTCATATTTGACACCTCGGCTAATTTTATAATATTTTTTACGGTTTTAGGTTTTATTGCATGGTTGACCCCGCACCTTTCTGCGGCAGGTAACATGGGCTTGCGCGAAGCGCAGCCGCAGAAAGGTGCGGGGCAAGCCCCCATTACCAGTTACCAGTTACCAGTTACCAGTTATAAATTAACCGTCGGTCAACAAACCCTATTGTTTCTTTTGCTGATTGGCGCGGCAGTCCTGATTTATCGGACGAATATCACGCAGTCCAAGGCTAATTACACAACCACACGTGCCATTGTTAGAAGTTGGTCTGGGGATTTTGATGGTGCTTTGGCTAAGTATAAAGAAGCGTTGGCTTACGATATACCCGGCAAATATGAGTATCGCCACCGTTTTGCCCAGTGGCTTCTTGAATATGCAAATGGCAAAAAACGGGGAGAAAAAGAAGAGGCCGCTTTGACGTATGCCATACAGCAAGTGCAGAAAAATGCTGATGAGTCTAATCAGGACTATTTACCATATCTTTACATTTCGCGTGCCTATATAATTTTAGGCAAAGACGATCTGAAATCGCCGTATAACGACGAAGCATTAAAAAATTCTATGAAAGCATTGGAAATTTCTCCAAGTTTTGTAAGAGCGTATTACGAAGTAGCGCAGGCTTTTCTAAATAAAAAAGATTATAGCAATGCTATAAAATATTTTGAGCAGGCAGTTAAATTAAACCCCGATGTTGGTTTGAGCCATTGGTACTTGGGGGCAATCCTAATAGAAACGGGCGATATCGAGGGGGGATTAAAGGCGGTTAGCAGAGCCACTGAACTGGGTTATATGCTTTCCGAATCCGATACCTTAAGACTGATCAACCTTTACATTAAAACCGGCGATCTTAACAAAATAACTTTCCTTTTTGAGAGATTGATTAGTATAAAGCCCAATAACCCGCAATATCGTGCTTCGTTGGCGGCAGGTTATGCAAAAATCGGAAAAATAGATGAAGCAGTTGAACAGGCACGTGCCGCTGCTCAACTAGACAAAACTTTTGAAAGTGAAGCTCGTTCGTTTGTGCGGAGTTTGGGCAGGGAGTGGTAAGCGTGTTTTGGGTTTATATGACTTTTCCCTTGGCTACTAACTTCATATCCGATTCAACCATCATTTTGACCAAATCTTTGAATTTTGTTTTGGGTTTCCAGCCGAGAATTTTGCGGGCTTTGGAATAGTCGCCAATTAGTAGATTGACTTCGGATGGACGAATGTCGGCTGAATTATTCCATACGATATATTTTGCCGGATTAAGTCCGGCAACCCTGAACGCTTCTTCGGCAAATTCTCTAACCGAGTGATTTTCTCCGGTAGCGATAACATAATCATCGGGTTTTGGCTGCTGCATCATCATCCACATGGCTTGAACAAAATCCCCGGCATAGCCCCAGTCACGCTTAGCGTTTGGATTGCCGAGATATAACTTACTGGCTAGGCCGTGTTTGATAAGCGCGGCGGTGTGAGTAATTTTTCTGGTCACGAATTCTATACCGCGGCGAGGACTTTCGTGGTTAAAAAGTATGCCGCAAACGGCAAACATCTTAATAGCAGGATGGTTACGGTAGTAGCGCGTCATATGATGGCCGGTAACCTTGGATATTCCGTAAGGGGATCGCGGGTTAAACGCGGTCAGTTCAGTTTGCGGCACCTCCAGGACGTCCCCGAACATCTCGCTTGAAGCTGCGAAGTAAAACTTTGCCTTTGGTACGATTTGGCTTATAGCCGCTAAAACAAAATGCACCCCAGAAACATTCGTGTGCATTGTTGAATGCTCATCTTCAAAAGAGTAAGAGACAAAACTTTGTGCGGCTAAGTGGTATACCTCGTCGGGTTTTACTTTGGTTAAAACGTTGCAAATACTCGGGTAGCTTTCCAAGGATGCGCCATGCAGTTTAATGCGACCAGTTTTGATTAGATGGTTAATCCTGGAAAAGCGGTTATCGCTGTCCTCAAAAGCAACCCGGCGTACCATGCCGTGAACCCGATAGCCTTTTTTTAATAAAAATTCGGCTAGATAAGAGCCGTCTTGGCCAGTTATTCCCGTTATTAGTGCCTTTTTCACTTTTTTAAGTTATTAAACATTGGTTATATTGTCAATCTTGTTTTTGGATATAAATATGTCATAATTTTTTTGGATGAAACTTAGAGAACATCTGATAATTGGCGTTGTGTCTGTGATTATTTTAACTCCGCATTGGGGCCTGTGGCGGGCGCTTTTATTTTGGGGAGCGGAGGTACTGATAGACGCCGACCATTATTGGGACTATTTGTGGCGGAGCAAGTTTCAGGATTGGAGCGGTTGGCGGATGTTTAGGTATTATAACCGAATAACCGAGCACATGCATGATAAAAACTTTTTTGCAATCAGCATATTGCATACCGTCGAAGTTTTTATCGGCGTGTATTTGTTGGCCAGTTATTGGAATTACAACTTTTTTATGACGATTTTTTGGGGGTTGGTGTTTCATCTGATTTTGGATATGATTTATCAGTTGAAACTCAAATGCTTCTTCGTTCGCGCCTACTCAATAGTTGAGTATTTAATTCGCAAACGTTTAATGCTTAATCGCGGCCTCAACCCCGATGGCTTTTACAAAAAAATGTTTGAGCTGTCAAAGTGAATTTGACAGTATTTTCACCGGTGCTAGACTAAATGTCATGAAGAAGGATTTAAATAAAAAAGATAAATTAGTTACCGAAAGTATTCTAGAGCGGAAACTTAAAAATGCGCTCGAACCTTATGTTACCAAGGATTTCTTGAAGAAAGAGTTTGTCAGACAAAACGAAAGAAATTTGGCGATTTTTGCGACCAAGCAAGACCTGAAAGAAGGATTGGGTGGGCTAGAAGAAAAAATGAATTGGAAGTTTGATAAATTACTAACTGCTTCAGAAAAAATATACGCCAAGCTGGAAAAGAAAGAACTTGAGGGTGTGGTGCATAGCTACCTCCACAAATCTGCAGAAGACCAATTGGCTAACCACGACAAACGAATCACAAATCTTGAAAAAACTGTCCTGACGCAATGAGCTTTACCGCAGCCTCAACCCCGATGGCTTTTACAAAAAAATGTTTGAATTTTCAAAATAACACTTGCCCCCATCAAAAATTATCGCTCGCCATTATGCCTCCTATCACCATTTGAATTCCCAGCGAGAATTCTACATTCCGTCAAAAGCGTGGATTTTGCTCGCAGTGTTTTACTATTATACTGCTCGCAAACCGTGCAATCCACTCTTTTGACGGTGCTATGAGGCATAATGCTTTGACCGAATTAGAAAAATAAAAACCGCCTCAGCCATGAAAGCATCGACGGTAGATTTATTTATAAAGGAAAACGCTTGAACCTATCTTCATAGGTACGCATAAGTTCATTAAACTCCCGTTCGGTTATACCAAGTTTTTCCCAAGAAATTTCACCGCAATGCACCCCTTTTCTAATGGCGGTGGCAGATGCTCTTGCATGATAAGGATAGTTTGCTGCACGACGGAGTTCTTTTAATGCCAAGGGGTAATAAAGAAGCTTGTTTTGTAAAACCAGTTCTTTTAATTTCCCCGGCGTTGTTCCAAGCTCTTCCCATGAAATAACGGCATCAGAAACAGAAGATAGAATTTCTTGAGCCGAATATTCAGCGTGGAATGGTAACATTCCAAGGCAAAAATGAATCATATTTCGCAGTTGCTTAATATTTTCTAGTGCTATTCTTTTTCTTTGCTTACGAGTAGGCTTGTTTTGTAATGTTTCACACCTTGTCATTTTAATCTCCTATTTTTAAAAAACTAGTTTAAAACAGCATAGCATAAATAGTGATATGTTGTCAAATTTTTGCTATGTTTCAGAATGCTTTCTCAAAAATTAAAAAACCTAAGCCGTCAACAGACGGCGGTTTTTATCACTCCCATAATTGTTAAGGAGAGGATGTCAGTTTCCGGCGCAGGCGGACCCTTTTTGTGAAAAATCCCAGCAGGGTGGATTGAACAAAAAGGGTCCGCGGAGCCGGAAGATAAACTATTATGCTACCTTATTTTAATTTTTGAGGTCTAACTAGCGGAATGCTTTTTTTAAGAGGATATTTATTGTTTTAAGTAAAATTCCCAGGTCTAAGATCAATGACCTGTTTTTTATGTAAAACAAATCATGCTGGAGTTTTTCATACGTATCTTTGATGGTCATGCCGCCGCGGAAGTCCAGCTTATATTTGATTTGCGCCCAACCGGTCAGTCCCGGCTTGACCAAGTAGCGTTCTTCGTAAAAAGGGATTTCAGATTTTAATTTCTGGTGGAACTCGGGTCTTTCCGGGCGAGGCCCAACAAATGACATTTCGCCGCGCAATATGTTCCAAATTTGCGGTAGTTCGTCAATTCTTGTTTTGCGCAAAAACTTGCCGACTCGCGTAGTTCGAGCATCATTTTCAGCGGCCCAAATCGGACCCGTACTTTTTTCAATCTCCTGAAACATTGTCCTGAACTTTATTACGGTGAAAATTTTGCCGATTCGTCCCATTCGTCCTTGGTGATAGAAAACTTGACCACGCGAATCAAGTTTTATAGCTAAGATTATCAAGGGATAAAACGGCAGGGTCAGCAGCCCTATGATTATGGTGCCGATTAAATCTAAAATTCTTTTTCCAGTTTCGTATCCGCGTCGGCTACCCTGAGAGAGGTTTTCCAAAAACCAAACCTGATCTATAGTTTCCAGTGGTATTCTTCCGGCAACTCGTTCATAAAAATCGGACAAGTTGAAAAAATTTATCCCAAAACCTACCAGGTGGTAAAACACGTCTATTATGTGCGGTATCTTATAAACCGTCGGAGCCAGAACCAATGTCCGGATATTTTTTCTCTTAATCAGGTTGTCTAAAATTGCAGAAGCGGTTTTATCTCCAATATCAAGTATGCCTAAGACGCCGTATCCCAGTTGTGGATTATTCAACAAAAAGTCGTAAAGCTCTTGAGATTGTTGACTCAAGCCGACTATTAATGTATTATTTTTGTAGCCGTTTTTGGCGGTGAGCCGATTAAAGAAAAAGCGCCAAAATCCTTGTAAGGCTGCAATAATGACAATAAAAACAAATAAGTTGGTTTTGGGGGCGATTCTAAAAAACTGGACAAAATAGAAGAAAAAAATAGAGATAGACGAAATAACGGCAATTGTATAAAAAAGATCGGAAAAAAAGCGGGCGTTATTTTTAGAAAGACCTATTTCATACAGATTGGAAATATAAAAAACTATTACCCAAACAACAAAAATAATGGTGAACGGTAGAAAGTGCATGCTGATCTGCTCGTCAAAACTACGCCCATACCTTGCATAGAGGGTCAAAAAAAGCGCTAGATATAGGGTAATAATGTCGCCCAAGAAGAGTAAAAATTTACGCATCCCGTACGAGACAGGAAATGATTTATCTGAGTAAATCATTTCCGTGCCCATTTAATCTACTTTATTAATCCCGCCTAGATAACCATCGTAACCATTTCGGTATTGGAATGGTGGGGGAACCGATTAAAAGGTGGTTTGAAGAAAACCAAAAATATAGACGCGGAAAGGAACTGTTTTGTTACGATGCCGATCCCAAAAAGGGTTATAGCGATGACGTTAATTTGGCTGATATTATTTTTGTTGCCGTACCGACACCAACAAATCCTGATGGTAGCTGTAATGTTTCTATTGTACAAAGCGTTACCTCAACAATTAATGACGGTAAGATCGTGATTATTAAATCTACAGTGCCGCCGGGGACAGTGGAGGGGCTGCAAAAGAAATATCCTAGCAAGAAGTTTGTTTTTAATCCGGAATTTTTAACCGAGTCACAAGCTTGGCTTGATTTTATAAAGCCAAGCCGTCAGATTCTTGGCCACACAGCCCGAAGCTATGCTGACGTAAAAGAAATTATGGCTTTGCTTCCTCAAGCGCATTTTGAGCGCCCCTGGGCGAGTGATTATAGCAAGAAAGATATCAACGCTACCGAAGCGGAACTTGCCAAATATGCCAGCAACGTTTTTGGCTATATCAAGGTAATTTATGGCAATATTTTAGCTGATCTGTGCCATGCTCTCGCAGTCAATTTTAAAAACAATAAAATAAATTCGGAAGTTACCTACGAAAATATAAAAGAAGTTATTTCTGCAGATCCCAGAATCGGCCCGGCATGGCTCAATGTGGAGCATGGCAATTATTGCGGAGCCGGCGGATATTGTTTTCCCAAGGATATGAACGCCCTGATAAGTTTTGCAGAAAGTTTGGTTAAAGACTTGTCCAAGAATAAAAAGAACTTGGATTTGGTCACTTCTTTAAAAAAGGGTGTAGCTGTTTTAAGGGCTGTTACGGATTACAATAAGTCAATTCTTAATTTGCAGGGATTAACCATTGAAGATGTCTCGCGTCACGATAAAGAAATTATTACGCTAAAACGCAAGCCGATACGAGTTAGAAAATCATAAAAAAATGATCGATCAAATTATAAAAAAACGAAAAAAAGCAGTGGTAACCGGCGGGGCTGGTTTTATCGGGTCGCACTTAACGGACGCGTTGATAAAAGACGGTTTTGACGTTGTGGTTTTGGATAATCTTTCAACCGGCAAGAGATCGCAAGTCAATAAAGCAGCCAAGTTCGTCAAAACAGATATCCGGAATCTTAAAAAAATCAAGCCATATTTCAAAGGAGCGGAATTGGTTTTTCATACCGCGGCTCAAGCGCGAATGCAGCCATCAATAAAAGATCCGACCCTTACTTTGGATAATAACGTAACAGGAACACTCAATGTTTTAATTGCGGCTAGCGATGCCGGAGTTAAGCGGTTAATTTACTCGGCTTCGTCTTCTTTTTACGGCGATCAAGAAACAGTGCCGTTTCATGAAGAAATGACACCAAATTTTAAAAATCCTTACGCGCTATTCAAATATGTGGGTGAAAAACTATGCCAGCTTTTTACCGATTTGCATGGCTTAGAAACCGTTTCTTTAAGATATTTTAATGTCTATGGTCCGAGGCAATTGTCATCCGGTAATTATGCCACGGTAATTGGTATTTTTCTAAAACAAGAAAAACAGGGTAAGCCCCTTACAATTGTTGGTGATGGTAGAATGCGTCGAGATTTCACACACGTTTATGATGTGGTAAGGGCAAATATGCTGGCGGCCCAATCCAAGAAAGTAGGCAGGGGTGAAGTAATAAATATCGGACCCGGCAAAAGTTATTCAATAAACGAAGTGGCGGCAATGATTTTGGCACCAGATACATTCCAGTCGATGGGCGGTTCGCAGGCCAGAACCGTTGCAATTGAAAATTCACAACCCGAAGTTGTGCTTGCGGCCGCTCTTAAAAGTAACCGTGCTAAATATATTCCCCCGCGTATTAATGAATCTCAGCGCAGTTTAGCTAATAACTCAAAAGCCCGTGAACTTCTCGACTGGAAACCAACAATTTCATTTGAAGACGGCTTGGCGATGTTAAAAAAAATTTAATTTATCTACTTTGAAGCAATTAAAAACCGGCTAGGCCGGTTTTTAATATTAGTGTAAGATTATTAGAATGGAAAATAAAATTAAGTTGTACACTGTTTCTATTTTTGTATTTTTTATTTCGGTTTCTTTTAGCGCGAGTGCAGATACTCTTGGCCAAAATCAGCGGTTTTTTATCAGTTCGCAATATGACGCTCAATCACGCGAGTCAACTTCGGCTACCCTTAGGCATGTTTCAGAACACGCCTATTTTTATATTGCTGATGACTATTGGAATGTCATAAGTACGAATGCGCGTAATCAGGTTTTGAACAAAGTAGAAATTATTGCTCGTGAGTTCGACGGACGTATTTATCCTATTGAGACTCAATTTTTCGGTTCCGAACCCAATCCGGGTATTGATGGCGATTCTCGTATTACGATTCTAATGGCGCCGCTTATAGAAAACGCCGGTGGTTATTTTGATGCGGTTAATCAGTATAGCATTTCCGAAGCCAACAACTCTAACCAGAGGGAGATTATTTATCTGAACGTCAAAGAAGTGGCTGATCAAGCCAGGATGTTTATTTTTCTAGCCCATGAATTTCAGCACCTTATTTCTTTTAATCAAAAAGAAAAACTCCGAAATATCTACGATGACATTTGGCTCAATGAGTTGAGGTCGGAATACGCGCCCACCCTGCTTGGTTATAACGATATCTTCCTGGGTTCAAATTTAGAAAAGCGTAGCCTTGATTTATCAGATGCGCCATCCGACAGTTTAACCGAATGGAAAAACCTTCCGGCAGATTACGGTCAGATTGGCATGTTCAGTGAATATATAGCCGAACACTGGTCGCCTCAAGTAATAGCCGATACACTGAAGAATAATCTTAAAAGTATACCCAGTTTTAATTATGCGCTTTCGCAAAACGGATTTTCCGACAACTTCACTGATGTTTATCGAGATTGGCTTATTTCTAATTACTTGAACGACGATTCTTATAACGGTAAATTTGGTTATTCAAGGATAGACTTGGCCAATTTCAAGGTGTCAGCCACAAAAACCTTAAGTAATCTTGACGATAATGCTGCATTTCTTGTTTCTGGTTCTATAAAAGATTGGCAAGGCAGATGGTACGATCTTATTCAACTTGCGCCTGGTCAGAAGAACGTCTTGAAGATTTCTTTTACCTCGTCGTCACTGGCCAGTTTTTACGTTCCTTATGTTGTTTTTGATTCTACTGGTAAACATCAATTATACATTTTCAATCCTACGCCTAGTTCTAACGCTATTTATGTTTCAAACATAGGAGCCGATGTTAGAAGAGTTTTGATTTTGCCTATTAAAAAAGACAAACTTTCCAATTTTTTTATTAATGAAACGTCCGTACGGTTGGATACTACTTTTGAACGTGTTGCTTCGGTGCCGTCAATCATTTCCGCACCCGTTTCTGTAATGGCTGATTCTGTGCCATCTGTGTCTGATACTAAATACGAAATACCTAAAAATAATTTTCCCGACGGTTCTTTGATCCGCGCGCGCGGAGATTACAAGGTTTATGTCGTAAAGGGTAAATGGCGAAGACACATAATAGATTCAAGGATTTTCAATTTTTATCCCGGACTTGGTTTTGAAAAAGTAACGGAAGTTGAACCGTCTATATTAAATCAGTATCAGGAAAGCGACCTTGTCCGTTATGCTGATAGCCAGCGAGTTTATAGTATTGATAAGATTGGTGTCCGCCACTGGTTAGATATAAGCGGCGCGCAATTCACTGCTTCTGGCCGTGCGTGGGACGCTATTTTTGAAGTTAATATAAGAGAGTTGAATTTCTACAAGATCGGGACTAGTATAGTGGAATAGTTTTTTCAAAATTGGGAGGATAAATATGAAGTTGCCGGACTTTATAAGACAAAATGTTCCATTGGCCGGCTACTCTACGCTGGGAGTGGGCGGTACGGCTGACTATTTTACTGATATCAAAAGGATCAAAACATATAATTCCAGGTCTGAAGAAACTTACATTCAGGAAGCCAAGGCGGAGTTTTTTGTTAATCTGTGCGAAACTCATGAATTTGCAAAAGAAAACGGACTTGATATTTTTGTTCTTGGGCGTGGTTCTAATATTATGTTTGCCGATTCCGGTTTTCGGGGATTAGTTTTGCGCATGGGCATGTCGCGGGTGCATTTTTACAATGACGAATTATGGGTTGAAGCGGGAGTATTAGTTTCTGAACTGGTTACGCTGTACGAAAATGGTTACATGGGATTGGAGTGTTTTGCAGGTTTACCCGGCACTGTTGGCGGTGCAATCTTCGGAAATGCCGGTTGTTACGGCGGACAGTTCTGGGATGTGGTTGAGGAGGTTATGTTTTTTGACGGGGAATATTTTAAAACTATAAAAAAAGACCCGGTTCTGTTCGGCTATCGCCAGAGTATTTTTAAAAGAAATCCCAACTGGATTATTACTGGCTGTCGTTTAAAATTTGAGCCAAAAGACAGAGAACTAGTTGTAAAAGAAACAAAAAGAATAAGAAAATTGCGCCAGACAAGTCAGCCAAAATCGCCCAGCGTTGGTTGCATTTTTAAAAATCCGGATGTTGACGGTGAAAAAGTATCAGCCGGTTTGCTTATTGAAAGAGCCGGTCTTAAGGGTATGTGCATTGGCGGGGCGATGATATCTTACGAGCATGCCAATTTTTTTATAAATCTTGGTGGCGCCATTGCAAGCGATTTTCTTAAGCTGATTAAAGTTGCCAAGAGCCGCGTTCTTGAACAATCAGGAATTTTACTGGAAGAAGAAATTATTCAAATCGGAGAGTTTTAACCCGCCATTAAGGCGGTTTTAATTTGCCGCCAAGTTATCCACTTTTTTATAATAAAAAAATTTTTTCGTGATATAATTAATAAGTAAGTGGAAAATATTTTTGATAACAAAAATATTTTTGAAAACTTTTGACGGCTTGGTCAGTCGTCATATTAGGAGGGCGAGATAACTGATCGCTAGAAACTAGTTTCTAGGAACTAGCAAAAAGTTGTCTCGTGACTTCAAAGCCAAATGGCAAAGAAAAAGAAGGCAAAGAAGAAGAAGAGAATATAAGCTTCTTCGCGCCGGAAGGCGTACTCCGAAAACCCCGCGTTGCGGGGTTTTCAATTTGTTTATTTTGTGATAAATTATAGGGGCTTAGCGAATAATACCTTCTATCACCATTTGTCGCCCCAGCGAGGCGACTGCATTCCGTCAAAAATATTAATTTTGATTTTGTTGAAGAAATATTGTAACAAAATCAAACCATGCAATTAACACTTTTGACGGTGCTATAAGGTATTATTCGCTAAGCCCGTTCATATATGCGTACAATGATTCATACTAAAAACCTGGAGCTGACTCCGTCAATAGAAATTTTTGTTAAACAAAAGATGGATACGATTGCCAAGCTTTTTAAGCCAGGTGAACAATTAACCGAGGCGCGTATTGAAATTGGTAAGCCCTCTAGTCATCACCAAAAAGGCCCGGTTTATTATGCCGAGATTAACCTCAAAATAGGCGGCAAGTTATTGAGAGCTACTACCGAACACGTGGATCTTCGAACCGCCATTGACTTTGCTAGGGACGAAGTTGAACGTCAAATCAAAAAATTTAAATCTAAAATTAGAGATACACAGAGGATTCCAAAACGGTCATGAATTTATTATCCAAAATATTCGGTGATGCCAATCAGCGGACAGTTGATAGTTACAAGCCGATTGTCCAGAAAATAAACGAGCTCGAACCGACGTTCGAGCGTTTTTCATTTGATGAACTTCGGAGCAAGACAACTGAATTTAAACAACGGCTTGCTGGTGGTGAATCACCAGATGACATATTGCCTGACGCCTTTGCTATGGTCCGTGAAGCATCCAAGCGCACGCTTGGCCAGAGGCACTTTGATGTTCAGCTGATGGGTGGCGTAGCGCTTCATCAAGGTAAAATTTCTGAAATGAAAACCGGTGAAGGCAAGACTTTGGTCGCAACTCTGCCAGCCTATCTCAATGCGCTTACTGGGCGCGGTGTCCACATAGTAACCGTTAACGATTATCTTTCACGACGCGATGCGGTTTGGATGGGTCAAATATATCACTTGCTTGGATTAACTGTGGGATGTATTAACCACGAATCATCTTTTGTATACGATCCGCTACATAGTGAAATTCAAAATGATAATTTAAAATTTAAAAGTGAAAAGGAAAATGAAAAATCAGAAAAGTTAGATGAAATACGCGATACAACCGGTTCATTTCGGGTTGTGCATGAATTCTTAAGACCGGTTACAAGACAAGAGGCTTACGAGGCGGACATAACCTATGGTACCAACAATGAATTCGGTTTTGATTATCTGCGTGACAATATGGCTTATGAGCTGGTGCAAATTGCACAAACTAAATCCCACAATTACGCAATAGTAGACGAGATTGATTCCATTTTGATAGATGAAGCGCGCACTCCACTCATTATTTCCGCGCCAGACTCCGATTCAACCAAACTTTACGAAACTTTTGCCAAAATCGTTCCGCGTCTTCATGAAAACGAAGATTACAATGTTGATGAAAAATTAAAGGCCGTGTCAATTACCGAGAAAGGTATTGAAAAAGTTGAAGGCATGCTTAACTTAAAAAATATTTACGAAGAAGGCGGTACTCGCTATGTCCACCACCTTGAGCAAGCGTTAAAGGCGGAAATACTTTTTCACCGCGACAAAGACTACGTTGTTAAAGATGGAGAAGTTATTATAGTTGATGAGTTTACGGGGCGTTTGATGCCGGGCCGACGCTGGTCGGAGGGATTGCATCAGGCCGTGGAGGCTAAGGAGGGCGTTTACGTGCAGAAAGAATCGCGCACATTTGCCACGATTACTTTTCAAAATTATTTTCGTTTGTACAAAAAACTGGCAGGCATGACCGGTACGGCGCAGACATCTGCTGAAGAATTCCACAAAGTTTACAAACTTGATGTTGTTTCAATTCCGACAAATAAACAAATGGTTCGTAACGATTTACCCGATCGCATTTACAAAACTGAAGCCGGCAAATTAAGGGCGATTGTCGCTGAAATCAAAGATCGTCATTTGAGGGGTCAACCGGTGCTTGTCGGCACCGCGGCGATTACCAAGAATGAACTTTTATCGGTTCATCTCAATCGGGAAGGTATTCCGCATAAAGTATTAAATGCTAAAAATCACGAGCAGGAAGGTGAAATCATTGCTCAAGCTGGTCGTCCGGGTGCCGTAACGGTAGCGACCAATATGGCGGGAAGGGGAGTTGATATTATTCTTGGCGGCAATCCGCTAGACACAGAAGAAGCAATCAGGGTTCGCGAATATGGTGGTTTGCACGTTATGGGCACTGAGAGACACGAGGCGAGACGGATTGACAACCAATTGCGCGGGCGCGCTGGTCGTCAAGGCGATCCCGGTTCCTCACAATTTTTTGTATCCACCGAAGATGAATTAGTGCGCATATTCGGCGGTGACCGTTTAAAGAACCTCATGGATCGCTTGGGAGTGGGCGAGGATGATGTTATTGAAAACCGATTTATTTCACGCGCTATTGAACAAGCGCAATCCAAGATTGAGGGCAACAACTTTGACATAAGAAAATACGTCTTAGAATATGACGATGTAATGAATAAGCACAGAACAGCGATTTATGGATTGCGCAACGATATACTTAGATCGGCTAATACCAGAGAAAAAACACTAGATTATGTCCACAATCAAATTGATAAAATTTTGCAATTCCATACAAGTGTCACTTCGGAATCTTTTAGTGAGGGATGGAATATTGAAGAAATTGCCGAAAACATCAAAACTATTATACCCATTGAAAATGACCTGCACGGCAAGTTAAAAGAAATTTCAACCACAAAGGACCCGAACCAATTATCAGAATTTTCTCACAAAATAATTGATGATGCCTATGCTGCACGTGAAAAGCAGGTTGGTGTTGAAGCAATGAGGCATCTTGAAAAAATGGTTTTACTACGTGTGATTGACGAATTGTGGGTTGACCATCTTGAGCAAATGGAATATCTGCGTGATTCGGTGCGTTTACGCGCCTACGGTCAGCGTGACCCGTTGGTTGAGTATAAAATAGAAGGCCAGAAAATGTTCAACCAATTGCAAGAGGCAATCGGCGCGCAAGTCGCCGGCATGATTTTTAAAGTAGGATTTGTTCACCCCGAACGAAGCCGTAAGGGAACGCAGCATGCTCTTGCTTCATCTGGAGTTCAGAAATCGAATGCTATGGTAATTGAAGAAAAGCGTCGCAATGATCAAGAACAAAGTCGGTTGGCAAATGTTCATGACCATAATAAAATAGGCAGGAATGATCCCTGCCCTTGCGGGTCTGGTAAAAAATATAAGAAGTGTCATGGAAAGTGAGGATAAAAAACCGTTGGTTGGACCAACGGGTGACAAAAAAATTTACTCTCTAATTGGGCAGACAATTCTAGTTTCTTTGCCATTATTTTTAATGTGCCTATCTTGAGGATTTTGGAGGTCAATTGCCGATTTGCAGTTGGGGCAAGTCTTCAGATTGTTCGGGTAAACAAATTGCCCGCATTCCGTACACCATTCCACAATAGTGCCATTGCGCTTTATTCCATAGCGGAAAGGAGAATTGCCGCAGAGCGGATGGAAGCGTCCTTTGTTGGGGCACAGGTCTTTAATTCCTAAGCTGCGTGCATCTTCCTCAAGCTCACTAAGCATTTTAGACCTCACCTGATTTTAAGCCGCTTTCATGTTTAAAATTAACTGTTAATATTAATAGAGTCAACCCCGTTAGAAGTCTCGCTCGTGCCTAATGGCACGAGTCCGAAGGACATCGGCGAGGCCACTTCTAACGGGGTCAACCCGTCCCCACTTGGAAAGCATTTGCTTTTTATCTTTCATGAAAAACAAAAATAAAATTATTATAGTCGTGTCAGGCGGTATGGATCCGCTTCATCCGGGCCACATACGTCTTTTCCAGGAAGCCAAGAAGTTGGGCGATGAGCTTGTTGTCATTCTAAATAACGACAACTGGTTGAAAAAGAAAAAAGGTTACGTGTTTATGTCTGAAAAAGAACGCAAGGAAGTCATTGAGGCAATCAAGGGGGTTGATCGGGTAATTCTTACTAAACATTCGTCTAAGACGTTAGATATGAGTGTGCGTGCCGAACTGAAAAAAATTCGGCCCCACATTTTTGCAAACGGCGGCGACAGAAACGAAGGTAATATTCCAGAAATTGCTGTTTGCAAAAAAATAGGATGCAAGGTGGTTTTTAATGTCGGACGAGGAGGCAAAATCGCTTCAAGTTCTAAACTTGTTGCCGGCTTTGCAAAAGAAAGTTAATAATGAATCCCGAACGAGACAGCTAATTTTTACCTTGCTAAATAATTGCCGTGTTATTAGTTGTCATTTATGGCGGGATTACTTATAATCAACGGAAATGCATAAAGCATTTCCTGTCTCGTACGGGATGAATATTCAAAAAGTAATTTCGGAGACGAGAGATATATTTCTCAAGTCGGACGTGTCTTTACCGCTTTTGCTTAAAATAAAAACCACCGAGCTGGTTTTGAATCTTATGGCCCATCAAAAAAATTTTGGTCTTTTTATAATACTTGGCTGGCAGGATAAATGGCAGGAATATACGGATATTTCTGATGCCGCTCAGGATATTTTTGTTGCTCACCGCATAAACCTGAACGATATAGAAAATCACTCTGATTGGTATCTTGAGGTGGAGTCTACGGTTGGTTTTGACGGTGCTATCCTGATAGATGGTAACGGCGTGATACAACACTCCGGCGTTATATTGGAAGGTTTGCGTCCCCGAATGGTTGCCGACGCGATAAATCCGGGTCAGTTCAAGGACTTGTCAGAACAGTTTGGTTTCAAGCAAAAAGTCCATTCAAGACATCTTTTTGCCATTACTTCTTCTCATGTTTTTAAAAATACCGCCGTTTTTACTGTTTCTGAAGAGAACAACACTTTCCACATTTTTGAAGCCGGAAAGATTGTTTACTCAACAGACTGATGCAATTTAAACCTCCTAAAAACGACGATAAATACCAGTGGACTAACCATGTTAAAGGCAAGATGGTTTATTACGGGATTTCTGAAAGTTTAATAAAACGTATAACTAGATTTCCTAAACGTAAAGAAGTTGGCATTGCGACCAATACCGTTGCAGTTATGCAGTCGACTAGCAACAAGAATAAACCGCAAGAAGTGTGGGTGATGTTTCAACCCGTGGGTTCTGGACGCACAAGTAACAATAAGTCACCGGTTTTTGATTTCAAGCAAAATAAGATAAGAATAATTTCCGCGTGGCGTTACCCCGGCGTAAGTCCGGTTGGCAAAACCGTACCCATACCCGATGAAATTTTACAGGAACTTAGCAATTTGATAGAGTTGGCTTAACATGAAAATTTTAGTTTTACTTTTCGCAATAGCGGTCGTAGCCCTTGGTGGTTATTTTGCCATGAAGAAAGGTGGTGGCGTCAATGTAAGCGCATCGCCAGAGCCGTCACCGACACCGACTGCTCCTGTAGACATTCAGTCACAAGAACCATTGCCAGATGTAGTCAAAGCCATACTGGTAACCGCTCGCGGCAATATTGAGCTTGAACTTTACCAGAAAGTGGCGCCCAAAACCGTTGCTAACTTTGTAAAATTAGCCGCATCGGGTTTCTACGATGGCACCAAGTTTCATCGGGTCATTGACGATTTTATGATACAAGGGGGCGATCCATTATCTAAAACTGACGATCCTCGCGTGGGCACAGGCGGGCCCGGTTATCAATTTGAAGACGAAATTAACCTCAAATCACTTGGCGCTCCGGATGAACTAATTGCCCAATATGAAGCGCAAGGTTATAAATATAGCAACATCCTTCAGTCATTGCCTGTGGATCCGGGTTACATTGCCATGGCTAATGCCGGACCTAATACCAATGGCAGTCAGTTTTTTATCGTGACAACTAAACCCCAACAACATCTCTATGGCAAACACACGGTATTTGGCAAAGTGGTTAAGGGAATGGATGTGGTGTTAAAAATCAAACAGGGAGATTTATTAAAGAAGGCAGTTGTTAATTTTTAAACATTGATATTTATTTAAAAATTAAAAATTGGAAATTAAAAATTCTTGAATGTCGTTTGTAAGAACCTCAAAACTACTAAAAATATCCCGCGCCAATATTCAGCTGATGAAAGAATGTCCGCGCTGTTTTTGGTTATACAAGCATAAGGGTATCGGTCGGCCGCAGGGCTATCCGTACACGCTTTCAATAGCAGTAGACCAGTTGCTTAAGCATGAGTTTGACGAGTATCGGGAGAGGGGAGAGATGCACCCGGTTTTAGTTGGATTTGATGGGCTGGCGGAAGCTCATCTTTTTTCTGACCAAGGACAGCTTCAAAAGTGGCGCAATAATTTTGAAGGACTTAAATACCACGACGAGGGTCTGGATGCCACGCTTTTCGGTGCGGTTGACGATATGTTGGAGTTTTCCGATGGTTCGCTTGCGGTGATAGATTATAAATCTTCAGGTGCCAAGGAAATATCCGTTTATGATGATTACAAAATGCAGATGGATGTCTATACGTATATTTTGGAACAACTCGGTTATAAGACTGCCCGAAAAGGGTATTTCGTATTTTTTCAGGTAGACAAAACAGACGGTTTTAGAGGGCGTTTGCCGTTTCGTGGTGAAATACGTGATGTGGATGCTGATCCAAGCTATATTTATGATCTTTTTGCTAAGGCCGTTACCTTGGCTCGTTCAGACAATCCACCTCCGTCTCATGCCGAGTGTCAATATTGTATGTATGCGGAGCACCATAAACATATAAATGAATAAAATGGTTGATAAAAAACCAAAACTTACCGGCGAACATTTTTATAAATTTTTCCAATGTCCGCATTGGATTTGGTATGATATCTATGCCGATCAAACCAAAAAGGGTGGAATTCCTCCTCTGATAGAGATGATTCACCGGGGCGGTCTCAAGCATGAAAAAGAAATGATCCAGACGCGCAAGTTTGAAGAAATAAAGCCGGAACTTTTTCGCGATCTTGATGAAGCTTTTTTGTCTACGCTTGAGCTGATGAAACAAGGGAAAAATATCTACCACGGTGTGTTGATGGATCAGAATTGGGTTGGCATTCCGGACCTGCTTGAAGCGCGGCCAGTGGAGAAAGGAATGAAATCTAACTTTGGTGACCATTACTATGTTGTATATGATGTTAAAACCGGCAAAGAAATGCGTGACGAATACAAATTCCAGCTGGTTTTCTACAGTTTAATTTTGGAACGACTGCAGGGGGTTTTGCCGCGCGATGCTTTTATCGTCAACTCTGACGGCGAGGAGCGTTCATTCATGGTTGATGACTTTCTTGACTATTTTCACTTGACCAGGGAGAGAATTGAACGAGTTTTGGCCGGCGAAAAACCGCCACCATTTCTTAAAAGTGGCTGCAAGCAATCGCCATGGTATTCACTTTGTGTTGATGAGACAAAGGGTTGCGACGATGTCTCGTTGATTTACAGGTTGAGCCAGAACGACCAACGGCGTTTTTATGAACTTGGTATACATAGCGTAAAAGATTTGGCTTCAGCCGATTTGGATAACTTACGTTCGCGGCTTGAAGACTGGCCGTTTGATAAAATCCTGCGTTTTTATAATCAGGCCCAAGTACTGGTTTCAAACGAGCCAAAAGTTCTCAAGAAAAGCGAGTTTCCTCAAGTAGAAAACGAAATATATTTTGATATTGAATCTGATCCAACGGAGGGCATCGATTATCTTTTTGGGATGCTCATAAAAAGCGGAAACAAAAAACCCGAATACAAATATTTTTTGGCACAGGATAAAAAGGACGAGGAAAGGGTGTGGCGTGATTTTTTGGATTTTCTCGAATCTCTTAATGACTTTGTCATTTATCACTATTCTTATTACGAAAGAGAAGTTTTTAAGCGTTTGGGCAATGAATATGGTATTTCAGTGGCGCTTGAAGATAAGTTCAAAAATAATACAATTGATTTACACTGGAAATTTATTGAAGCAGCAGTTTTGCCAATTTATTTTTACAGCCTAAAAGATGTTGCCAAGTATCTTGGCTTCAAATGGCAGGCCGATGACGCTGGCGGAGCAGAATCGGTGGTTTGGTACAATGATTGGTTGCAGAAGCATGACCAAAAAATCATGGACAAAATCATCAAATATAATGAGGACGATGTAAAAGCTACACTGTTTCTCAAGGAGTGGTTGGATAAACAAAAACCCCGAACAAGCAAGGAGCGACTGCCGGAAGACTAGTGTTTATATTAAAACAAGAAAAAAATCAGCTTATGCTGATTTTTTGGTGACTTGATTTTTAAATAATAGTATTTTACTATCAAATTTAATCCCGTTAGAAGTCGCCCTAACGGGTTCGCGGTCATAATTAGCAAATAATTTAAAGTCTTATTGTTTAGCCGTAACTTATGTATAAGGCTACACAGTAGCGACTTCTAACGGGACAAGTGTTACGTAGATTTACTCCATTGATAATTTTAGCCGTTGCTCTGTTTTTGGGCGTTTTTGCTTATCCTCAAGGTTGGGATATGGGCGCGGACATAGTAAATTCAAAACTCAAAATCCAAAATTCAAAATATAAGATTCCACGTATGTTTAAAATTCCGCCATTTCGTCTTGGTCTTGACCTGTTGGGCGGTACCCACTTAGTTTATCAAGCCGATTTGTCTGGAACCGAGGGTCAAAGCGCTGGTGACGCTATGTCTGGTGTGCGTGACGTTATCGAGCGCAGAGTTAATCTTTTTGGCGTTGCAGAACCGTTGGTGCAAATTGAAGGCAACGATCGTCTTGTGGTGGAATTGGCCGGCATCAAAGATGTAAATCAGGCAATACAGATGATTGGTCAGACGCCATTTTTGGAATTCAAAGAAGAACGTCCGTCAGAAGAGTCGCAAAAAATTATTGAAGCCCAACAAAAAGGTTCATCCAGCACCAGTTTGGACAGCCCCGAACTGGTGCTGGACAAGCAACAGTTTGAAGATCCGTATTTTAAGCCAACCGGTTTAACCGGTCGATATCTTAAGCGTTCCCAATTGACATTTGATCAGACAACATCACAACCGGAGGTTTCGCTGGAATTAAACGACGACGGAGCAAAATTATTTGCTGAAATTACAAAGCGAAATATTGGGAAGCGTGTTGCAATTTATGTTGACGGCGTGGGCATAAGCGCACCGACGGTTCAAAGCGAAATTCCAAGCGGTCGTGCCGTGATCAGTGGCAGTTTTTCCATAAAAGAAGCCAGGGATTTAGTTAACAATCTTAATGCCGGGGCACTGCCGGTACCGATAAATTTAATTTCACAACAGACGGTGGGCCCTTCTTTGGGGCAGGAATCACTGCAAAAATCATTGACGGCCGGCTTATACGGATTGCTTGCGGTAGCCATTTTCATGATATTGTTTTACCGTTTGCCCGGCCTTGTGTCAGTTGTCGCTTTGTTGGTGTATGTTGCAATTGTTCTGACTGTCTATAAAGTAATTCCGGTAACGCTGACTTTGGCCGGAATAGCAGGTTTTATATTGTCTTTGGGTATGGCTGTGGATGCCAATATTTTGATTTTTGCCAGAATGCGCGAAGAGTTAAAGGCTGGCAATTCTTTAGCACAGTCATTTGCAAGCGGTTTCCACCGAGCTTGGTACTCAATCCGTGACAGTCACGTTACAACTTTGCTCGGCGCTTTTGTGCTGTATGCTTTTTCAACATCTGTGGTTAGGGGATTTGCTTTGACGCTTGGAATCGGAGTTTTGGCAAGTTTGTTTACGGCCATTGTTATTACTAAATCATTTTTAAGGTTGTTTATTGGACACAAAATGGAGAAAACAAAGTGGATGTTTTAAATATGAATCCCAAACGAGACAGCAAAACCATGTTTTATACATATGTTTTAAGAAATAAAAAAAGCCGCTTTTATGTTGGTTTTACTTATGATTTACGGAAACGCTTCAATGAACATAATAATAAAAAATCAACTTATACAAAATATCGTGGCCCATACGAACTTATTTACTATGAAGCTTGTCTTGATGAGAATGACGCTCGTTAAAGAGAAAAGTATTTTAAATCTGGAACAGGTAAACGCTACTTCAAAAACAGATTGAAGCGTTTCCTGTCTCGTACTGGATGAAACCCATATATACAATTATGTTTTTTATTTCCATGGCGCTGACTGTCGCGGCCGTTATTTTGGTGGCAGTTTTTGGTTTGCGTTTTGGGGTAGATTTCAAGGGCGGCTCTTTACTGGAAATTGCCTTTGTTAATCCTCGTCCATCAACCGGAGAAATACAAAATATTATAAGCGGGATTGACGGTGTCAAAAACATAAATGTAAATCCGGTGGGTGACAACGGTGCTTTAATAAGGCTAAATGATATCAATGAGCAGACTCATCAAGATATTTTAACTAAGATTTCCGGAAGTTTTGGTGAGATAATGGAAAATCGCTTTGATTCCATAGGTCCTGTAGTCGGCAATGAGTTGAGAGATAAGAGCGTTAAGGCAATAGTAATTTTATTAATAGCTATAATTATTTATCTCGCTTTTGTTTTTAGGAAAATTTCACGCGTTCTTTCCTCTTGGGCTATGGGTTTAGCTGCCATTGTTGCGCTGGTTCATGATGTTATTATACCCGTTGGCGTTTTTGCGTTACTTGGGCATTATTATGGAATTGAGATTACGGCAATTTTTGTGGCGGCCGCATTAACTATTTTGGGGTATTCGCTTTCTGACTCCGTTGTTATTTTTGATAGAGTAAGAGAAAACGTGCTTCGTTTGGGCATTTCTCATCAAAGTTTCGGAGCACTTGTCCACAAAAGTGTCTTACAAACCCTGGTCCGTTCCATTAATACGACCCTCACAACGCTATTTTCTCTGATTGTGATTTACTTTTTTGGAGGAGAATCAATAAAATACTTTTCTTTAGCCCTAATTATAGGTATTTTTTCAGGCGCTTATTCTTCAATTTTTGTTGCTTCTCCGATTCTAGTTTGGCTTAGCAATCGACGCAAGAGTTAAAAAATATGGTGGTATTGACATGTCAGGCGCACGGTTATATGTTGATATGTTAAGCAGTTGACCCATTTAAAACTATATGGTATCTTTATAAATAACAACCAACTAATGGTTAGAAAATAGTAATAATTAGTTTACTTTTTACTATTATTTGTTGGCATAAGTGATACTTGACAAATTTGAATAGTACAATCAGGGGGGTAGTCGGACAGGTGCTTTATGTTTTAAACACCAGAAATAAGGATGTGATATCCCGGCGTTTTGGTTTGAAAACCGGCAAAAAAGAGACGCTGGAATCGATTGGTAAAAGCTACGGTATTACTCGTGAAAGAGTCAGGCAGATTGAAGAAGCATCGCTAAAGCAGATTAGGGAAAATTTAAATTCCAGCCTGGCCAGTAAGGTGAAGCCCTTTGTTGACCTTGCTGAAAACACTCTTGAACAAGCCGGAGGTGTAACCAGCGAAGATAATCTTTTTGCAAAGTTTTCGGGTGTTGCTAAAGAAAATCCGGCCAATGCTACACTAGTCTTTTTTCTTTCTTTGGATGGCAGACTCAGGAAATTTATTGAGACTGATGATTTTAATACTTTTTGGGCATTATCCGATCAGCATGCCGAATCATTTAATAAGTCCATTTTTGCTTTTATCGACGCTCTAAAAAAGTTAGGGACGCCAATTGCCGAATCGGCAGTTGTCGATTTTTATAAGAAATCTGGTGCCACCCTCAAAGATGTAACGTCTGCAACTGTTGCTTCTTTTATTTCAGTTTCTAAGAATATTGCCAAAAACAACTTTGGCCAGCTTGGTTTGACTAGTTGGCCTGACATAAAACCTCGTGGCGTAAAAGATAAGGCCTTTCTTGTGCTTAAGCGTGATGGTAAGCCCCGACATTTCAGGGAAATAACCCAATTGATTAATACGTCAAGTTTTGGTAACCGCAAGGCTAATGTACAAACAGTTCACAACGAACTAATCAAGGACAAAAGATTTGTTTTAGTTGGCCGCGGTTTATACGGTTTGACCGAATGGGGATATAAGGCGGGAACCGTTAAAGATGTTATAGTTGACATATTGCGTTCTACCGGTCAGCCCATGCATAAAAAAGACATTGTAACCCAGGTTTTATCTAATCGTATGGTTAAAGAAAATACGATTCTTTTAAATTTACAGAACCCCAAAGTCTTTGAAAGAAAAGGCAATGGAGTCTACGCACTTAAAGAAGCATAAATGCTTCCAGTAAACGGTAATCAGTAACCAGTAATCAGTAATTTATTTTTTGATTTTTCCAGTTACCAGTTACGAGTTACTAATTACTTTGTATTTTGTTCTACGACGTTTTTAGTCCACTAAAAACCGCTTTTTCTCTTATCTTGCTCTATTGGTGGATTTTCACCCCGTTTTTATTTTTTTTCGGCGCACTTGACGGCTGGCTTTTTTATAAAAGAAAAAAGCACCTGCTCTCCATCAGGTGGGTTTTACTTGAGGTTAAGCCTCCACCTGACGTCCAAAAAAGTCCCAAAATAGCTGAAAATATATTTTCTGGCCTTCACGCTGTTTATTCGGGACCAAAAAGCTGGAAGGACAAATTTTTTAAAGGCGAAGTTCAGCCCTGGTTTTCGTTTGAAATCGTTGGCAATGGCGGTGAAATTAACTTTTATGTCAGGACACCAGAAGACCTGCGCAACTTAGTCGAAGCTCAAATTTTCGCGCAGTATCCAGACGCGGAAATTAAAATTGCTGATGATTACATAAGCCAACTTCCCGAGCATTTGCCCAACAATGACTATGATATGTTCGGCACCGAACTCGTATTTTCAAAACCAAACGCCTATCCAGTCAAAACGTATCCGTTTTTTGAAGAGGAGTCCGGCAAGGACGAATTCAGGCGGACGGATCCACTGGCACCGCTTGCAGAAATAATGAGTGCGTTGGAATCAGGCGAGCACATCTGGGTGCAGCTTTTAATAAGGGCTACTGGCGATGCGTGGGTTAAAGAAGCAAAGATTGAGATAGACAAACTAGTCGGCAAAGAGCCAAAAATTGAACGCGATGCGCTTGGCAAAGCTGTTGACTTTGTGGACCAGCTTTTGCCTGGCGGAACACCACCGCAGGAAGAAAAGAAAAAAGAAGATTTTTCACCGCAAAAACTTACGCCGGGTCAGAAATTTACTCTTGAACAGGTTGAAAATAAAATTTCAAAACTGGGCTTCAAATCCGGTTATAGATTTTTTTACATTGCGCGCAAAGACCGTTTTCATGGGTCACATATTTCAGCGGTTATGGGCATGTTCAAACAGCTTTATTTCAATAACCTTAACAGTTTCAAACCCAATAAAAGGGTTATTACCAAGGACAAAGGATGGTTCCCATGGCTTTTCCCTTCGGAAAAAGGATTTTTTTATCGTGAACGTGAATATAGGCGCAAGGAGTATCTTTATCAGAAATACCGCGAGAGGGCTTTTGTCGACCAGTTTATAATTTTAAACACTGAAGAACTAGCCACATTATTCCATTTGCCTGGCATTGGCGTGAAGGCGCCGGCATTTCCAAGGGTTGAAGCGAAGAAGGGGCAACCGCCTGCCGGTTTACCAACAGGGTAGAATGTTGATAATTTTTAATTTCCAATTTTTAATTTTTAAACATTAGAAATTATTTATAAAATTAAAAATTTAAAAATTTTTCATGAACGTAGTGAATGACAATCCAGTCGTATTATTTGGTGAAACTAACTTTCGCAATAAGAAAGTGACTTTTGGTGTTAAGATGGATGACCGCCGCCGCCATATGTATGTAATCGGTAAAACCGGTATGGGCAAATCAGAACTGCTCAAAAATATTGCCATACAGGATATTCAGGATGGCAGGGGGCTTGCTTTTGTTGATCCGCACGGGGATCCTGTTGAAGACCTGTTTGATTACATTCCAGAAGACAGAATAAAAGATGTTATTTATATAAATCCTGCCGATTTGGAATATCCGATTGCTTTCAATGTCATGGAACAAGTTGATCCAGACAAGCGCCACCTGGTTGCTGACGGTGTGATGGGCGTATTCAAAAAAATATGGGTTGACGTATGGTCGCCGCGCATGGAATACATCCTCAATAACACCATCTTGGCTTTGTTGGAAACTCCGGATGCGACACTGCTTGGCATTAATAGAATGCTTGCCGAGAAGGAATATCGGGCAAAAGTTGTGAATCAGCTAACTGATCCGGTTGTAAAAGCGTTTTGGACTGAAGAATTTGCCAAATACGCCGACAGATTTGCTTCGGAGGCAACAGCGGCGATACAAAACAAAGTTGGTCAGTTCGTATCCTCATCTTTAATCCGCAACATTATTGGCCAATCGAAATCCACGCTTGATATGCGAAAAATTATGGACGACGGTAAGATTCTGCTGGTCAATATTTCAAAGGGAAGAATCGGCGAAGATGCCTCGCGATTGCTTGGTGCGTTGATTATCACCAAAATTCAGCTTGCGGCAATGTCTCGTGTTGACATGCCAGAGCGGGAGCGCAAGGATTTTATACTTATGGTAGACGAATTCCAGAATTTTGCCACTGCTTCATTCGCCAATATTTTATCGGAGGCCCGCAAATATCATTTAAGTTTGGTTATTGCACACCAGTATGTTGCACAAATGGACGAAGGTGTCAGAGATGCGGTTTTTGGCAATGTGGGAACAATTGTTTCTTTTAGAGTGGGCGCAGAAGATGCAGAATTACTGGAAAAAGAATTAGCGCCGGAATTCATGGCAACCGATATAGTTAATCTAGGCAAAAGGCAGATATATTTGAAGCTTATGATTGACGGTGTGGCGTCGCGCGCTTTTTCAGCAATGACGATGGATACAATTAAACGCTTACCCATCGGTTATCGCCAAAGAATTATCGACTATTCAAGAGAACATTATTCTGCTCGCCGTGAAGATGTGGAGAAAAAAATTGCTGACTGGCATGCCCCGGTAACTGCTGATATTAGCAGATTCGACAAATCCACCGCGGGCAGATTTTATGATGAACGTCCGCAACGCGAAATGCGTTCGCCACGCCCAAATTATGGCGAGTCAAACCGATTCGATACTCTTCCAACACGATTTGAACCCAGACCCCAAGTTTTTCAGCATCGTCCCGCACCCAGCGAGGTTAGGGCCGTGCCTGGACCCATGCGATCTAATCCCATTGCTTCATCTAAACCACCAATTAAACCAATTTCTTTTTCAGAAGCCATAAAAAGCGGTCCTGTTGATTTTAAGGGGCGCAAACTTGAGCCAAAAACAGTTGTGCCGCGACCAAAAGTTGAAGTTGATGTCGGTGGATTGCGTAAGATTCTGGAAGAGAGCATGAACAAAGAAGAAAGCCCTGATTAGGCAAACCCTGGAGTTACATCAAAAATTACAAATTTAATTAGCAAAAAAGATTATTTGCCGGCTACGCGCACGTGTTTTGCTGGCCCTCTTGGACAGGCGCAAAACGCGCGCGCCTCCGCCGGTAAGTAACATCCTCTGCTTAGCAATTATGGGAGTGATAAAAACCGCCGATTGGTATCGGCTTTTGTTTTGTAATTTTTGATGATAGCAATTTGATTTTTTGTATTTTTTGATATTTAATCAAAGGTAATGGCTACTCATAAATGGATTCCGTGGCCGGGCATAGGACAGGTGGACAAGGGGAGCATCTCTCCGGTTGTAGACAATCATTTTTTCCGACGTTTGAGCGATAAGCGCCAGCTCGCTTTCAGTTACTTGGTTTTTCCCGGGGCGACACATGACCGCCGTCAGCATTCAATGGGCGCTTACATTAAAACTTGCGAGTTTACCGCGCGGATGGTTGAGCGCGGTTTTTTAACCAAAAAACAAGCCTTGAACCTCGGCCTTTACGCACTGTTACACGATATCGGCCACGGTCCCTTTTCTCATATTATAGAACCGTTTACCAAGATTAACCACAAGGAATACGGCCTTAAGATTGTGGATAGGATGACGGATGATATTAAAAAATGCGGCGGTGATATTAAGCTGATAAAAAGCTATATGAAAAAAAAGGATCCGGCTTGGCGGATAGTCAGCGATAAGAATTTTGGCATGGAAAAAATGGATTACCTGGTTCGCGATCAAGAAGCGACAGAATTCGGCCCTAATATACGTCGCTGTGTGGAGAGCGTTTTTAACCATTTGGAATATAAAAACGGCAGTCTTACGGTTGATTTAAAAGCGTTGGATGCGGCTATTGAAATACAGAGAGCTTACATCTATTTTTACAGAAACGTTCATCTGGAGAAAAGCGCCTATTTAATCCAGCGTTTTATGCAGAAGCTGATGTACAGATTACTCAATACGCCCAAAAAACTCGGTGGGATTACCGAAGACGAGCTGTGGGAGATGGTAGACGGCGACTTGATTCATGCTTTGAAAAAATGCCGTGACGAGACCGTCAGAAATGGCATAGCGATTTTTGATAACGGTGTGCGCCATTTTCCAAAGACTGCTTTGGCAATCCGTTTAACAGGATATAAGTGGCTTGAACGGCGCGCTGGCAAGCAGATAAAGGTTGTTGAAGCTGATAAGAAATTTTTTGATAAGTTTTTTGTAAAATCCAGCGCCGCCGATTTGGAAAAAATAGAAACAGCAATTGCCAAATTGTTGGGCATAGAAAGTTGGAAAATGGCCGTAAGCCATATAGTGGAGAAAAACCGCTTTATTCCAGAGGATATTTTATTTTTTGACGGACCGAAAACTTATTCATTAAAACAGCAAGATCCGAGTTATTTTGAACTTCTTGAAAAAGAATTGGATAAATATTTGTGTGTCAGGGTCTGCGTGGTGCCTGAACATCGCCAGGCGCTATATTCCAAATGGAAAGAAGTTTTTGATCTTGTTTGCAAATATGTTGGTCATAAACCATAAAACCGGCTTAAGCCGGTTTTATGGTTTATGAGGGTCCGTCCACCAGGAATCGAACCTGGAACCTTCTCCTTAAAAGGGAGCTGTCCTGGTTTTGTAAACAAAATCGAGGATTCTCGATACAAAGTCCGTCCACCAGGAATCGAACCTGGAACCTTCTCCTTAAAAGGGAGCTGCTCTACCAATTGAGCTATGGACGGACTTTGTATCGGAACTCTTCCGGGGAATTTTTTGACGGAAATCGAGACGATTTCCTAAAATTACCGTCAAAGCCAAGCAGTTGGTTTTGACCCAACTGAGCTAAGGGCGGAAAGTAACATTCTAGCATAGAAAACGAGTTTACTCAATAAAAAAGCCTCGTGTGCATGAGCTACACGAGGCTTGCCAGTTCAGTATGGAACTTGACGGTTTACTGCTTGGGGCTTGTCCGAGGAATACTCATGTCTAGCCCGAGCTCTCTTGCCGTTTTGGTGGATAGCACAGTCAGCACTATCCTGTTGTGATTACTTTTGTGGCAATTGGAGAAAAGGAATAGCTCCACCACCATTGTAGGTCGGTAGGTTGCCGTTCCATTTGACGATCGCCTGGCCTTGTAGCTCTAGGCGTCGCCACTCCAGGAGTGTTGGCGAGAGCGAACTCGTGAGGATCTTGTTTGACTCCGCTTCGCCTTCGGCTGCTGCGATTCGTTTCTGTGCCTCTGCCCTAGAGGTTCGCAATTGGTTCTCCGCCATGATGGCTTGCTGGATGGCCCTTACCTTTTCGTTGATTGCGTCCACAACTGCTTGAGGTGGTCGTGGTGCACCAATGAAACCGAACTGATCGAGAATTACCCCCTGCGGCTCCAGTTCTTCTTGGAGGGCCTTCCTGGTATCTGCCAGGAACTTAGCGTTGTCGCCCATGATGTCCTCTATTTTATACTTGCCGGCTATGTTGTCGAACTTCTCGCGGGCCATGTTACGGAGAAAACCGTGCGTAAACGTTTGCAGATCGTCAGACCTGAACTTGACGTAAAATGCAGGCACTTTCTCTGCAACGAGATGGTAGGCCAAACTGATGTCCGCGTCCACCTTCATCTGGTCACCGGTGGTGAACGTAATTTCCTCATTCACCGGATTTCCTTCTTCAAGCGACTTTGTCCAGGCCACTGTTTGGACGAAGGTAGGATATTCCTCAATTTCTGTCGAAATCGGGTTGTAAAATACCCAGCCCGTTTTCAATGTGAAGTCCTGAACTCCACGCTGGCTGCCAGCAAGATCCACTTCAATCCCCACATGGCCAGGGCCGATCCGCGTACAGCCACTGCCGGCTAGCATTGAAGAAGCAACCGCCAAAATAATGACGGCTGACCTTACGTTGTCTTCCCTCTGCTCGCCAGTCAGGCATGGCTTCAGTATCCTTTTGCAGTAGTAGAATCCGCAAATTCCGACTGTGAGCAGAATCGCTACACCCTCGACGACGCCAGCGTCGCTCGGTGAGTTGATCAGAGCGAAAGCGAAGTTAACGACCCGGATGGCGACAAGACCTAAAACGATCGTCAGAACAACGGTTCAGACACTAAACTTCTTTCGTATCCGCATGAGATTTCTCCTTCTGCTATTTTTAGGCCTTTTGCCTCGGCATAGCTACCAGTTTGGTTGTCAGCGAACTACTTCTACATTCTAACAAACAGCTACATTTTTGTCAAACAAGACAACGACTCAAAAATTATAACTGTTTTCGGAGCTTAAGCATCTGTTCCCGCAGATACATCGCCTTTTCAAATTTGAGTTCTTTGACTGCCCGTTCCATTTCTTTTTGCAGGCGTTCTACTTGCATTGTGGGCGTTAGATGTTCTATTTCTTTTTCTTTGTCGGATAAATCATAACTATACCACTTGCTGATTCGTGCTTTTTTTGCCGAAGGTAAATCCGAGCGTTTAACCGCTTTTTGTATGGATGTAGGAGTAACGCCATGCTTGCGATTATATTCTTCCTGCACCTTGCGCCTGCGTTCCGTTTCTTTTATTGCATTAGCCATTGAACGCGTTATTTTGTCGGCATACATAATGACATGGCCGTCCAAATGCCGTGCCGCACGGCCCATGGTCTGTATCAATGTGGTGGCGTTGCGCAGAAAACCTTCTTTATCGGCATCCAAAATTGCGATCAATGAGACTTCCGGTAAGTCCAACCCTTCCCGAAGCAAATTAACGCCGACAATGACATCATAGTTACCAAGTCGCAGGTCATGTATAATCTCAAGCCGTTGGAGAGTTTTGATTTCTGAATGTATGTAGTTGACCTTGATACCGTTGTCGGCCAAGTGTTCCGACAAATCCTCGGCCATTCTTTTGGTAAGTGTTGTAACCAAAATTCTCTGGCCATTAGTTATACGTTTTTTTATTTCACCGAGCAGATGTTTTATTTGATTTTTGGTTGGTCTGATTTCAATAGTCGGATCAAGTAGTCCGGTAGGTCGTACCAGTTGCTCGGCTATACCCTTTTTGCCGGATTTCTTGAGCTCATATTCCTTGGGAGTGGCTGACATATATATTGTCTGGCCGACATTTTTTTTGAATTCATCAAAACGGAGCGGACGGTTATCCAGCGCCGATGGCAAGCGGAAGCCATATTCAACTAGCGTGGCCTTGCGGGAGTAATCGCCGGCATGCATGCCGTTTAATTGTGGGATCGTGAGGTGTGATTCGTCTATGATCGTCAAAAAGTTGCTTTTAGTTTTGAAGAAGTCAAGCATTGTAAAAGGTGGTGCGCCGGGGGTGCGGAAATCAAGGTGGCGCGAGTAATTTTCAATGCCATGGCAGTAACCGGTTTGTTTTATCATTCGGATATCGCGTTCAGTGCGTTCTTTTAGCCTGGCTGCTTCAAGGGCTAGCCCATTTCGTTCAAGTTTTTTTATGTGCCACTGAAGCTCGGTTTTTATGTTTTCAATAGCCAGATCTATTTTATCGTCTGCGGCTATCCAGTATTTGGCCGGAAAAATTTTAGTTTCAATGATTTTCTCATATGCCGGATCTGTATAAATAAGAGAATCCAAATCCACGCCATCGGCAACGGCGATTTTTTCTATGTGATTGTTTTTTGTTTTGATCCTTGTGATTTTGTTGCCAGTCGCCGAAACTATTTCTATTTCATCAGTTGATTTACGAAATGTTCCTCGCTTGAGTTCTATGTCCTGGGCGTATTGTAATTTCAGTAGGGAGAATGCCAATTGTTTTAAATTTATTTTTTGTCCTTCAAAAAGGTGAAGCGACATTTTCTGGTAATCTTCGGGCGAGCCGAGGTTATAAATGCAGGAAACCGAAGCTATTACTATGACGTCATCGCGAGTCATAACTGCCTGAGTTGCCGCGTGGCGCAAGCGGTCTATTTCCTCGTTTATGCGGGCATCCTTTTCTATGTAAGTGTCGGTGTGGGGAATGTAGGCCTCGGGCTGATAGTAGTCGTAATAACTGACAAAGTAGTGAACGGAATTATGGGGGAAAAACTCCCTGAATTCCTGATAAAGTTGTGCGGCTAATGTTTTGTTGTGGGAAATGATAAGCGTCGGCTTTTTGATGTTGGCGATTACGTTAGCGATTGTGTAGGTTTTACCGCTACCAGTTACGCCGACCAAAGTTTGATGTTTTGCGCCGCGCTCAAGCCCACGAGTTAGTTTTGCTATGGCATCAGGCTGGTCGCCAGTCGGCTTGAATTTTGAGTTTAGGTTAAACATGTTATTATAAAGACATGATTGGCTATATATCAGGCACAATTCAGGCGATTTCAGGTAAGTATGCCATTGTTGATGTCCATGGCGTGGGTTATCGCGTGACTATGCCAACTAAAAGCCTGAATAGTATAGCAAAAATAGGGGAGACAGTCAAGCTTTTTACGCACTATCAAACCAACCCCAGAGACGGTTCGGTAGAGTTATATGGTTTTACCACACCCGAGGAACTGAATTTCTTTGAATTGCTTACTACTGTGTCAGGTATTGGCCCAAAATCAGCCCAAGCAATATTGGCTTCAGCTGAATTGCAGACTCTACAAATTGGCATAATCCGTGGTGACGGCGATTATTTACATAAAGTATCCGGAATTAGTGAGAAAACCGCCCACCGGCTTGTGCTTGAACTTAAAAACAAAATTATGACCGCCGACGTCGGTGTTGTCGCAGATTCAGATGCTGGCACGGATTCGGATGCCATAGATGCTCTTGTAACTCTTGGTTACTCACAGTATCAGGCCAGAGACATACTTAAGCATGTTGGAAAAACCGCCAAGACATCGGAAGAAAAAATAAAAGAAGCACTGAGAATTCTTGGGTCTAAAAAATAAAAAGCCGCATTTCTACAGAAGTATACTTTGCGGCCATAGGTGTGCCTACGCCAAGAGTAACTTTTGGCAGGTTCCAGGTTTGTTACTGGAACAATGCCCAAACAACTACTGCTATTGAGGCAATACCTGCGAGAGCACTAATGATCGCGGCCCACCTTACTAATTCTTTGTTATTCATTTAGCCCCCTCCTCTTTGTTAGTATTAGTATATCAAATAAGTTACGATATGTCAATATTTCTGCAATCCAAACAATGGATGGAATTTCAAAAGTCGCTGGGGCGGGAGGTTTTTGAATATGAGAAAGGGGGGATATCAGCCAAGATAATAAAGCATGATTTACCACTCGGCAAGAATTACTTATACATTCCCTATGGGCCGGATATGGATTTTAACCAAATGATCGGCGGGTTCAAAAATCCGGTTGCTAATTTTGTCGGGTGGCTGCGCGAAGAAGCCAAAATGCGCAAATCTATTTTTGTAAAAATTGAACCGATGACCGACGGCGTGGCACAGGTATTGGCTGAACATAAATTTAAAAAATCTAAAAAAGAAGTCCAGCCTAGCAAAACTGTGGTTATTGATTTAAGCAAAGGCGAGGAAGAGTTACTTGCCGAGATGCACCACAAAACCCGCTATAACATTGGGGTCGCTGACAGGCACGGCGTGGTTGTTGGCGAGCATAGCGACTCAGATTCTTTCTTGGGCTTACTTAAAAAAACTACTAAAAGAGATAAGTTCAATCCGCACCCAGCTGATTATTATAAAAAACTTTTTGATTGCAGAGAATTGCAAACCAAACTATATTTTGCCAATCACAACGGTAAACCTGTTGCGGCGGCTTTAGTTTTAGTTTTTGGCGATACCGGTTACTATCTCCATGGCGCGTCAGACTATGAGTATCGGTCGTTGATGGCGCCCTATGCCCTTCATTGGCACATAATTAAACAATTAAAAACTGAAGGATTGAAACAGTATGACTTTTGGGGTATAGATGCCCGTAAGTGGCCCGGCGTCACCCGTTTCAAGCTGGGCTGGGGAGGTAAAACCGTTGAATACCCGGGTTCATTCAATTTGCCTATTTCTAAGTTTTGGTATATGGTTTATAAAATAACTCAAAAGTTGTCAGTAATACGCATTTGACGAATCAAGCCAGTTCTCATATGCTTTTTTATTATTAGTACTTTTATAACTGGAGAGTGATATGCCGGAACAGACACAGCCACACCCGCTGCGCAGATTTATTATTTCCCTTAAGTTATACAGGGCACACATAGGATTGGGTAGTAACGAAAAGCTTATTAAGTTTGTTGATGAGCTTGTTCAAAGTGCTGAAAGAATTGAAACAAGGCAGGAGGCATCGGGCAGATCGGTTGGGTTAAGTTTTGAGTTTTTAGATTCAGTTTGCGGTTTCCTTTATAACCAACTGCAAAAAGTAACAGCAGAAAACAATAAAAATAAGGCCGAAGCCAATAAATTATTGGAAAACCTGAAAAGTGCCGTTGAAGAAATAAAAGCTCTTCAACGCCCTCCCCATTCGTTTGTTTTTTTTCAGAAGTTGGAAGAAAGAGGTGGCGAATTTTGGATTCGTACAAAAGATAGTACTGCTTTAGTATTTTCAGACGAATTGGTTGAGAAACTAAAAACCGCCAAAGCGGGCCAAAAGGTTCGGCTCAACGAATCCGGTGTAGCCATAGAATTGTTGGACGAGTTTGATAAAGACGGCGACATGGTGCAAGTTCTCGAGTTGTTGGGTGACAACCGATTGAGGGTTAGCCAAGAAAATAGGGGTGAAAGCATAGTTTTTATTTCTCCTTGTGTCCAAGAGGCGGATCTCAAAATAGGCGATAAGGTTTTACTTTCGCGATATAACAATTTAGTTACTGAAAAATTGTCCAGCTCCGAAGTAACCGAACTGGTTTTGCATAAAGTTCCTAATTATACCTGGGATGATATTGGTGGTTTGGAAGAACAAATTGGTGCGTGGCGGGACGAAGTTGAAACCAACCTGGTTGATCCCGAATCAGCCAAAATTTACGGAATTGAGCAAACGAAAGGCGTTTTAATTACCGGTCCGCCCGGAGTCGGTAAGACTTTTCTCGTAAAAGTCGCGCTTAGCGAAACCGTAAAGTTTGTTAATCAGCAAACAGGCAGAAATATCGAGGGTTTTTATATCCTTGTAAACGGTCCAGCCGATATTTTGCGCGGTATTGTGGGGGATTCGCCGCGGCGAATCCAATATCTTTTCGCTGAAGCCAAAAGAAGGGCCAAGGAAGGCCATTTGGTTTTTATAATTTTGGATGAGTTCGAATCGTTATTTAGAATACGCGGCTCAATGGTTTTGGATGCCGGGGTTGGCAATGAAGATGTTAACCAGTTAAATGCTGAAATGGACGGCATTGAAGAATTGGATGGCGTACTGGTTGTGGCTTTGTCAAACAGGGCTGACCTAATTGACCCCGCCGTAATCAGACCCGGCAGGTTTGATCTCAAGATAGAAATTCCGAGATATGATAAAAAAACTGCCGCCAAAGTCTTTAGCAAATACATCAAACCGACACTCAAGTTCCATCACCAATATAAAAATCAAGACCCGGAACAAACTGCAAACCTGTTTGTTAACAACATCGTTGATCTGTGTTATGACAGTCAGAGACCAGAAAATCAGCTGGCAGAAGTCATAGATGATGACTCCGGAGAATCTATCGTGTTCACTATTGGCAACTTTATGTCCGGAGCTTTGATTAAAAACATAGTTTCAAGGGCAAAAAAAATTGCCCGTCGCCGGTTTGTGAATATTCCCAAAGAACAAGGCGAGAAAAGAGAATTAGAAGGGCTTATGTTGGACGACTTTTTCCAATCCATTGCAATAATTATCAGAAGCGAAATTAAATTACCGACCGGCGAGCAGGCACTAGAAGAATGGCTTCAAATTGAAGGTTATCAACACAGAAAAATAAGAAGAATGCGTTTTCTTTTGGACAAGAAAGATCCGTCCCGGACACCGGAACGCAGGGTCATGTCTTAATAAAATAAATAAAACCTCGCTTTACTTGGCGAGGTTTTTTACTTAGAGTGGTTTAATTAGTGCAGATCTTTAAAAACGAGAGGAATATGAGTATTAAAAAAATTGTTGGAATAGAAACCGAGCTAAGACTTGACTGCGTCGATCCCGAAAATGACAAAAACCGAAAGAATTCTGGAGAATTGGAAGATTACGTGCTTCCGGGGAGTGTTGTTAAAAACGCGTTGAGCCAATCTGGTGGAGTTGTCGCCGTTGGTTCCGACACGCAACCCGCAAATTTGCAAAAAAATTTGGCGATTGTGGAAAATTTAAAAAAACTTTATCCGTCGTCACAAAAAGCCATACAAGAGCATTTGGAAAACAGAAGCGCAAGAAAGCGGGACCGTGGCATATCTGAAGAAGACTGCCTTGATACATATCAAAGATTTGGCCTTTCGGGCGGTTATACGTTTTCGGGTTTTAGGATTTATGTTGATGGAACTCATCCCGAAGTGTCAACGCCTGAATGTGCCACTCCTTTTGATTTGGTTTGCCGGCAAAAAGCCGGGGAAAGGATCATAGAAGAGGGCAGAAAGAAAACCGAAGAAGAAACCGGACGACGGATTACGCTTTCGGCTGACAACAGCGACGGTTTGGGGGGAAGCTGGGGTTCTCACGAAAATTACCTTGTAAGCGATGAGCTTTTCGAGAGCCTTACTGAGGAAGGATGCCACCGTCACGATTTTCGCAGAACCCTTAATTCATATCAGGACTTTTGGGCCTCTTTTTTGGTGACACGTTTTGTATTTTGTGGTTCTGGCAAAATGGGCAGTGAAATTGACCAGGATTTGGAAAATAAATTTTTGATTTCGCAAAGAGCGGAGTTTATAAGCTGTAATTTTAGTCATAGAACCATGGAACACCGTCCCATTATAAATCTGCGCGATATTCCTTATGTTGGACCCGGATTTGGCCGGAGGCTGCACGTAATAATTGGTGACTCTAACATGTGTGAACCGGCAATTTACCTAAAAGTTGGCACGGCGATGATAATGCTGATGATGTTAGAAGATAATTTTATTTCTGAAGGTTCTTTCCCTATTTTTGAAAAACCGGTTAAAGCCTTGCAAACCGTCATGTCTGACGTTGATTGCTCCAATCTCCTAGATGTCTATGTTGGCGGTCAGTTTAGACACATGACCGCGATAGATATACAGAAGTTTTTTTGCGAATTGGCGGCAAAATGGCTTGAAGAACGTTTTAAAAATACCAGCGACAAAAAATCTGTTTCTTGGGTTTCGGAAGTTTTGTTCAGATTAGATCAAGTTTTGACCAAGTTAAAAAATGATCCCATGGATCTTTTTGGCACAATTGACTGGGTGACCAAGTATGGCTTATGTTGTTCTGAACTTGAAAACCGAAATGCTGGTTGGACAGACGTAACCTCGCGTTCGAACCCGCTATTTCGCCGTTTGATCGGGATATGCGGCGCATATCATAGGTTAGACGAACTTGGCATATACAATAAATTAGAAGAAGCTCAAGAAGTTGAACGTATTGTTCAGGACGTTAATATTCACATTGCTTGTCTTGAGCCGCCGCAAGGCACCAGGGCTTTTGAGAGGGGCAAATTTCTTAGACATTTCAGGGACGACATATATCTTGTAAACTGGAACCTCATTTGCATTAAACGCAATCCTTACAAAATATTTCTAAACAGTCCATATTCATTTTCACCCGCTTTAGATGTGGAGCAAGAATCATGAAACCACTAACCAGTTTTGCATGTGAGCTGGACCGGATTTACGGTACGGAAACAGAATACGGCCTCTATTGGAATACCAATAAAACCGACATTTTTGATTTGATGGATAGAAATTTTGCTCTATCCATTACGGATTATGAAAACCTTTTTAACTGTTTTGATAACTTAAATTTTAGTCGATTGTCCGAATTTTTTGTTCAAAATGGCGGTTTAATCAAGAAAGATAATCCAAATGATTACTGTGATTGTACGCCAGAATTTGCCACACCGGAATGTAAATCAGCCAGAGACGCGGTTTGTTGGGAAAAAGCCGGGGAAATAATAATGCGGGGCTTGTTCGATCTTTCAGGTGCGAATAATTCTGTTTTTTTGATGGTCAAGCACGGCCGCGGCATGGCAAATTATTGGGGTTTGGACGGCACAGTAGTGGAAGTTTCTTGCGGCCATCATGAAAATTATTCATATGACGAAGAACTTAAAGCAAGATTAAAAAAAGACAGCTGGGAATCCTGCGTATTTGTTTCGTTTCTTGCCTCGCGTATTCTATTTAGCGGAGCAGGTTGGTTGGATTCAAAAGGTTTGGGTTATAAGTTAAGTCAACGGGTTGATTTTTTAGAACAAATTAAAGGTTTGAGCACAACCGAAAAACGAGCCCTGATTTGTACTCGTGATGAACCATTGGGAACACTAAGTCCGCCACGATTGCATCTTATTGCCGGCGATCATTTAATGTCGGAAGTGGCCTTGTATTTAACCCTTGGATCCACGGGTTTGGTTGTGAGGATGTTGGAATCGGGATACGATTTTGCCGGTGTGCCAATTTTGGAAAATCCGATTTTGGCCTTGCGTATATTTAATTCGGACCCGTTGTTAAAAAATAAGGCAATGCTTAGCGGACTCCAAAAAGAAATAACTGCTCTTGAAATTCAGGAATATTTTTGTGCCAGAGCCGGTGAGTTTATTAATTGTAACCCGTCGACTGAAGAAGAAAATGATATTGTAGCCTATTGGGCAAGCGTGCTGAAGCGTCTCAAAAAAGATATTTACTCTCTTTATGGTGAACTCGACTGGGTTACCAAATTGTGTTTAATGGAATCTTATTTGGAAAAATACGGCATTTGTCCCGAGAGGATTAGGGAGACCAATGGTTTGCCGCTAGAAACTTTAAATTGTTGCATGAGCCTTGATCTGACATATCATTTTATCACGCCTGACGGCCTGTATAACAAACTTAAAGAAGCGGGTTTGATCAAAAGGCTTCTGTCTGACGAAGAAATAACTCATGCCGTGACCAATCCGCCGCAAGATACCAGAGCAAGAATTAGGGGAGAAATGATTCAACTTATGAAGTCTGGCAAAATAGAAGGCCGAGTTGGCAATTGGAATAGCTTTAGCTTAAGTGGTCTTCCGCCGCACCAGCGTTTGGTTAGATCCGTCATAGGCATGGAAGATCCTTTTGATTTTTATTGCAAAGTATGGCAAGATCAAAAAAGATCATTAGGCTTCTCTTAAGAGGTGATGAAATGTCGCAGGAAGAAAAAACCAAAAAAAGGCCTGGCGATAATCGCGAACCGCAAGAAGAATCAAGAAAAAAAGCAGAACGAGAGCGAAGATCAAAAAAGCATAAAGACATTCTTGAAGACCTTCAAGATGTAATAGGTGAAACGGAAAAACAAAGGCAGAAGGGCCGCAAGGGCGGTCAGTAAAGCGGATTTAATCCGCTTTTTTTCTTGACTTCAGCATGGTATCTAGGATAAACTTTTAGCAACTTGCTGTTTGAAATTTATAGGGGATATTATGGAATTTCTAACCGCCGAAGAGGTTTTTGATAAATCTAGTGCTGAAGCGTTTAAGGGGTTAAATGATACAAATGGCGTCAGTATTGCTGACATTGGAAAGTTTTTATTGCACGGCACGACTGATTTAGCCATTCTTTTTGAGAGCGGGATAGTGTTAGCTACAGACGGCCGAGCCGCCGGACAAGATATGCATATCGGAGATGAATTTTTTGACAAAACATGCATGCTTGATAGTCACTCCCTGATTGCAATTTCTGGCGTTCCCGGGCTGGGTTTTTCCATGGCGAAACTAATAAGAGCAAGATTCATGTTTTCAGCAATGGACCACGAAAACCTTCCGCTTCCTGCCGAGACCAAAGCCAATGTCGTTGCCGCAAGCATCAGGGATAATTTGGGTTTGGTGTTAACTCACAAACTGGTTGTTCAGCCAATTTTGGCAATTTTTGATTTAAGTGAATCCAAACCGTGCGGTAAAATTTTTAGCATCTGGATTGACGGAACGGTGCAAAAAGGAAACCGCTACGTTACTTGCGGTTCTGGCGGTCAAGTCGCGGACGTTGTTCTGGACCTGGCCCTTAACGTTATAAAAAAGAAACCGGACCAACTTTCACTCCAGGATGCCCAACATCTAGCGGTCTTAGCGCTTGAGTATGCCCACAAAAGAGATGCGGCCACCGGAGGAAAGATATTTATGCGCGTTATTACCAAACACGGCGTAGAGTCCGTTTCGGAAGAAGAGATAAGCGGGTTTAGCGAAAAAATTGCCAGAAGCGAGGTGTTGCCGTGATTAAGCTGATGGTTGAAAATTCGGTTGAGGAGAGGGAAAACAAAATAAAAAAGGAGCTTGAGCGGGCTCGACCGGCGATTGTCGTCAGCTGTAGTGATGGGATATTGTTGGCCACGCTCAACAACTTAAGGAAGCCAAAAATCAAACAGGTTTCCGGTCCTACCGCTTTTATCGGAGTAGGAATTTGGAGCGATTTTAACAAGTTGTGGGAATTTGCCTCCGCCTCTCTCATCGCTCACAGGTTTGTAAATGCTTCAGAGCGCGACTTTACTATTTTAGATAAAATAATTGAAACGCTTTGTCGGGAAATAAGGCAGAAGTTTTGCAACTTGTATTCGGCTGATTATTATCAATGCGAATTAATTTTGGCATTTTTGGGAGAGGACAAATCAAATGATAGGTTTTATTCAATTGATTGTGCCGGCATTGAGGGTTCAAGTTCGTCATTCTTTATGATTCCGACAGTAAATGCCGTTACACCACCCGGACTCAGCGTCCTTAATAATTCTACAACAATGCAAGCGGCGCTTCGTACGGTGGCCGATGTCATGGAGGAAGAGTTGCGTGCCAATCATGGCGCTTTGGAAGTTTCCGTGTTGTCGCGCGATGTTTTGCTGGGCGGCAAACCAGAAGAAACTTACCACAAACTAACTTCGGAAGAAATTCAAAATTGGTTATCTTGAGTAGAGTAAATTTGTTGTCGTGTGTAATTTAACAGCCCAAGCTTAAAGTTTGGGCTTTGTTTTTTATTGGTGCGTGTTATCATGTTTTTATATTGACTTTAGGGTTATTTTTTCATGTTTCAGGAAAACAAATTATTAAACAAATTGCTGGATTTTGGCCGGAGGCTCATACCAAGCTCGTTGTTTAAGTTGGCCCAGCCATTTTATCACTGGTTGCTGGCTATGTCGGGAGCCGTTGCTTATGGTTTTCCGTCTCGAAAAATGAAGATAATTGCCGTAACCGGCACCAAAGGCAAATCAACCACGGTTTTTATGATAAGCAAGATTTTTGAAGATCAGGGTTTGCCGGTGGCGGCCGTCGGTTCGCTTGGGTTTAAGATAAAAGATAAAACTTGGCCCAATACTTTAAAAATGACTTTGCCGGGACGTTTGAAGCTACAGAAATTTTTTCACGCGGCAGAACTGGCCGGCGCGCGCTATGTCGTATTAGAAGCGACATCAGAAGGCATTGCTCAACATCGGCTTGCCGGTATCAAAATAGATTGTGCGGTTTACACCAATTTGCACCGCGAACATTTGGAAAGCCACGGTTCGTTTGAAAATTACATAGGGGCCAAGCAAAAACTTTTTTTAAAAACCAAAAATGCCCATGTTTTGAATATTGACGACATTCATTTTGAAAAATTTGCCAATTTTCCTGCAAAATTAAAAATAACCTATGGCCGAAGCTGGGGTATGATTACACCCCTGAAAGAACCTGTTTCATCTTTGCAGTTACAGATTATAGGCGATTTTAACGGCTATAATGCTCTGGCAGCTTTGGCTGTGTCAAATGTTTATAATCTTAGTTTAGAAAAGGCCGTTGCTTCACTCAATGCTATTGAGACCATTCCTGGACGTATGGAGGTTATAGATTCCACGAAAGGATTTAAGGTGGTTATAGATTATGCACACACACCTGACTCGCTGGAATTAGTTTACAAAACACTGAAACCGTATGCCAAAAGATTAATTTGTGTTTTGGGCGCGGCCGGTGGCGGCCGTGACAAGTGGAAGCGGCCCGAATTTGGCAGGATAGCCGTGCAATATTGTGATGAGATTATATTAACTAACGAAGACCCTTATGAGGAGAATCCCGCAGAAATATTAAAACAAATTGAAAGCGGGTTTTCGCAAGCCCAAATTCAAAAATCTAAATGCCAAAAAATTTTAGATCGCAAAAAAGCAATTCAAACTGCCTTGACACTGGCAGAATTAGGGGACATTGTAGTAATTACCGGCAAGGGATCTGAAACCTCAATGGCGATTGCCGGAGGCAGAAAAATTCCTTGGTCAGACAAAGGAATCGTAGAAGAACTTTTAAAATAGTTTCTGACAAAAAAGGAGAAAAACGTGAAAGAAAATATGAGACGTAATGTTGTTGCCTTTTTGTTACTTTTGATTTTTGCCCTTACGGTCCTGGTTGCTCCGACTACCAACACGAGTGATGGTCACAAAGTAAGTCTAGAGAAACAAAGTTTAAAAAAAAGTTTCCAAACATGGAAGACAATCAGGCTTGGCACGGGACTTTATACGGCTGGTGATTTTCGCAAGGCCTTGGCGAACAAAGGATTTGTCATTGGCCATTGGAGCGATGATGCCATTGAAAAGCCAGCTTTTGCGGCCAGTATAAGTCGAGAAAAAAAAGAAGTTGAATTGGTGAAGGTAACTGCCGCTGAACTTGGCTTCAAAACAGGCGCTACGCGGGGCGATATCTATGGAAGAGCAATTCAGCTTGGTTTAAAACTTTCTCCGGCCGAGGTAGGCGCGCAACTGCGTTTGCAGTATCCGGATCAGCCTCACGGCGAATGGCTGCTTATCGCGATGGAGCCGATTGAGGACTCAAGCGGTGGTTTGGGTGTGGCTGAAGTCGGCCACGGCGGCCATGG
This sequence comes from Candidatus Yanofskybacteria bacterium, assembly GCA_016181175.1. Taxonomy (NCBI): domain Bacteria; phylum Candidatus Yanofskyibacteriota; species Candidatus Yanofskyibacteriota bacterium. The sequence goes on from JACOZV010000001.1 coordinate 326,160, forward strand.
CGGTCCAGGTCTTTGGCTTTGTGGGGATAATAGTAGTTCCAATTATGTCTGGCCCGGCTTTGTCAATTGGATTTTTGTTCGTAGCCAAGACCCAGTTGACTAAAATTTGTTAGGAGATTATCTTTATAATAATTTCTCGCTGTTATTTTATAACCGAATTGGGGGACTAGTTGGGTAATGAAGCGGACGGCCCTGCAGACGTGGTAATTTTTTTTGATGCGAATATGCCCAACATGGATAAGTGCAGTGATAATTGCTCTAAGAAAGGAAAAGACTTAGTATTTTGCGTGCACAGGTTTAATTTTAAAGCCCAGATTATTTACCCCGGTAAAAAACTTGATAGGCTTGATGATTTTCAAGTGATAAAGTATTTTTTTGATCTAATACGAAACAATAAAGCCTGGGAAGATCCCAACAAAAGGCCGTTATTTGTTTTAGTTACAAAAGACCATAATTTTGTACAAGATGCACAGTCGGCACACCAAAGAGCCATCAAGTCCCCAAAAGCCAATTTGCCGGGCTTCCATTATGCTAAGGACAGGGTTTATGACGATTATTTTGATTTTGAAATAATCGTTCAGTTGATAAACTGTGAAAATTACGGGACTAATCGTCAAGACAATCTCCGTTGCACAATAAGAGAACTGAATAAATTGTGGGCGCTACTTTAGCGGGACTTCAAAAGAGTCCTTTTTTATTTTCTTAAATTTTATGTTAAACTTGAATTTCATGGAAAAAGAAAAGGATTTCAAACCTAAAGGCGCCATTTGGCTTTTTATTATTTTGGTTTTAACCGGCTTTGCTTGGGCAGTTTTGTATTTTAGCCGCAAGAATCCGGATTTGGCCAACAATAGTCAGGTATTTGTAAGTCGTCTTACAAATACCAGGCAACCAAGAACCTACACAGTTTTTTACGGTTTGGGCGTTTTTAGCCCCACGAACATAAGAATTCATGTCGGCGACAGCGTCAGATTCCAAAACGACAGCAATATTGCCATGCGGGTGATTTCGGACTCCGCTAATAACGTATTGGATTTGGCTGGTTTGGACAGTGTCGGCGGAATTCCTCCAGATGGGGTTTTTACGTATACTTTTGGCCAGGCGGGAATTTTTGGTTACCACAACTTTAAGAACCAGTCGGAAGAGGGAACTGTAATAGTCAGACCCTAAATTTATTTTTTTTTAGAACCATCATGGCTATTAATTTTAAATTCAACAATTTTTTGAAGGTTCTGGTGCCGTTTAGTATAACACAGGCATTGGGAATTTACGCGGCGTATAAATTTTTGCCGGATTTTTTAACAGTCCAACCCGCTGGTTTCAGTCAGTTTTCTTTTCTGGGTTTGGTTGCGTTTGTCGCGTTTGCCGTTATTTTTATTTTTACCGCTATTAGGTTTAAGAAAGTCGGTCATGTTGTCTTTAGGGTATTTTTGGCGCTTTTGATATTTTCAGGGACGCAGGCAGTTTTGGGCATCTTGTTTGTCCCCTTAATTTCCATGATTTTCGCTTTGGCCGTTACGATTTTATTCTGGTTTTTGCGCAATGTTATAATGCAGAATATTGCTATGGTGTTTACTCTGGCCGGGGTCGGGGCTGTTTTGGGTCTTTCATTTTTGCCCATGACGATTGTTTACATCCTCGTTTTGTTTTCTTTTTACGATATTATTTCTGTTTATAAAACAGGCCACATGATAAAACTTGCTCAAGCCATGATTGAATCTAGGGCCATTTTTGGATTTGTCATTCCAGAAACAGGCAGTGCGATCAAACACAAAATTGCCCAAGTTGTTCCCGGCAGAGGTTTTATGATACTCGGTTCAGGCGATGTTATTTTCCCTCTTTTGCTTTCCGCTTCGTTGGCGAGGATTTCGATTTATCAGTCGGTTGTGGTGGCGGTATTTTCTGTCCTTGGCTTGTTTTTGATGCATATAATATTTACCAACCAAACAATCCGTCGTCCAATGGCGGCTTTACCGCCGATAGCTTTGATGAGTATAGTTGGTTACTTGATTGTAAATTTGATATAGTTTTTACCGCGTGACAAATTGAGTAATGGAATAAATAAAAGAGGTGTCATGAGGTAAAATGCAAAAGATTCAATCATTATCATATGAAAATAAGTTTTTATGGGGGAGCACGGTCGGTGACTGGAGCCAACTACCTCCTTGAACACAATGGAACAAAAATGCTTGTGGATTGCGGGTTGAATCAAGGCACCAGATATGCCGAAGAATTGAATTACCGTCCGTTCGGATACGATCCCAATGGAATAAAATACATTTTTATCACGCATAGCCACATTGACCATATTGGTCGTTTACCTAAACTTTATAAGGATGGTTTTCGCGGCAAAGTTTTTTCTACAAGTGCAACCCGTGACCTGATTGCCGTGGCACTGCCTGACAATTTTAATAAAATTCAGGAGGAAGCCAGAGAAATGGGACATGAGCCGTTATTTAAACAGGAAGACTTGGACGGTCTAATGTCACTGGTAGAAGGAGTTTTTTATGACAAGTCGGTTGAGCTTGGTGACATAAGCGTTGTTTTTCACGACGCCGGGCACATCTTGGGTTCTGCAATTATTGAAATCCAATGGCACAACCAAACTCTTGGTGGAAATAAAAAAATCTATTTTTCTGGCGATCTAGGCAATCCACCGACCCCGCTTTTACGGCCGACAGAACAGGTAAAAGATGCTAATTATATCGTGATAGAATCGGCTTACGGTGACCGCGTTCACGAAGACAGAGAAGAAAGAAAAGCAAAACTTGCCTCAATCATTAAAATGACCATTAAACGCATGGGAGTATTGATGATACCGTCATTTGCCATTGAGCGAACCCAGGAGCTTTTGCACGAACTTAACGGACTTTTTAATAATAAAGAAATTCCAAGAGTGCCAGTATTTGTTGACAGTCCCTTAGCCAACAAGATGACCGCTGTGTATCAAAAACATTCCGAGTATTTTAATAAAGAAACGATGTATTTAATAAATTCCGGAGATGATGTATTCAATTTCCCGGATTTGAAACTTACATCTACGGTGGAGGAGTCCAAAGCGATAAACAATGTGCCGTCGCCTAAAATTATTATTGCTGGTTCAGGCATGAGTCAGGGTGGCAGGATTTTACATCATGAGATTCGTTATTTGCCAGACGCCAACAGTGCAATTCTTTTTGTAGGATATCAGGTAGATGGTAGTTTGGGGCGGCGAATTCAAAGTGGAGAAAAAGAAGTCAAAATCATGGGCCAAAATATACAGGTCAAATGCCGCATAGAAAATCTGTCCGCTTATTCTGCCCATGCTGATCAGCCGGGCCTTCTCAAGTGGGTTGGCGGCTCTGCGGTTGGAGACAGCGAGACGAGCAGTCTCAAAAAAGTATTTGTTGTCCAGGGCGAGGACGAATCCGCGCGCACATTGGCAAATTTAGTACATGAAAAATATCACGTAGAAGCCGTAGCACCAGTTGAGGGTGAAAGTTTTGAATTATAATTTAAACTTTTGGCGGGATTAAAAAACCGTCAAAAGGACGGTTTAATTGAATCAAGAAGATGTTTTTGTGTGTTTTTTTAAAATAATCCACAAGACAATAATACAGCCAAGCACCAAAATAAGAGTCGGAGTTTCGTTTAGCGACCGGCTCATTTCGTTTAGCATTACCGCCTCTCCTGTTTTTTGGTTGGCGAGGTCCGGTGAAATCAACGGAAATAATCTGCGATAATCGCTATCCTGCATCATCGGTTCTTCGGTCCAGCGTTGTTTGAGTAAAATCAAGAATTTCCTTTTTTTTACCAAACGGAATAAATGTCCCTTTTCCTGATCTTCAATCCATTGTAAAACAGTAATAACCGAGCCGTTTTTAGATTCAGAAATCCAAACAAATCTAAAAAATGGGTCTTTTTCAAAATAATACGCTTCGTAGCTTAACAGCCCATCAGCGGTAGAAATAGAATTTTTTTTAACAAAAAAGTCCTGATCTCCCTTGTGCCAGTCATAAGGAAATTCAACACCTTTGAATTTTTCCTGGGCAAGAACGGATAGTGGACACAAAAAAAGTATTAGAACGAGTTTGAAGCCATTCATTTTTAACCCACCAACCAATTTTAAAAGTGCGTTATTTGGTCGTAGATTATTCTCAATTGTGTTTAAAGTCAAGTTGTTTGTGCTTTAAAGATTTGATAGTATTAATTTATGAATCCCGTACGAAGTAGCCCTGGCGGGCTAAACGAACGGGATATGGGATATAAAATAACAGTAGTTCTGCGCCTGTAACTTATATTTATAGCTGCGCAGCAGCTACTTCGTACGGGATGAAATATAAATTTGTAGTTTCTGGTGCGGCAGAAACCGGCCATTGTGCCATAGATGCCGATAAAAAGTCGTATGAGCTTGGCCAAGAAATTGTTAAACACAACGGTATTTTGATTACCGGTGCCACCAAGGGTATCCCTTATTTTGCTGCTAAGGGAGCCAAAGAGGCAGGTGGCATATCAATCGGCATTTCGCCGGCCGCTAGTTATGTAGCACATGTTAGATCGTACAAGTTGCCAGACGATTATTTTGATTTTATAATTTATACCGGTTTTGATTATTCTGGACGCAATTTGTTACTTACTCGTTCTGCTGATGCCATTATAATTTGTTGTGGGCGTATTGGGACACTAAACGAATTTACTATTGCCTTTGAAGACAATAAACCCATCGGGGTTCTTGAGGGTACCGGTGGTTTCGCCGATGAGATTAAGCACATTATAGATATTGGTCATCGCGGTAAAGGTAAAATTGTTTATGACTCCGACCCAAAGCGACTTATTGAGAAACTTATTGAACTTATTGATAAAGAGCATCAGGGTTTTGATGGGGCAGTGCCTAAAGAAGAAGAGGACTTTGCGCAGGGCAGAGAATAATGTTTGCCCCAATAAACCCATTAGTATCAAGACCTGGTTAGGGTTTTTTTATTGACTTTTTTTAAATAATACTTTATACTTTTTATTTACACGGATGTCCTTTACTTCCAACAACATCACAATAAAAGAAGAATTGCCCTTAATTCCACTGAAGAATGTGGTGCTTTTTCCACGGGTGGCAATTCCACTTTTAGTGCAAAGGCCGAAGTCGGCTGGCAGTTTGGATTTGGCCATGTCGCAAGATCGGCTGGTGGTTTTTGTCGCCCAGAAGAATATCTACGATGATGTTAACCAGAAAGATTTGTTCAGGATCGGAACAGTTGGCCGTGTTTTTGAAGTGCACAAACTTCCGGACGGTTCTTCAAAAATTAATGTGGAAGGCGTTGCTAGAGTAAGAATAAAAGAATTTTCACAAATTGACCCGTTTTTTAAAGTTAAAATAGAACCAGTGAAAATGACCATGCCCAAAAACGTTGAAACCGAAGCCTTAACTCGTGCAACAGTTGATCAGTTTAAAAAACTTTTGGAAGTGCGCCAAATGCCAACAGTTATAAATGACTTAGTAGAAGCGCTCAATCAGGTCAGAGACCCCGAGCAAGTCGTTGATTTGATCGCCATCAACCTCAATTTGGAGCTTAAAGACCAGCAGGACATTTTAGAAACTACAGATTCAGTAGAAGCGCTTAAGAAGGTTAATTTTTATATTTCGCGCGAGATTGAAATAATTGACGCTGAAAAAAAGGTATTTAAAGAAACCAAGAAACAGCTTGGCAAAATGCAGAAAGAGGTGTTCTTGCGCGAGCAGATGAAAAGCATTGAAAAAGAACTCGGCATTGATAGCGAAAAAGGTGAGATTGAAATAATTCGTGCAAAAATAAAAGTGGCTGGTATGCCCAAGGAGACCGAAGCCAAGGCGCTCAAGGAGTTGGCTAGGTTTGAGAAGATGCCTTCGTTCAGTCCAGAGATTTCATATTTGCGTACCTATCTTGATTGGTTGGTGGAACTGCCGTGGTCTAAGAAATCGCCCGGCAATGGCGGTAAGTTAGAATTAAAAAATGCCGAAAAAATACTAAACCATGATCATTATGGCCTAAAAAAAGCAAAGGAAAGAATAGTCGAATATTTGGCCGTCCAAAAACAAGTTGGCAAAATCAAGGGGCCGATACTTTGTTTCGTCGGCCCGCCCGGCGTAGGTAAAACTTCTATTGGCAAATCAATTGCCCGCGCATTGGGGCGTAAATTTGTCCGCATGTCTCTTGGCGGATTGCGCGATGAAGCCGAAATACGAGGGCACAGGCGGACATATGTCGGCGCATTGCCGGGCAGAATCATACAGGGAATCCATACTGCAGGCACGCGCAATCCGGTTTTCATGCTGGATGAAATAGATAAGGTCGGCATTGATTTCCGTGGAGATCCTTCGGCGGCTTTATTGGAAGCGTTGGACCCTGAACAAAATTTTGCTTTTTCAGATCATTATCTGGAATTGCCTTTTGATTTATCAGATGTTTTATTTATCACGACCGCCAATGTATTAGATACAATTCCCCCGGCGTTGCGAGACCGTTTGGAAATAATAGAGTTTCCTGGGTATACCGAAGAGGAAAAACTGCATATCGCCAAGAAATATCTTTTGCCCAAACTTTTCCAGGAGCACGGCCTAAAAGAACACACGCTTGATTTTGCAGACCAGATTTTAGCTGATGTTATTCGCAAACACACTCGTGAAGCCGGGGTGCGCGATCTTGAACGACAGTTGGCCACAATTCTTCGCAAGGTTACCAGAAAAATTGTAGAAAAAAAGTCTAAAGACAAAATTGGTGTCTCTTCCAAAACCTTGCACACGTATCTGGGACCGGTCAGATATACACACCAACAGGCGGAAACCAATGACGAGATAGGCGTGGCGACCGGATTGGCATGGACACCTGTCGGCGGTGAGGTTTTATCAATTGAGGCCACCAAAATGCCTGGCCGAGGCAAACTGTTGTTAACCGGCCATTTGGGCGAAGTCATGAGAGAATCAGCTTATGCCGCCTTAAGTTACGCGCGTTCGCAGGCATCAAAGCTTGGAATTAAAAATGACTTTTACAAAGAGGATATTCACGTGCATGTGCCATCTGGCGCCATTCCCAAAGATGGACCGTCAGCGGGGACTGCTATGGTAGTAGCGATTATTTCACTTTTTACCGGCAAATCCGTTCGTAAAGACGTCGGCATGACGGGGGAGATAACATTACGCGGCAAGGTTCTTGAAATTGGCGGTGTAAAAGAAAAAGTATTAGCCGCGCATAGAGCCGGACTTAAGATAGTGATATTACCAGATGACAACAGAAAAGATATTGCCGAAGACATTCCTCGCGAAATTCGCCGAGACCTCAAATTCAAATTCGTCAAAAGCGTGGATGAACTGCTCAAAATCGCTCTCCGGTAATCACTCACCTCAAAAATTACAAATCCAGCTCACCCTCCTAATTTTCTTACAACATATCCCTCATACAAATAACGCCTTGCTCGCTAAATTGTCGGACACAGACCAGTTCTCCGTTTGCCGCTTGAAAACTGCGTCATTTCATTCCTTGTTTTACTGCGCGTTTTCCGACTAGTCTTAGCGTTACCCGACAATTTTTAACGCTTACAAAGCTAATTTGTAAATCGGGATATGAATGACGAAAATCAGGAGGTTTTGCTTGATATGATTTGTAATTTTTGAATGAATTTGATTTGCCCACATTTAATATAGCTTTCGCACTATTGCGTTTTTATAAGAAATATGTTATTATCAAAATGCCCTTTGAAAACTCGATGTTTATCTAAAAAGGAGATGCCTGATGAAGAAATACAGAGTTATGTTTGTGGCGATTGTATTCGCTCTGGTTGGCATAATCATTGGTTACGAGCTTCACTCCATTGCTACTTTCAAAAAAGAGAAAAACTTTTTTCGGCAGGAGATTATCTCCTATGAAAATCAACGAGCCAGAGATTTTACCGGGATGACACTTACCTCCTACTTTACGTACTTGATAGATGACGGCCAATTCGGCCAATTTCGGCATCTTTTGGAGCAACTCAACCAAGAGAAGACACAGAGCGACACCCATCCTTACGCTTATTATTCTTTGATGGATGATATTCGTTTTGCAGCGACAATGGCTGGTGCCGATCCAAACGATCGCACCTACGAAAGACTTGAAGAAATGGCTCGGCTTAGTAAGTATTTAGCGAGGCTGGAACCTTGGGTTCGTTATGCTGGGGATAACGAGGAACTGGAACACCTACGTAAGCATTTCGAGCTTACCAAACAAACACTGGAAAGACTTATCGGTCAAGCCAACTGTCGTTAGTTTTTAATGCTTGATTTTGGGGTCCGCACATCTGCCAATAGGCAAGAGCGGGACTTTTTAATTAACAAAAAATATTCGCTGATTTTCCTTAGATTGGCGGAGATCACAGTGCCTTTTGAAAATTAGTCCAGCGAAACCCCCATCTAAGAAATCATTCATGGCAGGCTTTGGTAACAAATAAGGCGAGCGAGCAGCGGAAAGCCGAGACCGCAAACCCGCAAACCCCGCTTAATAGCGGGGTTAGTTTGTGTTTACACAAACTAAGGTTGAGGAAAGCTCGGAAGGATTCCGCGTTGCGAGCGAGTTATATTTGTCAAAGCCGAATGTTGATTTCGTGATAGGGGTTGAGCGGGATAAAAGGCACTATGGCGAGTGGATAATTTTTGATGGGGGTTCTTATCAACTTGTGGTTTTAGCGCTTTTTGTTTTAAAATTATCTTATGATTACTGAAACCGATTTGATTTTGAGATTGTTGCTGGCGGCCGGGTTGGGCGGGGCGATCGGGTTTGAACGTGAGAGGGCGCACAAAGTTGCCGGTTTGCGTACGCACGCTTTGGTGGCGATGGGAGCGGCACTGCTTTCCGTCATTTCAATCTATGGTTTTGAGGGTTTAACCGACGGAAGTGCGTATGACCCGTCGCGTTTGATTTCAAATATCATTGTTGGTATAGGTTTCATAGGCGGCGGAGCGATTTTACGCCAAGGGTCGCGGATTATGGGTACGACTACGGCGGCAACATTATGGCTTGTAGCGGCAGTTGGTATTGCCGCTGGAATTGGTTTTATTTTTGGAGCATTGGCTGGGGCGGCAGTCGGCTATTTGGTTTTAACAGTATTGTGGCAAGTTGAAAAACGGCTAATTCCCAAAATGCCGTATCAACACATTAGCGGGGCAGAATCGGTATCCCATGACATTGAAAATTTTGAGTAGAAATACCCACGCCCCAATTTTGCAAATTTTGGGATAGCAACGCACTCACCTTCGGTTCGGGCCTATTCGGCCGCTGCATTGCGAAAGTAAAATAAGACTTTTCTAATTTATTATTTATTTTTGCCAATCTCGGCAAAATTGAGGCGGGGTTATTTTTCACTAATCGTAAAAACCTCGCTACAAACGGCGAGATTTTTACGAGTGAAAAATAAATTTTGGTACGCGGTGGCGACCCTTGTGGGGTCAACTGTTGGGGTGGGGATCTATGGAATCCCTTTTGCTTTTCAAAAAGCCGGCTTTGGGGTCGGTTTTTTATTTTTGGTCGTTGTTAGCGGACTCATATTGCTTAGCACACTTTTGTACGGTGAAATCATCCTTCGCACACACGAGCGTCACCAGTTAGTCGGTTATACCAATAAATATCTTGGTGTTTGGGCCAGGAAAATTAATTTATTTACATTTATGGTCGGCGCTTACGGAGCGCTTATCGGAATAATTATTATAAGCGGTGGATTTTTGGCAAACACTCTTTCTTTCTTCTTTCACTTATCACCAGTGTCGTGGAGCACGCTTTTTGTTGTATTTGCTTCAATTTTTATTTTTCGCGGCTTGAGGACTGTTTCAAGGATTGATTTTTTTATGATGTTATTATTTACCGCGATAGTTCTTTTGGTTGGTTTGCTTGGATTTAAGCGTATTGATTTAAGCAATTACACATTGGCCGTAAAAGATTTTTGGTTCCTACCTTTTGGTATTGTCATGTTTGCCATGAGCTCAATGCCGGGAATTCCGTTAGTTCGTGAAGTTTTAGCCGGAGCTGAAGATAAGTTTAGGAAAGTGCTGATAGTCGGTACTGTTATACCGGCATCACTTTACCTCCTTTTTACTTTAGCGGTAGTTGGAATTTCAGGAGATGCCACTTCGCCGGATGCCATTTCCGGGCTTTCCGGTTTTTTGGGCTTTAAAATAGTTTTTATAGGTTCGCTATTTGGCTTTTTAACTTCCTCTACGATTTTTCTTAATTTGGCTACTGCTTTGAATGAGTCTCTTCAACAAGATTTTCATTTTGGGAAACGCTGGGCCTGGTTTTTAACCGTAATCCCGCCGTATATGCTTTTTCTTTCTGGGGTCAGGAATTTTATTGATATTATCAGTTTAGTTGGAGGAGTGGCTGTTAGTATTGAGGTGGTGATTTTAATATTTTTGTATGCCAAAGTAAGAAAAAAGGGGGATCGTGTCCCAGAGTATTCCATACGCCTGCCTATCCCGGTTCTGTATCTGATGATGTTGTTATTTGCTGCTGGAGCGGTATATACGATTCTTGTAAAGTAAAAAATTTGTACTTGTTTAAATAATGTCTGAAAGGCTGGAGCGAACCATTTTTTATTTATTGATATTTACCATACCGGTCCAGGCGCGGGTGATTTTGCATAGTTGGACTCGACCGTTCAACCAGTGGACATCAGCCTATCTTTATGGGACGGATATATTTCTCGTCTTGTTATTAATTTTTTGGCTGGCGAGAAGTCTGAAAATTAACAATGGCCCAATTTCAAATTTCCAATTTCCAATTTCCAGTAAATTTTCAATTTTAAAATCATCAAACCTTTGGTTGCTATCATTTTTAATAATTTCGGCAATTTCTGTTTTTAATTCGCGTATCATCGGTCTATCTTTTTACCAACTGCTCAAACTGGCCGAGTTTATCGGATTCTATTTCTATTTGCAACACAATTTTGGCAAAGTTTTTCAATTCAGAACGGTCTTAGCTGTTATTATCGCGTCCGGTTTTTTTCAATCAATAATTGCCATTGTTCAATATGCTAAGCAAGGGAGTATCGGTTTGCGGTTGCTAGGCGAGAGTCCACTTTCTGTTAATACAACCGGCATGGCCGTGTTCATGGCTGATGGCGAGAAATATCTGCGCGCTTATGGTACCGCCACGCACCCTAACATTTTAGCCGCTTGGTTGTTTGTAGCAATTTTCGCTTTTTATTATTGGTTTTTATATTATCACACAGCACAAGACAGACGGTTTCATGATGTGCCGAAGTTGTTTATTTACCCTGTTTTACTCTTCGGCTTTTTCTTTACTTTTTCGCGAGTAATTATAGGACTTTGGGTTTTGGGTGTTTTAGCAACATTTGTCATTGTTTTTTTAAAAAGAGAGTTTCGCGAAAATAAAATATTAAAGCGCAAAATGTTTATTCTTTTTTCAGTTTCCGTAGCGGCAGCCTTGTTGTTTTCGGTTATTTTTTGGCCTCAGGTGAATTCACGTATTCATGTTTCAGCGCAGGAGGAGGCAGTTACCCAGCGGGTTTTTTACAATAAGATAGCTGGTTCTACCGCCCTATCAAATCCACTGCTTGGAGTCGGGATCGGTCAATTCGTGCTGAATCTTATGTATAAATTTAAACATTTACCGTCAGTAGCCTATCAGCCTGTCCACAATATTTATTTACTGATAGTTAGCGAAACTGGGTTTATCGGCTTCGGCACGCTCATGCTGTTTATATTTTATATTTTTTATAATTTTATCCATCACGCAGATTTCACGAAACTTCGTACCGTGTTTTTTCTAATTTTCGCCCTCTCTTTTATTGTAATTGGTATTTTTGATCATTTTCTTTTGACATCCCAGCAGGGAAGTTTGGCTTTCTGGTTGGTATTGGCTTTCATAACCGCAAATGGCGATAAAAATTAGTTTTTGGGTGGGTGTGGATAATTTTTTGTTTTAACTGATTATTGTGCTATAATCTAATGACAAACATGAAAACTTATAGAAAACTAGTTTTTTGCTTACTTTTTGGGGGTTTTTTGGCATTTTTGCCGATGGCTCACGCTTCTGCTGATAATAGCAGATATTTCGTCAAATCAACGAAAGGATTTTGGAAAAATGCTCTTGGAGTTAGACATAATTTTGACAATGGTTTTACCACCGATGCTTCCGACTTCCAATTACGCTTGGCTAAGGTTTTCGGAGTAGAAATTGAACCAGTTGCCATATTACAGATTTTACCTGGCGAGCCAACGGTTACTTCCGATACAGATTCCGATTCCAAAATTAGTCCAGCGTTTTCTTCAGACGATTCAGATATTGTATCTCCCAAAATTTCCGCGCCGAAAAGTATAAAAGGCAAGGGCGGCACAATTCGCTATCTTCCTTCGGATCAAACGCCTTGGGGCATTGAAACGATTTATGCCAATTCGGCCATTGAAACGACTTCTGGAGGCCTGGGAATAAATGTTGCTATTTTGGATACCGGCATTCTGGTTTCCCATCCTGATTTGGCAAGGAGAATCACGCAGTGCAAGGATTTTTCAAATTTTAGATATCCGGTAGTTGATGGCAAATGCGATGACAAGAATGGTCATGGTACCCATGTGGCCGGTATTATAGCGGCTGACGCAGGTGCTGATGGCAAAGGGTTATATGGCGTCGCTCCACAAGCCAACCTTTTTGCCTATAAGGTTTGCGGCACAAACGGTTCTTGTTATGCCGATGATATCGCCACCGCTTTGCGTATGGCCGCAGATGAGGGAGCCAAAGTGGTAAATATGAGTTTCGGTTCAGACCAAGAATCGTCATTGATACGCGATGCGGTTGACTACGCTTTTTCCAAAGGTTCGCTTTTGGTGGCCGCTGCTGGCAATGATGGGCCGTTTCCGGACAGTATTGATTATCCGGCCGCCTACGCTTCTGTTGTTGCTGTTGGTGCCATAAATCAAACAAAATCTGTGACAGATTGGAGTTCTCGGGGCATCAATTCAACCACGACACCTTGGATTGTGGAGAATAGAGACGTGGAACTAGCCACACCCGGTGAATATATTGAGTCAACTTGGAACAACAAGGGCTATGCAATACTTTCAGGCACTTCAATGGCTTCACCGTTTGTTGTGGGTCTTGCCGCTAAATACTGGCAATCATCCGCTTCTGCTTCTATTTCAGATCAACTTTTAGCAACTCGCGATTACCTTCACTTTTTAGCAAACGACCTCTTGCCTCTTGGGGACGATGATGCCTCAGGTTTTGGGCTGCCTCAAGTGAAATAAAAAGTATTTTTTAATATGGTCAATCGCGTAATTCGTCATCTTGTAATTTCTGATTTTTTTATTAATTTTGCTTTCGGCCTTCTAGCGCCGATTTTTGCTGTTTTTGTCTTGAATAACATTGAAGGCGGCTCATTAAGGGTAATCGGATTGGCCACGGCTTGCTATTGGATTGTCCGCACTGCGACTACAGTGCCCTTGTCACGTTTTATGGATCGGACCGATGGCGAGCGTGATGAATTTTATTTTGTCGTTGCAGGCACCTTCATCATGTCTTCGTTGCCACTTTTTTATATTTTTGTAAGTTTGCCGTGGCATATCTACTTGATCCAAGCAGTTTTAGGGCTAGTTAATTCAATGGCTGTTCCGGGGTGGCGCATACTATTCACTGACCATATCGATCGTGGTAAAACCGGTTTTGAATGGTCGCTTGAGGATATTGCTATCGGTATTTCCGTAGGCTCAAGCGCGTATCTGGGATCCATATTGGCTGATAAATTCGGTTTTAAGGTTGTTTTTATTCTCTTGGCAGCCATGGGTTATGTTTCTACTATCATACTTTCAACTCTTAAAAATGACGCCAAAACGTTAATGCAAATAAAACGGGAAAAACTTCTTCAGACGCTCAAACTAAAGCGCGAATCCGCCGCGCCATTCAAATTAGACGGAACCAAGTAATTGCTCTCTCAATTAAGATTGCAAATCTTAAGCCGATACCAATCGGCGGTTTTTATCGTTAGCAAATTACTAAGGAGAGGATGTTATTCCAGCGGAGGCGAGGCTTTTTGTGAAAAATCCTGTAATCAGGTGGATTGAACAAAAAGAGCTCGCGTAGCTGGTTATCGAGCTCTTTGGAATGAGTTGGTTTGTAATTTTTGAGTGGGTTGGTAGAATTTAAGCAATATGTCTAATCAGGAATTAGCAAAAATTTTATCTGAAATAGCGTCATTTTTGGAGATGAATGAAATAGCATTTAAGCCGCGCGCTTATGAGCATGCGGCTTTTTCAATTCAATCGCTTGAAGAAGACGTGGGCGAGATTTACAAAAAAGGCGGAATTAAAGCGCTTGAAAACATTCCCGGCGTTGGCCGCGGTATTGCCGAGCGCATTGAGGAATATATAAAGACCGGCCGCGTTAAGGACTACGAAAAACTAAAAAAACAATTTCCGGTTGATATTAAGAGTCTGATGACCATTGAAGGTGTTGGGCCAAAGCTGGTCAAAAAATTGTATCAAAAATTAAAAATAAAAAATATTGCTGATCTTGAAAAAGCGGCAAAGACTGGCAAATTACGGGGACTTGAGGGTTTAGGCGAAAAATCAGAGCAAAAAATACTCAAGGGTATAGAATTTTTGCGGCAGTCACATGGCCGTTTTTTGTTGGGACATGTTTTGCCAGTTGCCCGCAAAATTTTGGAAAATTTACGTGCCTTGCCATATATCAAGCAAGCAGAAGCGGCCGGTTCTGTGCGTCGGATGCAAGAAACGGTCGGCGATCTGGATATTTTGGTTATTTCCAACAAACCAGACAAGGTGATGGATTATTTTGTGCACATGCCTGAAGTCCAGGGGGTACTATCTAAAGGACCTACAAAAACTTCTGTTAGGTTGAAGATTGGAGCGGATGCGGATGTTCGTGTTCTGCCACCGGAATCATTCGGCGCCGCGTTCCAGTATTTTACTGGAGATAAATACCACAATATCACATTACGTGAAATTGCGATTAAAAAGGGCTACAAGCTAAATGAATATGGTTTATACAAGGACAGGCGATTGGTTGCCGGAAAAACAGAAGAGGAAATTTATAAAAAACTTGGTATGAACTGCATGGATCCGGAAATTAGGACAAATAGCGGAGAGATAGAAGCGGCCATAAAAGGCGAATTACCAATGTTGATCGGTTATGACGATTTGCTTGGTG
Organism: Candidatus Yanofskybacteria bacterium; assembly: GCA_016181175.1. NCBI lineage: Bacteria > Candidatus Yanofskyibacteriota > Candidatus Yanofskyibacteriota bacterium. Next base: position 341,318 of record JACOZV010000001.1, read on the forward strand.
ATTTGCAGGTGCAGACTGATTGGACTGACGGTGAAAATTCAATAAAAGAAATGGCGGAAGCGGCCAAAAAACAAGGGCTAGAATATATTGTGATTACTGATCATACAAAGTCCCTTGCCATGGCCAACGGTTCTGATGAAAAAAGACTAGTCAAGCAAATGGCCGAAATCGATAAAGTTCAAAAACAGGTTAGTGGAATTAAGATACTAAAGAGTGCGGAAGTTAATATAAACAAAGACGGCACATTAGACATTAACGACGAAACATTGGCCAAATTGGATGTTGTCGGTGCGTCAGTGCATTCCAGTTTCAATATGCTAGAAGCAGATATGACAAAAAGGATAATTCGAACGATGGAAAACCCCAATGTGGACATATTGTTTCATCCAACAGGTCGGTTAATACAAAAAAGAGAACCATACAAAGTGAACATTGATGAACTTATTAAAACAGCTAAGCGCACCAAGACGATACTCGAGATCAATGCTTACCCAGAGCGTCTTGATTTAAAAGACGAATATATACGCAAGGCCGTAAGTGCTGGAGTAAAATTGGCAATTGATTCTGACGCGCATTCCGTTGCTCATTTCAAATTCCTTGAATTCGGTATTGCCCAAGCTCGTCGCGGCTGGGCAGGAAAAAAAGACGTAATAAATACCAGGCCCTGGCCGGAGATGTTAAAATTGCTTAAATGACCAAATTTCAAGAAAGTGTGTATAATATAGTTAAGGATATCAAACGTGGAAAGAATTGAATTTATGCCCATACGCATTTTACTAACTGGTGCTGGTTCTGGCGGGCATGTATACCCGCTTATTGCCGTGGCAGAAGAATTACAGAAATTGGCTGGCCAAACAAGCCAGGATTTGGAGTTAAAATTTATTGGCGCTGGTGGGTTTATAAAAGACGCAGCCGTTATTATGGGTGTTGCTGTTATTGACATCGCAAGCCCTAAATGGCGCCGTTATTTGAGTATCCAAAATTTTGTAGATAGTTTGAAGGTGCCACTTGGATTTTTGCAGGCGTTATTCCATGTTTGGCAATTTATGCCAGATTTAATTTTTTCCAAGGGGGGGCATGATTCTTTTTTGCCGGTGCTTGCGGCTCGTCTTTTTTCTATTCCGATTATAATTCATGAATCAGATGTCATACCTGGTAAGGCAAATCTTAGGGTTGGCAAGTGGGCTAAAAAGATTTTTTTGGCATTCGATGAAGCCAGGGTTTATTTTAAGCAAAATTCGATTGAGGTAGTTGGTAATCCAATGAGAGCCGGAATTGCTAACTTAGTAGACAAAGCGGTGGCCTTGTCCGCGTTTAACCTTGATCCAAACAAACCAACCGTTTTAATTACCGGTGCTAGCCAGGGTGCGCAAGTTATAAATGAAAAGCTTTTGCTTTCTTTGACTGAACTTACCAAAAAATTCCAGGTTATTCACCAGTGTGGTTTGAATAATTACGATAATACAAACTCTCAAATACTAAGAATCGTCAAAGAAGGAGAAGGTACATTTGGCAAGGTTATTGCAGAAAACTATCGTCTTTACCCTGCTTTTGATTTGCAGCAGATGACTTTGGCTTATTCCGCCTCTGATGTGATTGTGGGACGTTCCGGCGCCGGAACGATATTTGAAATAGCTGCCGTTGGTAAACCAGCAATAATCATTCCCCTTAAGGGTTCAGCTAGCGATCACCAATTGGCTAATGCCAGAGAATTTGCTAAATTTGGAGCTATAGTAATTGAACAAGATAACTTAACTGCGCACATACTAATTAATGAGATAGAGAATGCTTATGGCAATCGTGTTGAGTTATCGCAAAAAATTAAACAATTCGCTAGACTCGAAGCGGCAAGAATCATAGCTCAGCAGATTCTTGGTTTTGTGATTTCTTAATTACAATGTCTTGGCAAACAATCGGTTTTGATAAAAATCAAAAATTATTTGAAAATTTCATACAAAATGGTGGTTTTGCCCATGCTTATCTTTTTACCGGCCAGGAAATGATAGGCAAGAGGACTTTTGCATTTGAATTAGCAAATCATGTTATAAGCGGTAATAAATCGCAGGGTAACAACCCGGACATTTTAACTGTTAGTCCCGCTAGTTCTGAAAGCTGGCATTCTATTGCAATTGAAGAGATACGTAAAATTAAAAAATTTGTTTCTTTAAGTTCTTATGTCGGGCCTTATAAATTTGTGATTATTGATGATGCGCATCTAATGACTATTGAGGCCCAGAATTCGTTATTGAAAATTCTGGAAGAGCCGAGTCCATCAACAATTTTTATTCTAGTTACTGCTAACCCGGAATCTCTTTTGACAACAATTGTATCACGTTGTCAGGAGATTAAATTTTCATCACATCCTAAAAAATTGATAGCAAACATGTTAATTGACGCTAAATTATCCAACAAGAACAAAGAATTACTGACAGAATTTGCCAATGGCAGATTGGGTCTTATTAAAAAAATTGTAGAGGAAAATTCTTTTGATGAAGTTAAAGATGCGATTGAAGAGGTGATGCATTTAATTAAATCTGACATCAATGAGCGGCTGGCTATTGCCCAAAAACTTGCCGACCCATCTGCCGGATTTGCAGGTGAAAAAAATAAGACCGAATTAGCCAAAAAGATTTTATATTGGACGCTTTATCTAAGGACACGTTTAAATGAACCCAAGGCGCATAAAATCCTTAAAAATCTGTTGGTGCTTCATGAAATAATAAATAAGCCACAGTTTAATCAACGGTTGGCATTGGAAAACTTTTTAATACAAGTGTAAACTCAATCCATGAATATTAAAGATTTACTCAATCAAAAAAAGTCTGGTTTTGAGGGGGTTTTGGATTTTTATAAAAATGATATTGCTTCCATAAGCACGGGACGAGCAACTCCGGCGCTAGTGGAGGATATTATTGTTGATGCCTATGGCCAGAGGATGCATGTTAAAGAGCTAGCAACCATTACTACCCCTGAACCGCGATCATTAGTAATACAGCCATGGGACAAGGGTGTAGTTGAGGCAATAAGCGGTGCTATAAGAAAAAGCGAAATAGGGCTGAATCCGGTTGTTGACGGTCAAATTATACGTCTGAACATACCATCATTAACCGAAGAGCGTAGAAAAGAGTTTATCAAATCTCTTAAACATAAAACCGAAGAAGCGCGCGTCAAAATACGCCGAATTCGCGAAGAAATTTGGAACAAGGTTCAGGCAATGGAACGTGGCCATGAAATTGGCGAAGACGATAAGTTTAAAGCCAAAGACGACTTGCAGAAAATCATAGACGACTACAACAAGAAAATTGAAGAATTGGAAAACAAGAAAGAGCAGGAATTATTAAATTAATTTGATTACCGCTATAATTTTCATAATTGTTTTAAGCGTGTTGGTTTTTGTCCATGAGTTTGGGCATTTTATTATGGCCAAACGGGCGGGTATGAAAGTGGAGGAATTTGGTTTTGGCTTTCCGCCGCGCGCCTTTGGCATAAAGCGTGGAGAGACAATTTATTCTGTTAACTGGATACCTTTCGGCGGATTCGTTAAAATTTTGGGTGAGGATGGACAAGAGTCAGAAAATCCAAGAAGTTTCGCATCGGCTAAAGCAGGAGTGCGTTCAGGAATCATTGTCGCTGGTGTGGTTATGAATGTTCTATTGGCAATTGTGCTTTTGGTGGTTGGCAATGCCATGGGTCTACGTGTGGGATTAGTTGATGAGGCATCCGTAAAACAGGCTCGTGACATTAAAGTACAAATCATTCAGATTGCCGCCGGAAGTCCTGCGGAGCAAGCGGGATTGAAGCCCTTGGACGAAATAGTTGGATTCAAACTGGACGGCGGAACCCTAGAAGTATTCAAGGTTCAAGATGTGCAGAATTTTATTAATCAAAATCTAGGCAAAAACGTCATTGTGTTGGTGCGAAGCGCCAACGAGTTATCAGAAAAGAAAATGACGCCCCGCATTAACCCGCCTGAAGGCGAAGGGTCCCTCGGCATATCATTAGCTTCCACCGGCATTATCAAATACCCGTGGTATGAATCAATCGGACGCGGCACCATGGACGCGGTCAACATCTTTCACTACACAGTGGCAGGGTACGCGACAATTATAAAAAATATTTTTGCTACAGGAAAAGCCGGGGTCGAACTTTCCGGGCCCGTAGGCATTGCCGTGATTACCGGCAAAGCAGCGCGGCTTGGATTCACATATCTAATGCAATTTACAGCGCTTATATCAATCAATCTTGCCGTATTAAACATAATTCCTTTTCCCGCGTTGGATGGAGGACGCCTTCTTTTTGTGGGCATTGAAAGGTTAAGAGGCAGACCCGTTTCCAGAAAAATTGAAAATGCCGTAAATACCGTCGGATTCGCACTTTTAATTTTACTTATGATTTATATTACGACAAAAGATATTTTGAAATTCCTATAAAATTATGGTTGAACAGTTAAAACTTTATAAAAATCCCAAAAAAGAAGAGCAAGTGGAGCATAAAAAATTAAGATGGGAGAAATATCCAACATTTTGGAGAGCGGCAGTTTTTGACACACGCAAAGAGCATGTTTGTGCCAGGTGTGAAAAAACAATTCCAAATAACAGCCGCGCGAATGTTACTGTTGATTTGGAAGGCGGCAAACCGGATTTTACAAAAACACAATATTGGCATCCTGGCGAAAAATGTCCTAAAATTTAAACAATGAGGCTATCCAAACTTTTTACTAAAACTACTCGCGAAAATCCCAAGGACGAAACTAGTATAAATGCCCAACTGCTTGAACGCGGTGGTTTTATTTACAAGAATTCCGCTGGGATTTATACCTTTTTGCCCTTGGGTTGGCGGGTTGTGCAAAAAATAGCCGGTATTATCAGAGAAGAAATGAATAAAATCGGCGGAGTGGAAATGTTTATGCCAGCGTTGGTTGAAAAAAAATATCTTGACGCCACCGGACGCTGGGACGTAGAAATTGGATTTAAGGTGACTAACGGTTTACTTAGTGGTTCAACCACTAAGTCTGACTTAGTGGTTGAACCACTAAGTAATTTTGTTTTGGGTTGGACTCATGAGGAAGTCCTGACTGCGATTGCTTCGCGTTTCATAAGCTCGTACAAAGATCTGCCCTTTGCCGCTTATCAGATACAAACAAAATTCCGCAACGAACTGCGGGCCAAATCCGGTCTTTTGCGCGGGCGGGAATTTATGATGAAGGACCTTTATAGTTTTCATGCCACGCAAGAAGATTTGGAAAAATATTATGAAGAAGTAAAGGGTGCCTATCATAAAATTTTTCATCGTTGCGGCCTGAAATCGATTTATACAGTTGCCGCTGGCGGGACATTTACGGCGGAAAACACACACGAGTTTCAGGTTCTATCTGATATTGGCGAAGATACTATTTTTGTTTGCGATAAATGCGAATATGCAGAGAATAAAGAAATCTCAAAATTGATAAATGGCGATCAATGCCCGAAATGCCTTGGCGAAGGCGAGGAGGGTAAAATTACGGAACTAAAATCAATTGAAATCGGCAACACATTTCCGCTTGGCGATAAATATTCAAAAGCATTTGATTTGAGATTTGTTGACGAAAAAGGGGAGTCACACTTTGTGATCATGGGCTCATACGGTATTGGTTTGGGACGAGTGATGGGGACGTTGGTAGAAATACACCACGATGACGAAGGTATTGCTTGGCCGGAATCAGTATCGCCACTTAAGGTACATCTAGTTGTTTTGTCTGGTGCTGAAAAAGTTGGTGAAGAACTTTATGAAGAACTATTACATAACAGCATTGAGATATTATATGATGATCGGGTCGACAAAACCGCAGGGGAAAAGTTTGCCGATGCCGATCTGATCGGTTGTCCGATACGATTGGTTATCAGTGAGAAGACTTTACAAAAAAGGAGCGTTGAGATAAAAAGGAGAAGTGAAAAAGAGGTGAGACTAGTGCCACTTGACAAAATAATAGGTAGTTTGCTATAATTACATTATAAAAGTATAGTTCTAGAGCCTAGCAAAAAGTCCCGAAAATAGTTCTTTTCATCCCAGCACCTTTCGCTTTGCGAAAGGTGCTGGGCAAGTCTTTCGGGACTGTTTGCTGGGTTGCTCAAGTGTTTCAAGAACAACCTTGCTTGCATCGGTGGGATGCAATCTCCCGAGCGGATTGATCCGTGTACGGCGTGTCGCCGAACCCTATCCGCTCGGGGTTTCTTTGTTAAAATACATTGGAGGAATTAACATGATGAAGTTTTGGGGCCAGTAAAGCCCCATGGCTCTTGCGTTCCTCCGAGGGGCAGCAATGCCTCTTGGTTTGTTCCACCCTCTACCATACCGTTGAGTAGAAAGGAACACTGGTATGTGGAAACGATGGGCAGGCCGGGAGAGCTTGTAGCCACCGAGCGGGCTGATCGTTGTTTGGCCAAAAGCAATGGTTACTGATGCCCAATTTTTTAGTCGGCTCCCTGACATTGGCCGTTCAGGGAGCTTTTTTATTTTTAGTTTGCTAGATTTACAAAAATTACAAACCCTAAGCCGATACCAATCGGCGGTTTTTATAACAACAATAATCAAGAAGGAAGTGTCATAAAAAAGCGAGGCCATTATACCTCATAGCACCGTCAAAAGAGTGGATTGCACGGTTTGCGAGCAGTATAATAGTAAAACACTGCGAGCAAAATCCACGCTTTTGACGGAATGCAGTCCATTCGCTGGGTGGACAAATGGTGATATGAGGGATAATGGTGAGCGATTTTTTTTGCTTGTTAATATTAATTCTGTTATTCTAAGTTGTTATCATGTTCGATAAACTATTCAATTTTTGGTCAAAGGATATCGGGATTGATTTGGGTACTGCAAATACTCTGGTTTATGTCCGGGGTAGAGGAATAATTATTGATGAGCCGTCAATTGTTGCGATAAATCAAAAAACTGGTCAAATTCTTGCCATTGGCCAAGATGCGCGTAAAATGGTTGGCCGCACCCCGGGCTATATTATCGTTTCCAAACCGCTCATAGCTGGTGTTGTTTCTGATTTTGAGGTAACTGAGCAAATGCTCAAGTATTTTATTGACAGGGCACAAGAGAAATCATTTTCTTTGATTCCGCGTCCGCGCGTAGTCATAGGCGTTCCGGCAAGCGTTACTGAAGTAGAGAAGAGGGCAGTTGAAGATGCGGCCTATAATGCCGGTGCCAGAGACGTTTTTCTTATAGAAGAGCCAATGGCTGCGGCAATCGGTGCCAGGTTGCCGGTGCAAGAAGCGGCGGCTAATCTGATTATAGATATTGGAGGAGGTACAACCGACGTGGCGGTTATTTCAATGGGCGGGGTTGTCGCTTCGCGTTCCTTGAGAATTGCCGGTGACAAATTAACAAGCGATATCAGTTTGTTCATGAGGGAAGAGCACAACATATTAATTGGCGATTCAACCGCAGAAAACATAAAATTAGCCGTTGGTTCGGCTTATCCTTTGGAAGAAGAGTTAACTGTGCAGGTTCGTGGTCGTGATCTTTTGACCGGCTTACCTAAAGAGTTGACCATAACCTCGGAAGAGGTGCGCAAAGCAATGCACCGTTCTATCCGAGGTATTGTTTTGGCAATTAAAAATACGATCGAGGAAACACCTCCGGAGTTGATTGCGGACTTATTAAATAGAAGCATTTTTCTTGCAGGTGGCGGCAGTTTGTTGCGGGGATTTGATGAGTTAATTAGTCACGAAACCAAATTGCCCGTAAAGGTTGTTGATGATCCCATGACAGCTGTGGTGCGTGGTTGCGGTATGGTACTTGACCACCTCGATTCTCTTAAGTCTGTACTGGTCTGGACCGCTAAAGAAGCGTATATATAAAAAGTGGCAAACAATTTTTATAAAAAGTATTTTATTATTTTCTTGATTGTTGCCGTGATCGTTGTTTTTAATAACTATTTGGCCGCTAATTTACTGCCAAACTTTTTTTATAAAATTATCAAAACTCCGGGGATTTTTTTAACGGACAATCTACTTGAATTCTCAAAATATATATCCCGGTTTTTGAAAACCAAGGCAGTAATTAAAGAGAATTCAAAACTGCGTGAAGAAAATAATATTTTACTCGGACGATTGGCGGAACTGGATAGTTTAAGGCGCGAAAATAATTTTTTGAGAGACGAGCTAAAAGTGGCCAGGCGGCTGGATTTGCCGCTGTTGCTGGCGCAGATTTTTAATATACAAAGAGGCGCGTTGTCTTCAACGGCTTTGATTAACAAGGGTGTTAAAGACGGCGTTGAAGAAAAAATGCCCGTTATAACCGCGGGCAATATATTGGTTGGTGTGGTGGGGCAGGTTTTGGATGATTCGGCGGTAGTTTTACTCCTTGACGATCCGCGCGTTAAAATCAGTGGGCGCGTACTTGGGTCGCGGACGCTGGTGGAAACAAGTGGGGGGCTGCACAACAATGTAGGCCTTAATCTTGTGACCAATAGCGATGAAATTAAAGAAAACGAAACCATTGTTAGCAGTGGTCTTGATGGGTTGCACGAAGCTCTGTTAATTGCCGAAGTAACCAAGGTCGAATCTTCGGCCAATGCACTTTTCAAAAAAGTTTCAGCTCGACAGCTTTTTGATCCCTCCCTTGGCTCAAGTTTATTTGTGGTATTAAAGTAAAAAGCGCGTCTTTTTACATAAAATAAATCACCATTACTGGTGAAATATGAACTTGGAAAAGTTATTACCTAGTTCTATAAAATAAGAATTGACAAAGTATTACCGCGTTAGCAAGGACACCGGGAATATTCGAAACCAGTAAATAATGATCTTTTTTTAGATACGCATAAATTAGCCAGGATATACAATTCAAAAAGAATATGGCATACAATGCTAAGGATATCCCTTTAACTGACTTATTTTTGTAATTTTTAAAAATCTGTGACGGAAGTCCTATTGCCATTAGCAGAATGCAAAATCCTGCAGCAATCAGTCCAAAAAGATCAACTAATGCCATTCTTATCTCTCCACTGTTTCTAAAGCATGAATTTACCTTATACTACTCGTATCATTATGTCCAGATTCAAATTTTTCCTTATAACTTCGGCCGCAATCTTTTTCATGGAACGGTTTTTGCCCACGCTGGCATCTTGGCCGGTTTTCATTTATCCAATTTTCGTTGTGATTTTCATGCTTAGCTGTAAAAACAACACAGGAGAGCTTTCCTATATTGTTGCGGTTTCTTTTGTTTTTGATTTTTTTTCCGGGTACCGTTTGGGTTTTTTTACTTTTGCCATACTTTTTCTTGCTTTGGCTATATTTTTATTCAAAACCAGATTCAATATCAGCCAGCATTCACTTCTCTCATTTGTCGTTTATACCATTATTTTTATTTTTGCCTACTTTGCAATATTTTCGATAGGATCCAGTTCCAGATTAATAGTTGATCGTTTCTTTTTTATAATAATTGAAACCGCGGCCGTATTTCTAATTATTAATTTTTTGTTACGTTACGTAAAAAACTAACGTTTTTTTATGAACCTTAGCAAGTATAAAATAAACAGTTTTGAGTCAGAAGAGCTAAAACCGGAAGAAACATTGGCCGACACCTTAAGCATTCACCCGACAATTGAAACGCCAATCAGTCGCAGTGTTTTTAATATTTTTTACACGGCAGTAGCGGTGGTTTTTGTGCTCCTTGTTCTTAAATCTTTCCAATTTCAAATTGTGGAAGGTGAGCATTTTGCTTCTTCCGCGGAACAGAGTAGTCTCTTGAGCTATCAATTATCGCCTTTGCGCGGTTTAATTTACGATTTTAATAATCGGGCACTTGTTGAGAATGTGCCGGTTTTTGACTTAGTTGTGGTGCACACTTTTTTGCCCAAATCCAGTGACATGCTCATGGATGGCATTAAGCTTATTTCGACCATCATAGACAGAAATGTGGAGTCATTGAGCGAGGTTTTTGAAGAAAATAAAGATCAGGCCGCTTTTGTCATAAAAAACGATCTTAATAAGGAAGAAATGGTAAAAATCAAAAATATTTCATTGCCATATTTATTTATCGTGACCAATGCCCGGCGATACTATCCTGACGGTCCCGCGTCAGCGCACCTTTTGGGCAATACCGCCAAGGTAACACCCGATGATCTCAAGAATGATAACTATTTTTTCATAAATGATCGCATTGGGCGTACCGGCCTTGAAGCTCAATATGAGCAATTTTTGCGCGGAGAACACAGGGATTTTAATTTTTTAAGCAGTGAAGAAGTTTTAAATCGTGTAAGTCAAGACACAAAAAACGAGGGGGCGGATAACCTGTTTTTAAATATAGATTCTTCAATACAAAACAAGCTTTATAAAACAATGAGTTATGTTTTTGCTTCAGCCGGAGTTAGGCGAGGCGCGGCCATAGTTCAAAATCCTAAATCCGGCGCAGTTTTGGGTTTGGTGAGTATGCCCACTTTTGATAATAATATTTTTGAGGATTCGTCGTCCCCAGACAGTATTTCAGCGATACCAAATATTTTAAAAAATCCAGACAGACCCCTTTTAAACAGAGTAATTTCCGGTCGTTACAGCCCGGGTTCAACTATTAAACCACTTTTAGCTTTAGCTGGTTTGAAAGAAGGCGTAGTCACTCCCTCCACTATTATTTTTGCCAACGGTAGTATTAGCGTGCAAAGCGAGGTTGATTCTAATATTTTTTACACTTTTCGGGATTGGAAGGTGCATGGCTGGACCGATATTAAAAAGGCTATTGCTGATTCAGTTGACGTTTACTTTTACTCTTTGGGCGGTGGTTACGGTAACATTAAGGGTCTCGGCATTGATAGAATATCAAATTATATAAAGAGCGCGGGTGCCGACAAAAATACCGGCATTGATTTGCCCGGGGAAGTATCCGGACTGGTTCCGTCAAAAGAATGGAAAAAAGAAACCAAGGGCGAATCTTGGTATGTCGGCGATACTTACAATATCTCCATCGGGCAGGGCGATTTGATCGTAACTCCGGTCTGGCTTAATACTTATATCGGAGCTATTGCCAACGGCGGAAACTTAATGAAACCGTATATCGTAAGAGAGGTGCGTGGGGCCGATGGTCGGTTGCTTGAGAAAAATGAACCGTACACGTTGGGCCAAATGCCTTTTGATCAAGAAACGCTAAATATAGTCAAGCAGGGAATGAGAGAAACTATTTTATCAGGCACGGCTTCACTTCTTCAAAATGTGCCGGTTGTTTTGGCAGCTAAAACGGGAACGGCACAAGTTACCGGCCGCGGTCTTAACTCTTTATTCACGGTATTTGGTCCTTATAATGATCCGGAAATAGTGATGACTGTTTTGGTAGAAAATATTAACCAAAGTCAAGGTTTGGCCATAAAAGTTGCAAATGATTTTCTTTTATGGTATTTTGTGACAAGAAATGAAGAGCAATAAAACGGCGGGTTATCCACACATTTAACGGATGACCCTTTTATTTATGATATAATTTCTATTTGTTTTAATTTTTAATGCCTACAGTGATTCCAATTGTCGGCTACGCGTCTCCCATAAAAATCTTACTAGATTTTTATGGGAACTCTCACGGCCGACTCAATCGGAACCTTCATGAGCACCCAATATTTCAGTCCTGAAGGATTGGAAAAACTAAAAAAAGAATTGGAAGAACGCAGAGAACAAGTCAGACCCGAGGTTACCCGGAAGATTTTGGCTGCTAAAGAACTGGGTGATCTTTCCGAGAATGCGGAATACATTGAAGCCAAAGAAATGCAAAGTTTCAATGAGGGGCGTATTGGTGAACTTGAAGATATGATAAAAAGTGGCGTTTTAATCAGTCCCCATCAGAAGGTCGAGGTTGTGGTCGTGGGTTCCACAGTGAGGGTTAAATCAGGAGAGCATGGCGAACAAAAATTTACCATTGTCGGCGCAGCAGAATCTAATCCGGTGCATGGTTTTATTTCAAACGAATCACCGTTGGGCACGGCATTCTTGGGGCGTAAAAAAAACGAAGAAATAGAGGTAAAAACGCCGGGCGGGATGGTTAGTTACAAGATTTTAGAAATTAACTAATTAAATCAAAGAATTGAGCGGTCCCGCTAAGGGACTTTTTGTTTTTGCATTACTTTGATATGATTTATTTATTATGGCCCTAGACGATCTACGTAAAACCCGGTTAGAAAAATTAGAAAAATTGCAAAAAGCCGGCATAGATCCTTATCCGTCTCGTTCTTCGCGTACTCATGAAATCCAGCAAGCAATTGGTGATTTTGACGAACTTTCAACCAAAGAAGTGGAAGTGATTTTGGCTGGACGAATTATGGCCAAGCGCGAGCATGGTGGTTCAACATTTTTAGATTTACAAGATGGCTCGTCCAGCTCCAGTTTGGACTCTTCCAAACTGGAGCTGGATAAAGGTCAAATTCAGCTGTTTTTCAAAAAAGACGCGATAGGGGAGAAAGAATACGACTTCTTTTTGGAAACCATAGATATAGGTGATTTTATTGAAGCTGGTGGCACTCTTTTCAAGACCAAGAAGGAAGAGCGGACTTTGGAAGTGCATGCATATAAACTTTTGGCGAAATCATTATTACCATTGCCGGAAAAATGGCACGGTTTGGAAGATGTTGAGGAGCGTCTTCGCAGGCGGTATCTGGATTTGATAATGGATCCGGCAGTAAAAGAGCTTTTTGTAAAAAAATCTGTTTTTTGGCAAGCAACCAGAGAATTTTTATTAAATGATGGCGGTGTTGAAGTGGAAACTCCAATTCTAGAACAAATTCCAGGAGGGGCAGATGCCGAACCGTTCAAAACCCACATGAATGCCTTAGATGTTAACCTTTATTTGCGTATTGCCCCCGAGCTTAGCTTGAAGCGTTTGAATGTAGGTGGTTTTGAAAAAGTTTTTGAAATTGGCAGAATCTTTAGGAATGAAGGAATGGATCGTGAGCATCTTCAAGATTACACACAAATGGAAATGTATTGGGCGTATACTGACTACGACGCCTTAATGAAAATTGTTGAGCGTCTCATTAAGCATGTTATAAAGAAAACCCTCGGGACCTTAACTCATAGTTACCAAGATAAAAGTTTGGATTGGGGAGCTGCCTGGAATATTTATGATTATTATGAAGTTTTTGAAAAATATACCGGCCTTAATTTAAAAGAAGCAAGCGAAAAAGATTTAATAAACTACGCCAAGGACAACAAAATAGACGTTAATAAACATCTTGGCAAGGGCAGGTTGATTGACGTGGTATTCAAGAAGAAAGTCAGGTCAAACTTGTGGGATCCTGGGTTTCTGGTATTACCACCTGTTGACATAGAGCCTTTGGCAAAAAGGTCACAGCTGGACAAAGACAGGGTCGAGCGTTTTCAGGTTGTGGCAGGAGGTTCAGAGTTGGGCAAAGGATTTTCCGAACTTAACGATCCGATTGACCAGAGAGAGCGATTTGAGGAGCAGGTTAAATTAGGAAAGGCCGGTGATAAAGAAGCTCAAAGAATGGATGAGGATTTTGTAGAAGCGCTTGAATACGGTATGCCGCCGACTGCAGGTTTTGCCTATTCAGAAAGATTATTTGCTTTCTTAATGGATAGGCCGGTTAGGGAAACGGTATTTTTTCCATTGATGAAACCGCGCTAAAAATGCTAGACATTAAATTTATTCGTGACAATAAGGATTTGATTAGTGATGCCGTTCGTAAAAAAGGTATTAAGTTTGATGTGGACGAATTATTGGCGGTTGACGAAAGACGCAGACAGATTTTGCAAGAACTTGAGGCCAAACGTGCCAAACAAAATGCCGGCTCACGGGGCGGACCTAAAGCGCCAACCGAGCTTGAAGAGCTTAAGAAACTAAAGGAAGAAATAAAAATACTAGAAAATGAAATTGCCAATGTTCAAAAATATTATGACAGTTTGATGCTGGAAGTGCCGCAAGTACCCGATTCTTCGGTACCGGATGGCAAAAACGATGCCGATAATGTTGAGGTACGGAGATGGGGCAAAATCCCTAAGTTTAGTTTTCAGGCCAAGGATCACATTGTGTTGATGGATGAGCTAGACCTACTTGATTTGGAGCGTGGGTCTAAAGTTTCAGGATTCCGCGGGTATTTTTTAAAAAATGAAGCCGTTTTGTTGTCCAATGCTTTGTGGAATTTTGTCTTGGAAAAGTTTATCAAAAAAGGTTACAAACCGCTGATTGCTCCGGCCATTGCACGTGAATTTAATTTCACAGGTACCGGTTGGTTGCCGCAAGGTAAAGACGAGGTTTATAAGGTTGGCGACGATGAGTATTTGATTGGTACTTCGGAAGTATCGGCAATGGGTTACCATGCTGATGAAGTCCTAGACGTAAAAGATTTACCCATTAAGTTGATTGTTTTTTCACCCTGTTTTCGTTCCGAAGCCGGCTCTTATGGCAAGGACACCAAAGGTATCTTGCGTGTACACGAATTCTATAAACTGGAGCAGGTTATACTTTGTAAGGCTGACCACGAAGAATCGGTGAAATGGCACGAGGAGATTACCCATAATGCCGAAGAAATCGTCCAGGCGCTAAAATTGCCTTATCGCGTGGTGGTTAATTGTGCTGGCGATCTTGGTTTGGGGCAGGTCAAGAAATATGACATTGAAACCTGGATGCCGTCGCAGGAGCGTTATCGTGAGACTCACTCGGCTTCATATTTTCATGATTTCCAAACTCGCCGGCTAAACATCAAATATCGTGATGCCGGCGGCAAATTGCAATTTGCACACTCGCTTAATAATACTGCCCTTGCCACTCCAAGGATTTTGGCAAATATTGTGGAGAATTACCAAACAAAGAAAGGCACGGTTGTTGTGCCTAAGGTTTTAAGGAAATGGATGAGTGGGGTCAAAGAAATTCGGCGGTAAGGTTTCTCAAAAATTACAAACTTAATTAGCAGAAAAGTTTATTCACCGGCTACGCGGACCCCTTTTTTGTTCAATCCACCCGAGTACGGGATTTTTCACAAAAAGTGTCCGCCTCCGCCGGTAAATAACATCCTCTCTTTGGCAATTTGCGGAGTGATAAAAATCACCCCCCCCCTAGTTTTACTAAATTGGGGAGGGGGATTCCCGTGTTTGTAATTTTTGAGATACTGAATTTCTTTGTTGTAGGCGATGGCTGAAAATAAAAAAACCCAGCTTATGCCAGGCCTGTCGTAAATGGTAATTTTTTTAGTCTAATTCACGATCAGAAAAATAGAAAACTATAGATACGAAAGTAATAGGCTGCCAGTGGCTTTCAGGACTGTAACTATAAACAATTTTCACTTCTTCTGGCTTCAATCCATGTTTATTAAGGAAGGCCGTTATTGTTTCTTGTTTAGCGTATACAAAATTTTTTGAATGCCATTTTTTAGGTGCCACTTTTTTCATTTTTACTCCATTTTCAAAGTTCTGCCGATTACTAATATAAGTGTAGCACCTAGTTTGTTTAATGTCAATACCAGTACATAACCACAAAACTTGGGTTGAAATATCAAAAGACGCGCTTGAAAATAACGTCAGAATTATGCGCGGGTTTTTGAAACCGAGTACAAAACTCTTAGCGGTCGTAAAAGCGAATGCTTATGGTCACGGTTTGAAAGAAACCGTTTCCGTTCTTAAAAAAGAGGCTGACATTATGTTTGGAGTTGATTCGCTTCAAGAAGCTCTTTCCGTAAACTCAATTGAGCCGAAAAATGAAATAATGATTCTTGGCTATGTTCCAGAAAAAGACAGGATACTTGCCATAAAAAACGGTTTTCATATTTCAGTTTACGATAAAGAAGTCCTAGCTTCTGTGGCGCGACTCATAAAAACCGGTCAAATAAATCCAGATGCAATTAAAGCGCATCTCAAGGTAGAAACCGGAACTAACCGCTTGGGTATAGACACAGGCGAGCTTAAAAACATCAAATTTGAATTTCCAATAGCGGGTATATATACGCATTTTGCCGATTCGGAAAATTTAGATTCGCTGTTTTATAAAGAACAAATCGGAATCCTTAACGAGGCAGTCGGAATACTTAAAAATAAGGGGATACGTCCAAGATTTATTCATTCGGCTTGTACCGCGGCGATAATGCGGTCCGAGGTTTTAGGCGGTAATCTGGCAAGGGTCGGCATCGGTCTTTATGGACTTTGGCCGTCCAAAAAGCTAAGAGAAAAATTATCACAAAAAGTGAAATTAAAGCCGGTTCTTTCTTGGAAAACAAAAATAGTCCAAGTAAAACAAGTTTCAAAAGGAGAAACCGTTGGCTATGATCGTGCGTACCAAACAAAAAAAGAAACTTCAATTGCTGTTTTGCCGGTTGGTTATTATGATGGTTTTGATAGGAAATTATCACAATGCGGCGAGGTTCTTATAAACGGAAAACGGGCTAAAGTTGCGGGTAGGGTTTGCATGAATATGACTATTGTAGATTTAGGCGATATCAAGGCAAAAACGGGAGATGACGTCATTTTTATCGGTAAAAGCGGCAAGGAGCAGATAACAGTCGAAGAGTTGGCTGAAAAAATAAGCACAATCAATTACGAAGTGGTTTCTCGGATAAATCCGTTATTGCCGCGTATATATATTTAAAATTAATGTTATGCAGAAATATAAAGATGAGCTTAAAATAAAAAAACGCGAAAAAATAATTTTCCAATTTGCCCTTTTTGGTTTTGTTAGTGTTGTTGGTCTGATCGGCCTGACTTATCTACTTTTTTTTTCTCGGCTTTTGGATGTAAGAGATGTAAAAATTGAGGTTGCAGATGGTTTGCGCGCTGACTTAAGCAAATATGTTGATGGTTGGTTGGATTTGGGATTTTGGAATATCAACAAACGGGATAATATTTTGTTTTTTTCGGCGGATAAACTATCTTCCCATTTGGCTAGTCAATTTCCAAAACTGGAATCTGTTAAAATTTCAAAAAAATTACCCCATTCCTTATTCATATCAAGCGACGAACGTAAGCCGGCAGGTATTTGGTGTTCAGCCGTTGAAAACGAGTGTTATTATTTTGACAAAAACGGTGTTGCATTTAGCAAAACACAACCATCCTCGGGTTTTTTAATAATTAACGTGTTTGATTATCGCCAAGACAAAAACATAGAATTGGGAAATATGGTTACTGACGAAGCTTGGCTTAAAGAAATAATAGATGCACACGAATTACTAAATAGGGCTGGTATCAATATAGCAGCATTTGAAATACCGGCAGATTCTTTTGATGAATTTCATGTTAAAACCGCCGAGAACTGGAAAATAATGTTTAGTATCCAAACTAATGTTGAAAAACAAATAAGCGCTCTCATAACTTTCCTAAAAGAAAAAATCCGGCCCGATCAGAGGTCCAGCTTGCAATACGTTGATCTCCGTATTCAGGACAGGATTTATTATAAATAAAAAGCGGGCCTAGGCCCGCTTTTTATTTAATACGGTACACAAAAATTGAGTTGCCGATGACGGTAATAGGTTGGTAGGAGTTGAGCCAGAGATAATTTGCGGGATTGTAATTTTTTTCCGATCCCTGCGAGTTTTGTAGAAAAGTGGCTGAAACAGCAATCCAGCCGTCCGATTGGTTGCGTGCTTTGAAATCAAACGCGTCCTTATATTTGTTTGATGTAAGCCATAAGTAGCGGTTTTTTAGATAATATGAAGGATCAGCCCAGCCGAAGTAGTCAAATTCAATTTTTTGAATATTATTTTCTTTTACCCAGTTGCTGAACCTGATTAAATCCTGTCCCCAGTCAACATTTGAATCAACGACATATTTGTAACCGTTTGACGACCCGCCGACAATCTGATTGAAGTAAGTTAAATAATATGGAAAAACGCGCAGGTTTTCATAAACATACCAGCCTAGAAAAGAAACAAGCAGTAAGTAGAAAGTAGCAAGTTTTTTTCTGGAACTAGGTGCGCGGAGCCAAGTGCCTATTCTAGTAATTTGTCCGCTGACAAGCAGTATTGCGAACGGATATGTAGGTAGGAGATGCCTTATGCCGATATTTAGCGTGCTTTGAATGCTGGCCACCCAATATATAAGAAGCCACAAGAGCATAGCAAATTCATCCGGATTATTTCTTACCAAGTTGTACGCGCGATTTAGCCACTCTTTTGGCGGGTATCGCCATTGCCAAGCCAGGAAAAGGATTGATATGAGTACAAGCCCCCACCAAGCCAGCGGTTCTTTTATGAAATAAACAATCGGAAAATACTCGCGCCATCCGAAACGAGAAATTTCGCCCAAAAAATAAACTTCGTGCGGTTCTGTATTTTGGTGGGCCACTCTTAGAAAACCAAGTAAATATTGAGCGACTGGCCTAAGCAATGGTTTATCAGACATGAAAATAACCGGTTTCAATATCGGGCTATATTCAACATATGAATCGCCGTAAACCATGCTTAATATATATTGGGTGTCGCTTTTTTGCCGTTCCGGAGGATAATTGTAGGTATTTAAATAATAGACTGGCCAAACGACGATTATAAGGCCTATTATAAAAATTAATATTGTCTGGCCCGCTGATTTGGAGGCATATTTAAGTTTTGTAAGAATCCAGGGTGTCTTACTGCTTGTCGGACGTGGGTTTTTCACAAAACCGTAGACTATTGCTAAGATCAAAAAGAACGGAACCAATAAAAATGTTGAAAACTTAAGAACTAGTGCGATTCCGAATGCCAGTCCCGCCATCAGCGGTTTTTTATTTTTTGGACCCTTTATGTAGTTAACAAAAAAATATGTTGCCAGTAGTGTCCCAAACAATGCCGCTACGTCTGTTGTTACAAAACGGGAGTGGGCAATAACGGTGGGAGAAAAAGCAAATAAAACCAGAGCTATTATAGAGCCAGCATCGCCGTATAATTTGCGCCCCCATCTAAAAATTAAAACTGCGGATAATATGAAAAATAAAATCATCGGCAGTTTTACCAGATGTCTTATTAGATCCGCGTTGTTGCCGGAATTAAAAATTAACAACCGTCCGAATTCCCACTGTCCGTTTATGTCCTGTTGCCAGAATCCTGAATCAAATGCCGTTTGTTTTAGTTTGGCAAACATTAGGGGAATAGCCGCTACGTCCTTAGCTAATGGTGGATGTTCGAAATTCAATCGCATGTCCTGTTTAGCCAAATAAGAATACCCCGCCCCTATGTGCGGTATTTCATCTACTATAAGTGAATCATTCCAAGCGCTAGTGATTATCAAAACAACCGAAGCTGCTATAATGGTTACAATCACTACGTTTATTTTAAAATTTGACATGAAGGCAAAATGTTAAAAAATGGTGAGGCAATGCCGCTTTTTAATTTTTGAACGGCGCATTGTAAGTGTTTTTGGCCCACTTGTTGAAATATTTGTCATATTCGGCAATTGTCAGTGATGCCAATAGTATCACTATCGCAAGTACCGCCACAAATGAACTTTCGCGCAACCATTTATGCTGAAATCTATACTCGTGGATATCGCGCGTGTGGTACCAGTCGCCGGTTGCGCCCATTATCCACCATAGTCCCTCTCCGGCCCATACAAAAACTACGGGTGCTACAATTAGTGCCCTTAAAGCACTCGGCGAACCTTCGTTTGAAAGCATAACCGGTGCCAGTCCTATAAAAAACCAGGAAAGAAGCATGGTTTGTATTGTTGAAAAATGGCCATGTCTTTTTTTTACTTTTACTAATTTGATAAAACTTCTTAAAAATCCCAAAGCAAACAATACGCCTACCGGCCAAATCAATAATGGTTGTGCAGAAAAATTAAACATTCCCAGAGTTAGGACAGCATTTTTTGCAAATGCCTCAAGAGGATACTGCGTGGCAAAAACCGAAACTTGGTAAACGTGTCCCAAAAAGTCTGTTGGGCTTTGCCAAAAATAATAACCGGTTGGCAAGACAATCAAAATTACCGTAATCAAAAACAAAGCAAGTCCGCGAATTATCTGATTGCGGGTATGTAGATATTTTTCATGGCCAAAATCTTTTTTAACGGAATGCCAGTAAGCCAATATCGTCAATATCAGAGCTAACGGCATCACCTGAAATGACGAATAAGTATAAAATCCTAATCCCCAAAAAACTCCGCTGATAGCGAAATTATATAATTTGTTGGTTGATAATCCGTGCCACAAGAATAACATACCCCAAACAAGCAACATTGATGCCGTGATCGCAGAAGAGCCCATACGTGAGAAATAAACATGCCAAAAACTTATTGCCATCAGATAGCTTGACAGTGCGGCAATTTGCCAATTGAAAAGTCGTTTTGCGAGAAAGTATAATCCTGCGACCGACAGTATGCCTGTAACGGCTGAAACTGTTTTTGTCATTTCATTGAGGAAGGGCAGTTGTGGGATCGATCCGATATATTGCAACCTAAAGACAGATGCTGCTATTAAAATCAATAAAAATATTGTCCACCTGGGCATTAAAATTATTATAACAAATATGTTACAATCATAGTAATGGTAGAGTTTGGTCCACAATCAGGCCAGCCAATTACTTTAGAACAAGAGATTGCTCAAATTGAGCAAGAATTAGCATCCAAGAGGGCGGCATTGGAGGGCCAAAGTCAGCTCGGACAGGCCACAGAACTGCCAGGCGAAAAGGAAACCTTGCGTGAGGTTGTCGGTGAAAGAATAGGCGCGCCGCAACCGGCTGTGCCACAGACGCCGATTCCTTTTACTGACTCGGGGAAAGCAGTAACTCCGCCGCCGGTCATTGAACCACCGGCTTACTTATCCCCGGAACTAAAAGAAAAAGTTCAAGAATTAGTTAATGTCGCTTTTCAACAGACCCTTGAGACTGCGATTGGACAGGCGCGTGCCACCAACAATGCTGCGCTGATTGATGCTTTTCACGACGCGTTAGTGGACGAGCTTTATAATTATTTAGTTGAGAGAAGAAAGATTCAGAAATTATAAATTTATAATTTTGAAGAAATGATTTTATTAGTGGTACTTTTGCTAGTTTTGATTATAATCGCAGTTGCGGCTCTTGTTTTAGTTGGTGGCATGCGGACGCGTGGACAGGTTGAAAGGGCGCTGAACATGTCGCTTTTTTTAATTCGGGTACCCAGAGAGTTATTGGGCGCAAAAGACGGTGGTTCCAAGCCGGAAAAAGAGTTGATTTCAATTGGCGAGCAGTTATTGGCCGGATTTTCCAATATACATTCCCGCGGATGGAACAAGTTTATTTACGGAGAGCCATATGTTTCATTGGAAATGGCCGTTCATCACACCGGCGAAGAAACTCATTTTTACATAGCAGTTCCCAAGAGTAACGAAGATATAATAGAAAAACAAATTTACAGTCTTTATCCGACTGCCGAGGTAAGTAAAGCCAAGGATTATAATATTTTTAATCCGCAGGGCGCGACAGCAGGCGCGTATTTGTCATATAACGCCGACTCCATTTTGCCGATTAGGACATATCAGAAATTAGAATCCGATCCGATGGGCGGTATATTGACCGCCATGTCCAAGCTACAAGCCGATGGCGAGGGTGCGGCAATGCAGGTGTTAATCAGGCCCAGCCATGCTGATGCCAAAAAATCTTTTGCTGTGAAGGTATCTCGGGAAATGCAGTCAGGTTATCAATTCAATGAGGCATTAAAGAGGGCAATACATCCACCTAAACCCAAAACACAAGATCCCAACAAGTCTCCTGAACAGGAAAAACCGCGTATTGTAACGCCGGCTGATGAGGAAATAATTAAGGCTATTGGCGGCAAGGCTAGCAAGCAGAATTTTGATGTTAATGTCAGATTGGTAACTTCCGCAAGTTCAGAAATCCGGGCCCAGCAGATTTTGCAGGATTTTGAAGGATCGTTTGTTCAATTTTCTTTGCCGGACGTGAATGGTTTGAAGGCGAATAGATTAACAGGTCGTGCTCTTGATAAATTAACTTATAATTTTTCTTTCAGGTTGTTTGACAATAAGCAGTCAATAATGATGTCAACGGAGGAAATTGCAAGTTTTTACCATCTGCCGATTGCTACCACAGCCGCACCCAAGGTCAAGTTTTTAAAAGCCAAATTAGCCGAACCACCACCCAACTTGCCGCAGGAGGGTATTATAATCGGGCGTAATATATTTCGCGGCCAAGAGCTGTCGATACGTATGACTGATGAAGATCGTCGCAGGCATCTGTATATTATCGGTCAAACCGGCACCGGAAAGTCTACGATGATGAAAGCTATGATTCGCCAAGACTTAGAAAATGGCAAGGGTGTGTGTTTGATTGATCCGCACGGTGAGTTTGCCGAATTCGCGCTATCAATAGTGCCTCAAAAACGCGCTGAGGACGTCATCTATTTTGATCCTGGAGACATTGAACGTCCGATGGGACTGAATATGCTTGAAATGGATCCTAAGCATCCGGAACAGAAGACCATGATAATAGACGAACTCTTCGGCATCATGGACAAACTTTATAATCTTAAAGAAACCGGTGGTCCGATGTTTGAAAAGTATTTTAAAAATTCACTCTATCTTTTGCTTGACGACTATGGATATGAGATCCCAACGATTTCGGATATTTCCAGAATTCTCAACGACGATGATTACAGAGCTGATAAGCTAAGCCGCGAAACCAATCCTCTGGTGAAAGAGTTTTGGCAATTGGAAGCCGAGAAAGCCTCAGGCGAACAGTCACTATCTAATTTTTCGCCATACATTACCTCAAAACTTAATAATTTTGTGTTTAACGAATTTTTGCGCCCGATAATCAATCAAAAGAAAAGTGCTTTTGATTTTCGCGAAGTGATGGATAGTCAGAAAATCCTGGTCGTCAATCTGTCAAAGGGCAAGATTGGCGATCTCAATGCCAACTTTATCGGCATGCTTGTTGTCGGTAAATTATTACGGGCGGCATTGTCGCGAATAGACGTACACGACGAGATGTTACGCAAGGATTTCTATCTTTATATGGACGAATTTCAGAATTTTACGACTGACAGTATTTCCACGATTTTATCTGAAGCGCGCAAATACAGATTGAATTTAATAATTGCTAACCAATTTATCAAACAGCTCAAAGAAGGCATTAGGGATGCCGTTTTCGGCAATGTCGGGTCTATTGTGGCTTTCCGTATCGGTCCGGATGATGCCGAATTCATGAAAAATAAGTTTGATCCCGTATTCAGTCCGCAAGACCTTTCCAACATAGACAACCTTAATGCTTATGTTAATCTGCTGGTGAGTGGTCAAACTACTCGGCCGTTTAATGTTAGAGTTGAAACCGAGCGTGTGTTTGGTGCCGGGTCTCCACAAACTGCCGCGGCTTTGCGCGAGATGTCACGATTGAGATTCGGTCGGTCTCGCGAAGAAGTGGAACGGGAAATAATGGCTGGAAGGGTGACCCAGTAATCAGTAATTAATAATGGTAAATCGTAAAGACATAACCATAACAATTTTGATCGGGGTTATGACTGGTTTTCTTTGGAGTGGGGTTTTGTTTTATTTACGCACATTTGAGAGTTTTGGCATATCGCGTAATGTCACTTGGAGTTTGGTGATGATTGCTCCGCTTATTTTTATTTCCGGCTTATATTTCGGTAAATGTTTATCCCGCTGGAAAGAATTTTTTGCCCCATTTTCGAGATTTGTGATTCTCGGTTTTCTCAACACGGGAATTGATTTTGGCATATTCAACTTACTTATGTTTTTGACTGACATGCAAAGAGGCATACTGGTTTCGGTTTTCTTGACAGCTTCTTTCTCGGTCGCGGTTATTAACAGTTATTTTTGGAATAAATTTTGGGTTTTCGGAAGTGTTGCTAGGACATCAGTTGGCGGTAAAGAATTCGTAACTTTTGCGATTATAACAGTCGCGGGTTTACTGCTCAAAGTGGGTGTTTCGTCGGGAATTATATTTCTGATTCCGCCGCAGTATGGATTGGGGCAACTAGGATGGAACAACATTGCCGCTGTTATAGGTACCTTTTTTAATCTGACCTCAAATTTTATCGGATATCGTCTTATTGTTTTTAAAAAACTTTAAAAAATGACCCAAGTACTTTATAGAAAATATAGACCACGCGTTTTCCAAGAAGTTGAAGGACAAGAACACGTAGTGCGCACCTTGCGGGGTGCGCTTGCTTCAGGGCGCGTCGGGCATGCCTATCTTTTTTGTGGGCCGAGGGGGACCGGCAAGACGACAATGGCAAGATTGATGGCAAAAGCATTGAATTGTAGTAAGCGGCAAATAGAAAGCAATAATGTTGACAATACGGAGCCTTGTAACATTTGTCATTCATGCAACGAGATCAATGAGAGCCGGTCATTAGACTTGATCGAAATTGATGCCGCATCCAATCGTGGCATTGATGAAATCAGGAACCTCAAGGATTCAGCGCGGGTGGCGGCGGCATCCGGCAACTACAAGGTTTTTATAATAGACGAAGTGCACATGCTTACACCGCCGGCTTTTAACGCGTTACTCAAGATACTAGAAGAACCGCCGTCGCACATCGTTTTTATACTGGCCACTACCGAACCGTATAAAGTTCCGGAGACTGTTTTGTCGCGCGTCCAAAGATTTGATTTTAAAAAAATTAGCGTAGAAAAAATACAAAAAAAACTATTGGAAGTTGCCAAAAAAGAAAAACTTCAGATTGACAACGATGCCCTAACAATTATCGCATCAAGCGCCTCTGGTTCCATGCGTGACGCCGAGTCGTCGTTGAATAAGCTGATAGCATATTCTGGCAGCTGCATTACAGACGAGCATGTAACTGAGGTATTAGGTATTGTGCCTTTCCATGTACACCAAAAACTATTGGAGTTGGTGCGGCAAAAAAACGGGCAAGAAGCAATTGCCCATGTGGCGCGACTTTATGAATCAGGAGTTGATATGGATAATTTTGTAAAACAATTCATTAAATATTTAAGATCAGAATTAATTGGTTTAATCGGTAAAACAGTTGCTGTCTCGTCTGGCCAAACCGAAATTGAATTTTTAATTAAAACCATCAACGTTTTTATCAAAGCTGGCGGGGAATTGAGGTTTTCGCCTGTCCCACAACTGCCACTTGAATTAGCGATACTGGAACTTACTAAGTAATTACAAGGCCGTCCTTATATACAAGGACGGCCTTGTAATTTTATGGCTATAAACGAAGAATTTAAACCATTATCAAAACCGCGGATCAGTTTCCATAAGTTTGCCTTTTATTTTATTACTTTGGCGGCTTTGGTTTTGATTTACCTGAGGTTTTCAGAAGTAAGGTTGATAAGGGATTTATTTCTGCGTTCCAATATTTTCTGGCTGTTTGGCGTTATAGTCACCCAGTTGATAATCTATTATTTTGTTGCCCTAAATTATCGTGATGTTTTGCGTGTTAAAGATCTTGAAGTCGGAGTAAGAGAACTTTTTCCTATAACTTTTGTCATCCAGTTCCTCAACCAAGCTTTACCTTCCGCCGGTTTCTCGGGGCAGGCATTTTTTGTGCAATACCTTAAAAAATTCGGATTGACGGTCGCTGAAGGAATCGGGCGGGCGATACTTGAGCTTGCCACACTTTACATGGCTTTCGGCGTTTTTTTCATAGTTTCAGCTGTTTTGATGTTCCGCAATGGCATTATAAGCCAGCATTCGGAGGCGAGATATTTTATTTATGCTTTTGCTTTTTTTGCCATGATCGCTCTTTCTTGGTTTTTGGCACTGCAAAAAAGAAAACGTGGCCGACTTGCCAAATGGGCGATTAGTAAGATACACAGTTATTTTGAAAATCGTCGGAAAAATAAAAACGGAATTAACGGTAACGGGAACGTCCATACGGGCCATGTAGCTATGATTATTGACCAGTTTAAGGAGACGTTTAATGTTGGTGAGCTGAAGAAAAGAGCCAGACCATTTTGGCTGGCATTTTTTTGGCAAAATATGATTTTGTTGGCCATGGTTTTAACTTTATATTTTTTATCTTTCGCGGTGGATTATAAAATCAGTTTTTCGGTTGCCTTTATAACCTTTACCCTGACAAAGTTTCTGTCCATGATTGCGTTTGTTCCGGGTGGACTCGGTGTTTTTGAAGGCGGGATGACTTTGATTCTCATATCTTTTGGTGTGCCGGCTCAACCGGCGCTTGCCATGACTCTTCTTCTGCGCGCCGTTAGTTTCTGGCTTCCTATGCCAGTGGGATGGATACTGTATCGGTGGTATCTCCATCGCTACGAGCTGGAGCATCCCTATGAAGGTTTACCGGTCAATGGCGGTAAATAGTAGATGGTGTTTTAAGAAAAAATAAACCGACCAGCCGGATGGCTGGTCGGTTTATTTTATATCAACTGTCGATTAAGCTTATAAGTTCTTTCCAGGATTTTACTTTTATAAAATTAGCGGTATGAGGCGATGAATTATGTGGATCAAAAAGTATTCTGTTCTTAATATCGGTGAGTTTTTTGAGAACGTTTGGCTCGTCATCAATATAGTGCGTGATGCCGAGCTGTTTGCCGATTTTATTTTTGTCTTTCGGTTCAGAAACAAAAAACGTGTTGCCCTTATTAAAAAATTCAGGCCATAATTTTTTAAATTTCAGGATCTTGATGGCAATTTTTGGTTTTTTGCGTCTGGATATTAAAAAGTATGGGTATTTGCTTTTTATTTTTGACAATACGCTTCGGGCCCCTTTTGCTGCCGGTGATTTTAATGATATTTTTGGATCATCGTATAAAGCACTTTTTAACTGGTCCAGCGCTTCTTTGGGAATGATGTTTTTGATTATCTCCGAGTGCGTTTGCTCCGGTCTTAATTCCCAGCCGAAACTCTTTGCCAATTTTATCTTGGTGGCAGTGTGATCAAGAATAACGCCGTCTAAATCGAAGCCGATTATTTTATTTTTTAGTTTGGGCATATTTTATAAAAAAGTCTAGATTTACAGGCATGCTTGTTTATTTTAGTATACCCCCAAGAAAGCACTTTTAAAACAGGGGTCAAATGTGTCTGAGCTGGTAAATCAGGAAAATGTTTTTGAGCAAAAAGCCCAAAAGATCCTAGCTTACCTTAAAAGCCACTTGCGCTACGACGATCAATTCTTGCCAAGGCCGTTTTTTTTGGAATTTACGGGTTCGCCATCGGCAGGTAAAACCACTACGATTACGGAATTAGATAAATTTTTGCGTAGGCAGGGATTTAGGGTATTAAGGCCACAAGAAGGCGCGGAGGTTATCCGTCACATCGGGAGAAGTACGCCGCTTTATAATATCAGGACAGGCATTTATGCTCTTACGCAGCTCATAGATTTTAGTGCCGGTCATCCTTATGATGTGGTTATTTTTGATCGCTGTATTTTTGACGCATATTGCTGGATGATGTATTGGGCAGAAAAAAAGAAGTTGACTAACGGGGAAAGAAGGATGATACAAGATTTTTTTCTGTTGCGATTTTGGGCGGATAAGATAGATGTTGCGTATTTTATGGTTTGCGACCCGGATGTGGCCGCCGAAAGAGAATTGAGGATAGCTCTAAGCCAAAAGCTTGGGGAAACGACTAGCCCACAAACCGTGCGTACGCTCATTGAGCGTTATAAGAACGCTTATAACGTACTTTCGCCGGATTATAAACAATTATTTTTGGTGGACACAACCGGTATGGACGAAGTAACCATGGTCAAGCATATTGCGACTCAAACCTTGAACATACTGGAAGAGAAGTCCAGAAACGGATCCGAATAAAGCCGATAAGCCGCCGGCTTTTTTATTTGATTTTTTAAATAATTTAAGTCATAATTTATTTATCCCGTACGAACTTACCCGTCCGGGTTATCTATAATCAACTAGTACGTTATCACTGGCTTACGATGCCCCCTAACTTATGTCATTGGCATGTATGTCATGTAAGTTCGTACGGGATTTATGCTAAACGTGATTCTTCTTGGATTAACCTCGTTATTGGCTGATTTTTCAAGCGAGATGGTTTTTCCTATTCTGCCGTTTTTTATTCAGACACTTGGCGGAGCAGGCGTGGCAATCGGTTTGGCTTTTGGCATCGGTGATGCCGTGTCCGCTGTTTTTAAGGTTATATCTGGCCGTTGGGCCGATAAAACCAAAAAATACAGAACTTTTGTTTTTGCCGGTTATGCCTTTTCCGCCGTAGCCAAGTTTTTGTATCCTCTTTCTTCGTCTTGGCAGCAGATTCTTGCCGTCAGGCCCATTGAGCGGATTGGCAAGGGTTTTCGCAACGCGCCGCGCGACGCGATTTTATCGGAGTCGCTGTCCCATGAGCGCCGAGGCAGAGGATTCGGGATTCAGCGGGCAATGGACAGCGCCGGGGCCGTTTTGGGGGCAGCGGCGGTTTTGATTTTTGTTTTCTATTTGGAGCTTGATTTTTCCAGAATATTTTGGATTTCAGCCATCATCGCTCTTTTCGCGGTGATACCGATTCTTTTTGTCAAAGTTCCAACGCAGTTAAAAATTGCGAGTAAGTCGATCGGTTTCAACGGGTTGTCCGTTCAACTGAAAAAATTTATCTTTGTTGCCACCGTTTTCGCTTTTGCCAATTTTAGCTATGCTTTTTTGGTTCTTCAAACCCAATCACTTTTCGGCGATTTGGATTATAAAAAAGCTCTTTCCCTAACTCTACTTTTGTACATTTTTTTCAGTATTTTTGATTCAGGTTTTTCTACCATAGCCGGTGTGTGGTCTGATAAATTCGGGCGGCGCAAGGTTATAATTTTAAGCTACATTTTACTGGCTGTTGTTTTTCTTGGTTTCGGTACAGTTTCGTTATGGCAATATGACCGTACATGGACGTTTATCTTTTTGCTTATTCTTTTTGCTCTCTATGGCCTTTTCAGGGCGACGGTGGATGTTGGACAGAAGTCATTTGTCTCCGACCTCTCCGATGTTGGAATCCGCGGAACGGCTCTTGGCACTTTTGAAACATTTACCGGTCTTGCCGCCATTCCCGCTGGCTTAATTGCCGGAGTATTGTGGAACGTCAACCAAGCCCTTCCGTTCTTTTATGGACTTATGCTCTCCTTGACTGCAGTTGCTCTGTTTTCTCAGATGATTGGCAAAAAATCTGCTTGAAACAAGCTAATTTTTATGATAAAATTTAATAAATTTGCGGGGTTGCCTGCCTGCACAGGCAGGTCTTAATGGTAGGACATATGTGGTATGCATATATTATAAAAAGTCAGAATAATAGGCCGCTTCAATACATTTTTACAAAAGAATTTAATTCTGAAACAGAAGCCAGAAGTTATGAAAAAAAGTTAAAAGATAAAAGGATAGAAAAAGAAAAAATAATTAAACAAATTGAAAATTCATAAGCACTGCTGCGAGGTCGTCTAATGGTAGGACAGCGCCCTTTGAAGGCGTTTATCCTGGTTCGAGTCCAGGCCTCGCAGCGCGCAGGCAGGTCTAACGATAGGACATGGGACTTTGAATCCCAGTATGAAGGTTCGATTCCTTCCCTCGCAGCAGCTTCTGATGAAACGAACTCTGAATTTAGCGATGAGGGGGTTCGCTCGCCCAGCCTCGCCATTGGCGGGAGCGTTGTATTCAAGACATAAAATCACCTTTTCGGTGGTTTTATGTTGGGACGGGTCTTTTATTTCTTTATAGAGAGGGCCTGTTTTTCTTCTGATTCGCTTGATTTGCGAGAATAACCTTTTTTCGGCAACTTATAATTATAGGCTAAATCCTAGCTTGCGATTATTAACTCCCTTTTGTTATAATTGAACTATCAGAACGTGAATTTATCAAATTTATTCAACAAGATCCGACCATATCAGATTTTGGTTTTATTTTTTTTTGCCTATGGCTATTTTTGTAGTTTTTAATCTTGTCCGCTTACATAATAGCTTAACTCAAGACATATTTAGTCATCACGAAACAAAGGCAGTAATCGCTGTAGAAACATTAAAAACTAAATTTGATCAATTAATTAATATCGGTCTATCTCTTGCCGATCGAAATGATTTAAAGAAATTTATTGCTGAAGGAAAATGGGATGATGCTGCCCAGTCCTTAAAAAACATACAGGAACAGTTTGATTTTATTGATCGCAGTGTACTCCTTAGTCGCGATGGTGTTTTAAGAGCAGTCATTCCCGAATTATCGGGAGCTACTGTTCTTATTGGGCAAGATTTCTCAAACCGCGAATGGTACAAAGGGATTAGTAAAAATTGGGAGCCCTATATATCTCCAATTTTCAAAAGAATACCGGAGCCAAGGTTGAATGTTATTGCTGCTGCTATTCCTATTAAATTCAATGGTGATGTTGTGGGAATTATACTTTTACCTACAAGTATCGATGATATTGCATTGTGGGCAAAGAAAGTTGATATTCAAAATGGCTACGTATATTTTGTTGATCAGATGGGTCAAATTGCTGGGAATCCTGAATTTCCTGAAGAAATTGCAGATTATTCTTCCTGGGATATAGTTAAAAAGTTGCATCAGGGAGAACAAGGGGTTTCTGTTACAACCAATCCAGAAGGAAAAGAGCAGCTTATATCTTATCAGCCACTTCCAAATTATGGGTGGGGAGTGATAGTTTCGCAGGATAAATCAACCGCTTTTGCTCTTCGGAACCGAGAATTATTGGTATACGCTATTGTTTCCGGGATATTCTTTCTTTATTTAATTATTCTATTCTTTATTATTTCCCGTCTTCAATCAAACCTTAAGCAATATGCAAGTGGGTTGGAACAAAAAGTAGCAGAACGCACGAGAGAAATTGATGAAGAAAAATCAAAATACGCAGCCATTCTAGAAAGCATTGGAGATGGGCTGGTTGTGGTTGATAAGGCCGGCAAGATACTGATGGTCAATAAAGCATTTGAAAATTTAGTTGGCTGGAAAGGAAAAGATGTTTCGGGAAAACTGTTGGTTGAGGTTGTCCCAAGAGAAGATGAATCAGGTAATGTTGTGCCGTTTAACGAAAGAATCCTGACCAAAATTCTGTCTACTACTACTACTACTACTTGGTACTATATCCGCAAAGATAAAACGAGATTTCCAGCAGCAAGTACAATTACTCCGGTTATTTTTGATGGTAAGATCATTGGCGCGGTAGAGGCATTTCGTGATATCACTGAACACGAGGAACTGGATATAGCCAAAACCGAATTTATTTCCATTGCTTCGCACCAACTGAGAACACCCGTCTCCGGCCTGAGTTGGATTACGGAGGCCTTACAATTTACCTCCCAAAACTTAACCCCAAAACAACAAACATATATTAAGGACCTCTCCATGTTATCCAAGAGATTGATTGGATTGGTAGAAGATTTGCTGAATATTTCAAGGATTCAGCTTAAATCAACGCTCGTGACAGAAAAAAACCTCATTGACGTCCCCGTGTTTATAGAAGAATTTATTAAAGAAATAGAACCATATGCAAGTTCAAAGAAACACGCCGTAGTATTCAATAAAAGTATTGTCGGACCCCTTACTGTGGAGATTAATAAAAAATCATTATATAATGTTTTACAGAACCTGATATCAAATGCTATTGAGTATTCCCCGGAAAATACGGCAGTTATTGTAAATTTAGAAAAAACGGATAGTTTTATTAAAGTATCAATAGCTAACAAAGGCCCGATTATTCCTAAAGATGAGCAATCGCATATTTTCGGAAGGTTTTATAGAGGAGAAAGTGCCAAAAAAATGAAAGCAGAAGGTACGGGATTAGGGTTGTATATTGTCAAAACGATTATAGAAGATACGGGCGGCAAGGTGGGTTTTAAGTCGGAAGAGAGTAAAGATACGACATTTTGGTTTACCATACCATTAAAGATGACTAATGAAGATTCGGCCTCGCGCTCTAATTCATCGGTCGTCAAATAAAATCATGAAAAAAATATTAATCGCAGAGGACGAAGAGGTTTTACTAAATGTCCTTAAAGACAGATTTGAAGCCGAGGGCTGGACAGTTGTAATCGCAAAAGACGGCGAGGAAACGGTAGAAGCTATTAAGCAATCTCCGCCTGATTTGGTTTTGCTTGATCTGGTTATGCCCAAGAAGGATGGTTTTGAGGTTTTGAAAGAGATAAGAAGTAATCCGGAATATAAAAATTTGCCAATTTTTATCATTCTTTCAAATCTTGGCTCTGATGAGGATATTAAAAAAGCATTAGCATTAGGAGCCAATGATTATTTCGTTAAAACCCAACACCCGATGAGTGAAATAGTGGAGAAGGTCAAAAAATACGAAGCGGGTGGAGCGAGTATTCAGACCGGGAATTAAATTAATGGCAAATAAGCTTTTAATTTTAGCTGTAGTTATCGGCTTGATGTTTTTGTATACCCAAACAGGCATTGCTGATATAACAAGCACCTTGAGACCGACTGCTGATGGCGGAGATGACAGCGCAAACTGGTTAAATACCGGCGGCACGGCTTGTAATGCAACTGACTGTTATCTTGAAGTGGACGAATCAAGTGGTTCTTCGTGTACCGATAGCGACGGCGACACTTCGTTTATAGAAAGTTCAACCGAAGGGGCGAATCAAACTTTTGATGTTAATATCTCATCTATCCCGGATGGAGCGACAATTTCCCAGGTTGATATAACTGTTTGCCAAAAAAGAGTGGGTTCAGCGCCTCCCAACAAATTCCAAACAAGAAAATGCGTTGACGGGGTTTGTTCTAATTTCGGAACTGATAATGCGGCCGCGGGGAATTACGCTGAAGTTGCGCAATCCCATACCGGTTTAAGTCTTTTGAAAACAGCGACAACTGATCTTGAGGTCGGGGTTTCTATCATGGGGACTAACAGTAAAGTGGTGCGGATAAGCCAAATTTCAGCGATAGTAACTTATACAATACCCGGAGAGCCGGCGGCCGTTGAAACGAGGAGTGGCGGAGGGGGCAACAGTCCGACAAAGATTATTTTTTCCGGCACGGCATATCCCGGGGCAACACTAGGAGTTTATCTAGCCAGAGAAGAATGGGGCGTGCTTCAGCAAGCTCTTATAGACGGAGAGTTTAATGCAGAAAACGACGGTAGTTTCCAAAAAGAGATAATAAGTCCCGTTGAAGAAAGGCGGGTTTATGTTCTCCGCATAAAAGATAAGGACGGAAAAGAAGGCCGATCCAAAGTTTTTACTTACGATACCAAATTTAATAGAGTTATTAACCAAGAAAACATTTTTTTTGCTCCTACGATCAACTTAAGCAAGCCGGCGGTTAGCAGAGGGGAGCTCCTGCTTATATCCGGATATGCGGCGCCCGGCAATAAAGTAGAATCAATCTTTGACGGCAAAGTTACAGGAGAAGTTAAAGCGGAAGAAGGCGGTTTATATAGAATTTTAATTGACACC